>JAGKWZ010000004.1 GCA_021151605.1 Verrucomicrobiaceae bacterium
CGCAGGGCATCAGCGGCTTTGTTTTCACCAGCGGCATCGCTGCCTGCGAGGCGGAGGTGTGCTTCAATCAGCGCCAGCATCGCGAACTCGACCACCAGCTCGGCGTGCTCACCTGGGCCATGCTCGCCGTGCCGCTTGTCTTTGGCGGAGTCACTCGCGGCGTCATCACCGCTGTTCGGCTCATCCGCTTGCTCGATCTGCCGGATCTGAAACGCGTCCCCGAATCGCGAGATGAATTCCCAGCCGAGTTCACACCGCCAGCCGCTTTTGGTTTGGCCGATCTCAGCGCCATGGAGACCACCGCCGGAGCTGTTGGCCGCTTGATCGAGCATCGTCTCACCGCCTGGGTTCTCGGCATCGAGGAGTAAATCATGACTCGCGCCGACCTCCAAAACCTCACCGGCAAAGGCGTCCGCATCGCCGTGCTCGACTCCGGCATCGACACCACGCATCCGGCACTCGATGGCCTCCAACTCGCGGATGACATCGCCTTCGAGCGCGATGGCCCTTTTCTCAAAGCAGTAGAAACGAGCAGCGATGTCATCGGTCACGGCACCGCCATCGCCTGGATCATCCGCAGCATGGCTCCCGACGCCGAGATCGGCAGCTTCCGCGTGCTGGACGCCGACCTGCGAGGCCGCACCACCATCATCTGGGAGGCCGCGCGCCTCGCCGTGCAGCGTGGCTATCACATCCTGAATTGCAGCTTCGGAAGCCCTGGCGAGGCCCGCTTCGTCATGCCCTACAAAGAGTGGACCGATGAAGCCTACCTGCACCGCGCCCACATCGTTGCCGCGTGTAGCAATGAAGACGCGAATCAGCGCGAGTGGCCCGGCTGGTTCCCCACCGTCCTCACCGTGAACCTCGCCGACATGCCGCCCGAAGTCTGGAGCCACCGCCCCGACAGCATGGTCGAGTTCCTCGCCCACGGCCTGAACGTCAAAGTCCCCTGGCAAGGTGGCTGGAAAGTCGTCACCGGCAGCAGCTTCGCCGCACCAAGAGTCACCGCCTGGCTGGCGAGAATCCTGGAAGCACAGCCCGGCATAAGCGTAGAGACCGCGAAGGAGATGATGCGGGGGATGGCGAGGGAATAAAGCTGGCTTGCCAATCTTCGATTCGCTAAAAGAGGCACCTTATGTGTTGTTTTTCAGGTCCAGTTGAGAGTGTCACAAACACGAAAATCTTCGCACGGCTTCACAGTGATGGCCGACAGTCGATCATCTACAGACTGTCCCTCGCGACAAAGCGTGCTGTGGCCATGATTCTCCCGATCCCTGTCCGACAAGGCAGTGGTGAGGATGCCGTGAACTTTCTGAACTTGGAAGACTATCCGCATATCTTCAGCGACCTAAACGGCTGTTTTCCACGGGATGGTTTAGCCAAGGCAGCCGCTTCACCTGTCGAGTCACGCCGCTTTTTCAGCCGGCCCCTCAAAGTCGTGTCCGTGGGAGCCTTTGATGCCAGCTATGTGCCCACGCAGGCCGATTTCTCGCGGCTTGATAAGCGGTTTCGACTTCCTGATGATGCCCTCGCTCAGCTCCCGACCTACCGGGATTTCGGCTTTGCTGTCTTCAAACTGAAGAAAGGCAAAACCGAGGTGCATCCCATGGCTTTCAACTTCCCATCGGCACGACCCAAGAATCTATTCTTCCCTACGATGCACATCCATGATGGGAAAATTCATCCCGAGGAAGAATTCGACCATACGCTCTACGGTCAGGGCAGAGGCCTGAATTTCTCACGTTGGGAGGAGTCTCCAATGCTGGCAGGAGCCAAAGTAAAGACCGACTTGGCAATGAAGACGGTGCGACCTGACATGCATGTCTTCAGGCGCGAGATTCATGGTCTTTTCACCAATGGTGACATTGTCGTGAAATCCTATTAAGTTCCCTCCCG
Organism: Verrucomicrobiaceae bacterium; assembly: GCA_021151605.1. Classification (GTDB taxonomy): domain Bacteria; phylum Verrucomicrobiota; class Verrucomicrobiia; order Verrucomicrobiales; family Verrucomicrobiaceae; genus Prosthecobacter. The sequence goes on from JAGKWZ010000004.1 coordinate 1,897, forward strand.
ACCCAGGTGCCTTCCAGGCGCCCCATGGGAAGCTGGACATCAGTACGTGAGAGATACTGCTACCAGATCACATCCACCAGCACGGTGGCGACCATGGCTACGGCCAGCGCGAAGCGCACCGCCAGACCAACTCCGGTGCCGAGCAGGGTGCCCCAGGTGCTTTTCACAGCTGGAGCCATGCGCTTTTTGGCAAAGATCAGCTCAAAGGCCAGACCGCCGATCAGCGGTCCAAGGATGAAGCCCAGTGGGGCAAAGAAGAGCCCGATGATGCCGCCGACAAAGACGCCCGTGATCCCCCAGCGACTGGCTCCAAACCAGCGCGCGCCCATCGCCCCGGCGGCCATGTCCACAAAGTAGGAGACTACGAGCAGCAGAACCAGGATGGCAATGCCCACCCAGCCCATGCCATGCTGCGGTAGCAGCAGCGTGTGCAGCACCCCGGCGATGAAGATCAAAAACGGCCCAGGAAGCAATGGCAGCACGGAGCCGATCAGCCCGACGAGCAGCAGGCAGATCGTGAGCGTCCAAACGCTGAGGATCTGCCACGGCAGCGAGGAGATGATGGTGGTGAGCCATTCCCAGGAATCTTGAATCCAGTCGAGCATGGGGAGAATTACGCGAGCGATGGGCGGCCTGCCAGCCAAGTTCCGTGAACAAATCAGCGCCAGACAATCTTCGTCTCCACCGGCTGGCGCACGCTGCGCGGCCAGTTGAGGCCGGGCTTTGGCCAGCCGAGGTAGATGAGTCCGACACAATGATCCTCGGCGCGAATCCCGAGCCACTCGCGGAAGCTGGGAGCATCCAACACGGGCGGGGATGACCAGTAGCCACCGAGCCCGGCTGCCGTGGCGCTGAGCTGGAGATTTTGCAGCGCGCAGGCCACCGCCTCGATCTCTTCGATCTCGGGGATCTTCGTGCCCCCGTTCCGCTCCATCACGACGGCAATGACGACCGCTGCCATCAGGGGCGTGCTGCCCATTTTTTGGAGCTTATCCTCGCGGAACTCGGCCGGAGGCGTGCTCTCACGATACGATTGCTGAATCTGCGCCGCGAGTTGCTGGCGTGAGTCGCCCTGGAACACATGAAACTTCCACGGCTCAGTCAGACCGTGATTTGGTGCCCAGGTGGCGTCTTCAAGAAGCTGAAGCAGCAGCCCGCGCTCAATGTCACGAGCAGGGTCCATGTCCGCCGGCTTGATGGAACGACGGTGGCGGATGAGGGCGGAGATTCCAAAGTGATCGGGAAGCATGATTGGGAAACAGATTCTGATTCTAATAGCCCATCTTTGCCTTCCTGGCTTTTGCAAGAGCTTCGTTGGGTAGCCAACTGGCCTTGGAGGGATCGCCTTTGAATTCGGTGGCATCAGCGCTCTCCACCTTCTCAATCGTTCCAAAATCCGGCTTCATAATTTTCGGCACCCTGAATGCCTCAGGCAGCAAAGCCACGGCCTCCGATGGAAGCTGCGGTTCTTCCGCGTGAAGCGAAGCGAGAGCTATGAGTGAGACGATAAGATGGCGAATAATGATCGGCTATGGTTGGCGGAGAAGAGGGCTAATCGCAAGCATCTCAGAATGCAACGGTTGCATAAAGAAAGTGGTTTCGGCTTTAGCCGAATCATCATCGGAATGCGGGTAAAGCGCAGCCACTTTAGAGATCTAACGGCGCATTCATCGTCTTCCCAACCAAGACAATGGCTATGATCCGTGGAATTCAAGTTCACAGCCAAAGAAGGGGTAGTCATTCTCGGGCGCAAACTCTGGCTCTGGAACTGAGGCTGGCTCAGCGGCAGCAGTGGTGATGAATGGAACGATCAGCGAGGCAGCGACTGTGCATTTGAGCGCACTGAGCAGGGTTTCGCGACGGGTGAGCGTGTTGGATTCAGTGGTCATAGAGTGGATACGGCTTCATCCGCAGTTGCTTTACTTGATTGATTCGGCTAAAGCCGTAACCGCTTTCTATGAATCGCTAAACGGCCCAGCATTCTGCTTTGCGAGTGCTTCACGCACTTTCAAGCCATCGAAGGTGCCTACTTCGGCTTTCGACTTCATCGCTAGAGCGGCAGCGGTTCCAGCGGCTTCGCCGAGAGCCATGGCCGTGGCGGTGACGCGACTGGAAGCGCTGGCTTCGCTGCTGGCGCTGTGACAGCGACCGGCGACGAGCAGGTTGCTCACTTTTTGCGGCACGAGCGTGCGATAACTGATGTCGTAGGGCTTCGGTTGGAAGCCGGAGCCGGTGAAGGGTTTATCGACGGAGACCTCTGGCGGATGGATGTCGAGGAACCAGCAGCCTGTGGCGACGGCATCGTCATGGCGGGTGGTCTTTTGCAGGTCTTCGAGCGTGAGCACGTTCAGTCCCACGATGCGGCGTGTGTCGCGCACGCCGATGTAGGGGCCGCTCATGATGTAGTAGCTGTTTTCAAAGCCGGGCACCTTCGCCTTCCATTCGTTGAAGATCGCCCACGCATCCTTGCGCCCCTGAATCTCCGCGCGGGTGAAATCGGCAGCGTTCGTTGCATCGGCAGGCACGCGGGTGGCATGGACGTAGCACTCGTCCTTCGCGAAGGCGAAGATGAGTCCGGGGCCGTAGAAGTTCGGCAGGCGGCCTTCTTTATGAGCCTCGATGAGCACCTTCTTCGCCATGTCCTTCGTCTCCTTCACCGGCACTACATTGCCGATGCGGAAATGCATTGTTAGCGGCATGAGCGGCTTTGACGAGATCGTCGGGCAGCCCGCCCAGTGCGCGATGTCGCCATCGCCAGTGCAGTCGATGACCTGTTTCGCCTCCACACGCGTCAGCCCATCCTTGTTCGCGATGATCACCGCGGCCACGCGACCTTCCTTCACCTCCACATCGCAGGCAACGCTGTGGTAGAGCACGTTGAGCGTCTCCGAGTGCTGGAGGATCAACTCATCAGTGAGCACCTTGAAGTGCTCCACATTCGGAATCCACATGCTGCCCCAATACTTCGTGACCAGCTCCGGCGGCAGATCATCGATCGACTTCGCCCCCGGCTTCGCAATGCCCAGCCGCTGCAGAAATTCCAGCGCGATGCCTTTCACGACAAAGCGCCCGCTCGGTTTGTCGATCAGCCCGTCAAAGTAAGGCAACCCGACCGTGGTGATGATGCCGCCGGAGAAACCCGCTCGCTCAATGAGAAGTGTTTGCGCTTCATTTCGAGCTGAGGAAAGCGCCGCCGCAATGCCCGCGCAGCCGCCGCCACAAACGAGGACTTCAGTTTGGATGGTTTTCATGGTGCCCAAGCATAGCGAGCAGGCCCCTATTCACGCCACGACAAAGAGTGTGCGAAATACGACGAATGCCGGACTCCACAACTGATGGTGCGGCAGCGTTTACAATCTTGGCCGAGATTGGCAAAAAGAAGATGAGTAAAAATGGGCAGCGGATGAAGACAGGTCCGATTACAGCGTTTAAGGCGTCACATGTTCCGTGTTTTTCCATTCCTGCCAATCGCCGGCCTGATCGTGTCGTCGATTTGCCATGGGGCGGCACCGAGCATTGAGGAGGGGCGCGGGCATTGGGCGTTTCAGCCTTTGTCGAACCGGCCTGTGCCGGAAGTGGAGATGAAAGCTTGGCCTGAAAACGACATCGATCGCTTTATCCTCGCGAAACTAGAGAACGCTGGGCTTAAGCCATCGGGTGAGGTGGATCGGGCGATGCTGATCCGGCGCGTCACATTGGATTTGATCGGCCTGCCACCTTCGCCAGAGGAGGTGGACACTTTTGTGCGCGACGAAGCACCGAAGGCTTATGAAGCGTTGATTGATCGTCTTCTGGCGAGTGTGCACTATGGAGAGCGCTGGGGCAGGCACTGGCTGGATCTTGCTCGCTATGCAGACACGAGCGGCTTTCATAATGATCTCGACCGGCCTTATGCGTGGAAGTATCGCGACTACGTCATTCGCAGCTTTAACGAAGACAAACCGTATGCGCGATTTATTGCTGAGCAGATCGCAGGAGATGAGGTGGATGGAGCGAATGAGCAGACTTTGATCGCCACGGGCTTTTGCCGAAATGGGCCGAGCAATGACGACAATATGGGCAAGACGCCCGAGATCCTCGCCCAATACAAAGCGGATCAGATGGATGACGTCATCTCCACCACGTCATCGGTTTTTTTCGGACTGACGCTCGGCTGCGCACGCTGTCATGATCACAAAACAGAGCCGCTTTTAGCCAAAGACTACTACAGCATGATGGCGATCTTTGCTGGCACGGAGCAGCTCGGCCTACCGAGTGGGGCCACAGATTCGAAGGACAAGAAGGTCGCTGATCCGGCGAAGCTCATGGCTCTGATCGAAACGAAGCCCGAAGTGTCGCCGACGCATGTGATGCTGCGCGGGCTCGCAGCGAATAAGGGCGAGGAAGTCTTTGCAGCGATCCCGGTAGTGTTAACTCAACAGCCACTGCTTTTTCCAAAGCCGGGCAAGACATCGCTACGTCGGCGGACATTGGCGGAGTGGATAGGATCGCCGGAGAATCCACTGACTTGGCGCGTGATGGTGAACCGCGTCTGGCAGCATCATTTCGGTGCCGGGCTGGTGATCACGCCGAGTAACTTCGGCTTCTCCGGTGCGAAGCCGACTCACCCTGAGTTGCTCGACTGGCTGGCGGGGAAGTTCATCGCGAATGGCGGGAAGCTGAAGCCTCTGCACAAGCTCATGCTGATGTCGGCGACGTATCGTCAACAGTCCGGGCTCGTAGTTCGGGCTTCAGCCCGTGATTCGGGGTCCCAGAGCGAGCTAAAGCCCGAACTGCAAACTGACCCGTCCAACGCGCTCCTATCGCACATGAACAATCAGCGCATGGAGGCGGAGGTCATCCGCGATGCGGTTCTCGCCGTGAGTGGAAAGTTGAATGGCAAACTCGGCGGCCCTGGCATCAAGCCGCGCATCCGGGCAGAGCTACTGGACACGAGCCAGCGGAACAAATGGCCCGTGCTGAAAGAGGAAGGAATCGAGCATTGGCGGCGCAGCATTTACATCTATGTGAAGCGTCAACTGCTGATGCCCAGCATGGAACTCTTCGATGCACCAGCCACGACGGACAGTTGCGCGCTGCGTACACAGAGCACGGTGCCGACCCAGGCGCTCGTGCTGATGAATGATGAGTTCGTCGAGGAGCAGGCGGGCTATCTGGCGCGTCGTGCGAAAGCTGAAGCAGGCGAGGTGCTACCGCAGATCGTCGAGCGGCTTTTCATGCTTAGCCTTTCGCGCAAACCGACAGAGTTACGTTTGAAGCAGTCGATCGAGTTTGTGCAATCGCGCGAGCAGGACAGTGACCGAGAAACAGCGCTCAAAGATCTGTCTCATGTCCTGCTCAACAGCAGTGAGTTTGTTTACATCGAATGATGTCGTTATGGTGCCGCGACTTTCACGCGGAGAAACTGAGGCGCTGAGGTCGAAGGTGTATTCGAGCGCACAGTGATGATTTCGAGACCGCCAGAGAATCCGCGAGAGACTTCCGTGGTCGCAGTTTTGCTCCAATTCATGAGATCATTCGACCATTCAACCTCAGGTCTTAGGTCTGCAATGGCCGGATCGTGAGTGAAGATGATGGCTGGGTAGTTTTCACCGCCAATATTCACGACGCTCTGCATAGGCATGGGAGTTGTCGCTGTGTGTGGATCGAGGCCAAAGGCGGCTTCGAAGAGGTTGGTGATTCCATCTTGATCAGCATCGGCATCAAGATTCTGATTCTGCAAACCATTCGCTGCCTGCCAATACGCCGTAGTCTTGAGGTAGTTCACGTTTTCACGGTTCGTGACTCGCGGGTCGGTCAGCAATGGCACATAGTTCACATTGTCTTTGATCGCGACAAATGGTCCTGTGGGCCAACTGTTCCAGATTACAAAGAAAGCACTGCGAGGATACCAAGCATCAAGCGCGGGTAGATAGGTCGAGTTGTAGGCGTTGGGCATATCGTCTTCATTAGCGGGCGGGCCGCCCTCGGTGATGGCGAAGGCTTTGGGATGCAGGCGTGATTGGGCATCGGCATCAAAACCAGGGTTCCAGCCGCTAATGTAAGCGCTGAAGCCAACGAGGTCGATGGCGTCATCTCCGGGGTAATAATAATCCATCGCCGCACCCGCATTGCTAGTGCCCGCAGGACGATGCACGCCGATGTGGCCTTCGATGGTCCAGATGATGTTGTGCAGGCCTTTGACATTCACCATGTAGTCACGGAACCAGCGATAGAGCGCGACGAACTCATCTTGCTGGAGTCTTCCATACCAGTTCCAAGTGCCGTTCTGCTCGGAGAAAGGTCGGAAGATCACTGGACGATCCGGGCCAAAGAGCGCGAGTTCCGCCGCGATGGCATCCATCCAGCCGGTCATACGCAGATTCGCCACAGTGCCGGGCGTGAGCAAGTCGGCGATGCTCACGCCGGTTTTGTCGCTGTTGGAGTTGTTCGTCCAAGGATTGCGCGGCGTGAAATGCAGAACCACAAGGCCCCCTGCGTCCATGTAAGAGCGTCCCACAGGGCCGCTGGCCGTGATTTGTAGTGGCTGAGCAGCGGTGGGACCTTCCGCAGTGATGCCGAGCACTGAAACCCAGCTCGGGAACCCCGCATTCGTCATGAGCGAGTTTAATCCGACGACGAAGTTGGCGTAGTCACCATTGGCGATGTCGTGCGCCTGCTGTCCGGTCAAATAGCGGCCGTTTCCGCGAGCGCCACGTGTTTGCACATAATAGAGCAAGGCCTTTGTGGCGCTGCTGGCAAGTGGATCACTGGTGATGCCTGGGTAGGAGGAGGCGCTCTCGGGATCGGTGTTCGCCCAGTATTCGACCATGTTTGTGTGGCCATCGGCATCCACATCACCACTCGCATCGTTCACTAGCGGGCTAAGGTGATGCATACGTTCCCAGTTGTCCGTCATCGAATCGCCATCGCTGTCTTTATTAGTTGTGCTGGTGCCTGCAGTGATCTCCTCGAAGTTGCTACGGCCATCACCGTCGTCATCGGGTTCCATGAAGACGTCATCGAGATTGTAGGATGGAAAGGCACTGGTGGGAGCCGTACCCGGGTGGAGTTGCTCCACCGCGAAATAAATACGCGCGGCATTTCCCGTGCCTGTCCATGCGATCAGCGCTGAGCCTTCCACCACGAGCCACTGCCCTACCTCCGCCCCACGCACGACACGCTCGGCTAGGATGATCGGCGTCTGTGCGATTGTGGAATTGATACTCATGAGGACACGCACCTGCGCCTGGGCATCTAGCTTAAATTGCGCGCGTGTCACATACGTCGCGCCATTGGTAAGTGCACCGAATAGGCCTGTGCTGTTTCCCTGCTGCATCACACCATCGGTGGCAGAGGTTCGATTCGCTATGCGCATGGAAAACGGGCCACTGACCGGTGCCAATGTATCCCGAGTAGCTCCGGTGAAGCCGGTCGGATTCACCACCCAGGGCGTGATGAGGGAAGCATTGCCAGGATTACTATCGAAGCCGCCATTCTGGATCGGTCCTGCGCTGGTGGTGGAGGTTATAAGGAGAGAGACGAAGGCGGAAAGAAGGTTTGCTTTCATGAGCCGATTGTCTGGCGATTGATGTCGGTTCTCAATTCACCCACGGGAGCATGCCGCCCACCTTCGATGCTCCTTTCGGTGCACTCGTTGATGCTCATGCAAGTTGCGCAATGACGTGAAGCAGGCTGAAATCGGCGAATGAACTTCCGACGCACTCTTTTGTGGCTTCACCGCTGGGCAGGCGTGATTGCGGGACTGGTGATTCTAGTGATCGCGTTCACAGGTGGGGCGCTGGTGTTTGAGCAGACGATCCAGCGCTGGCTCAGGCCGGATTTGTATCCGCAGCAGGCCACGGCGAAGTCAGAGCGAATGCCGATTTCCATGGTGCTGGCGCAACATCCGCGCGTGCAGGGCATCCGCCTGCCGCGTGACGAAAACGATGCGCTGGTGCTCTTTTCAGGCCCAAAGGCATTCCACATCGATTCACGTGATGGTAAACTGCTCGGCACACGGCCTCGCATGGGCGGATGGGAACAAACGATGATGAAGCTGCATGTGAATCTGCTGCAAGGTTCGGTGGGCGGAACGGTCGTGGTGGTGGCGACGTGCATCACACTGGGCCTCGCGCTCACGGGGCTGTGGCTGTGGTGGCCGCTGCTCATCTTTGGCTTTCGGAAGGGCGCGAGCTTCCGCCGCTTCAATCTCGATCTGCACAGCGTGGCGGGACTCTACTCATCCGTCTTTCTGCTCATCCTCGGCATCACCGGCCTCACACTGCGCTACATACACGGCGAGCATCCGCAGCCACCGCAGGTGCCGTTCGTTCAGCAGGATCAGTCGTGGCTCAACGTGGATGAGGCCATCAAGAAGGCCGAAGCCGCACTGCCAGGGGCACGCGCAGCTTCCGTGGAGATGCCACCACCCCAGCGGCCCGTATTTCGCATCCAGCTCGCCTTTCCTGAGGATGGATCACCTGCGGGCCGCAGCGTGATCTTTCTCAGTCGGATCGACGGGCGTGTGCTCGAAAAGCATAGCTCTCGTGAGGGAACATGGTCAGAGCTTTATCAAATGGCGCAGCTTTCCATCCACATGGGCAGCATTGGCGGCACTACCACGCGTTGGATCGCCTTCATCACCTGTGTGGCGCTGGTGCTGCAAATCGTCAGCGGCTATGTGCTGTGGTGGAAACGAAAGTCGTCATGAAAACGCCCCGCTGGATCGAGCAACCGCGTACACTCGCGGCACTAACGCTGGCCTTTGCGCTGGTGCCTGCTGCGGTCGCTTTCATCACCTTCAGAGCAGCGCGTGAGCGCGATGCAAAGCTCTTCGACACCGCCACGGAGGTCCTGGTGGAGCAGCTCAAGATCAACACGATGCGCCATCAGAACTTCCTCAACATCATGCGCAATCAATGGCGCTTTGTGCCGGACTCCACGCACCCTCCGAAAGGCATGCCGCCACCCGGTTGGGAAACGCGCATCACGCATCTTAGCGCCACAGCTTACGCCCATCACGAGGACGAGAAAAACATCCGTGTACTCTGGCAGCAGGGCCGCAACACATTATCCAAAGTGGGCGACAACCTCGCAGACAATGCACAGCTGGCCGGCGCTCTGCGACAGGCCCGGCTGAGCACAGCACCGCTCGTTTTTGGTGCCCATCTCTCGAAGAGCACTCTGGTGATCGTCGGCGCTGTGACCTCACCCAACGACAACATGCTGGTTCGTGGCTACATCCTCGGCTGGCTCGATCTCGATTCATTTTGCCATGATCCGACGCTGCCGCTCCTGAGCAGCGAAGCCCTGCGGGCAAGGCCCGTCTCTGCAGACGATCCGCCCGATGCCGCTGAACGCCGCAAGCTCATCAGCGATGGTGAGAATAAATCAGAGTGGACTGTAGCCGTCACCCGCGGTCCCGGCTTCAGTCGTGAGTATGGAACGCCGATGACTTGGATCGGCTTCGCCGCGCTGGCACTCAGCATTGTCCCTTTGTCCATCCTTGTGATCATTGCCTCTCGCGCCGGCAAACTCCGGGCCGCACTTGACGCGGAACGTGAACTCGGGCGGATGAAAAATCAGTTCGTCAGCAGCGTCTCGCACGAGTTCCGCACGCCGCTGAGCGTGATTTTGTCCGGTGCGGAACTGCTTGAGGCTCACGCAGGCCAGCTCAGTGAATCACGACGGCTGGAACTGCTCACGCAGATCAAAAGCTCGACCGGTCGCATGAATGAAATGGTCGAACAGGTGCTGCTGCTAGGCCGCATCGAGTCCGGTACGATGAAGGCGAATCCGCAGCCAGTGGATGTCGCCGCACTGTGCCGCGAGATCGTCGAAGAGGTACAGATCGCCACGCAGCAACGCTGCGCGATTGAAACGGAATTCGCTGAATCCACGCGCTCTATTGATGTGGGACTCATGCGCAGCGTACTGGTGAATCTGCTCACCAATGCCGTTAAATACTCGAAGCCAGGCGGCAAGGTTATCTTTGCCGCGCATGAGTATGGAGACTTGTTCCGCTTTCACGTTCACGACGAAGGCATCGGCATTCCTGCTGCTGATCAAGCACGCATTGGCGAGCCCTTTCATCGCGCCTGCAATGTGGGTGACATTGACGGGACTGGCTTAGGCCTCGCTGTGGTGAAACGCTGCGTCGAACTCTGTGGAGGCGAATTCCAGTTCAGCAGCCAGGAGGGACAAGGAACTCACGCCTCCATCTTTTTGAGAGTATGACCACGATCCTCCTCATCGAAGACCACGCGCCGTTGCGCGAAAACTTATGTGAGTTGCTCACGCTGGAAGGCTTTCACGTGCTAGCCGCTGCGGATGGCCGCACCGGACTGCAACTGGCCTCGCAGCATCATCCTACCCTGATTTTATGCGACATCATGCTACCCGGCATGGACGGCTACGAAGTGCTGACCCGTCTGCGGGCCGATGCGACGATGAAAGCGGCGCCCTTCATCTTTCTCACGGCCAAAGGAACGCCGCCGGACATCCGTGCTGGCATGAATCTCGGTGCGGATGATTACCTGCCGAAGCCTGTCTCACGAATCGACTTGCTCAAAGCCGTGCGCACGCGGCTGGAACGTGCGAAGCAGCAACAGCGTTTTCAGCCCAACTTCGACGATCCGAAGCCGTTGGAGAAGCTCGGCATCTCTCCGCGCGAGGCCGAGGTGCTTCTGTGGGTGGCCCAGGGAAAGGGGAACCACGAGGTCGCCGAGATCCTGGGTCTCAGCGTCGCCACGGTGAAGAAGCACACGATCCACATCTTTGAGAAGCTCGGCGTGGAAAGCCGCACTGCGGCCACGCTGAGAGCTGTGGAAGCATTGGCTTGAGCGGTGCGTTGTAGTGCGGCTATTCTCTTGCACATGCCCCTACTCACACGTCGCCATATTCTTCAGCAAGCCGGAGCCGGATTTGGCGGGCTGGCTTTGCAGTCGTTGATGGGGGCTGACGGGCTGCTGACGAACACGAATCCGCTGGCACCTCGCACGCCTCATTTCGCGCCAAAGGCGAAGTCGGTGATCTTCCTCTTCATGTATGGCGGGCCATCGCATGTGGATCTCTTTGATCCGAAGCCGGAGCTGGCGCGCTGGCATGGGAAGGCGATCCCGGTGTGGAAGAAGGAAGACGCTTTCATGGGCGGGAAGACGAAGAACGTGGCGATGCAGAGCCCGTATCGCTTTGCGAAGCACGGGCAGTCGGGGATCGACATGGCGGAGGTGTACCCGAACCTCACGCGTCATGCTGACAGCCTCTGCGTAATCCGCTCCATGCATGCGGAGAGCAACAATCACGCGCCTGCGCTCTTCCAGATGAACTCGGGCTTTACCCAGGCTGGCAGGCCGAGCATGGGCTCGTGGGTGACGTATGGGCTGGGCTCCGAAAGTGAGAATCTGCCCGCCTTTGTCGTGCTGCTGGACAAGCTCGGTGCCCCGGTGAATGGCGCGATGAATTGGTCAAACGGCTTCATGCCCGCCTCATATCAGGGCGTGCCTTTCCGCAGCAGTGGCGAGCCTATAGCGTATCTCACGCCACCGAAGAGCGTGAGCACGACCCAGCAGCGTGCGCGGCTGGATTTGCTGAAGCAATGGAACGCCGAGTATGCCGCAGCGAACCCGGCAGAGACAGCGCTGGCCGCGCGGCTAAATGCGTATGAGCTGGCTTACCGGATGCAGATGAGCGCCACGGAATGCACCGACCTGAAAGGTGAATCCGCAGCCGTGCGCCAGATGTATGGGCTGGATCATCCGACGACGGCGCACTTTGGCAAAAACTGCCTGCTCGCGCGGCGACTCGTTGAGCGCGGTGTGCGCTTCGTACAGGTGTACAGCGGCGGCAATGAAGGCCCGAAGGCTTGGGATGCACACGATGACTTAAAGAAGAACCATGATCTCCACTGCGCGGAGACGGATGGCCCTATCGCGGCCCTTTTGGATGATCTGAAGATCAGCGGTCTGCTGGACACGACACTCGTCGTGTGGGGCGGCGAGTTTGGCCGCTCACCCGTGGCGGAGAACGGCAAGGGCCGCGACCATCACCCAAAAGGTTTTACCATGTGGATGGCAGGCGGCGGCATCAAAGGCGGCATGATCCACGGTGCGACGGATGAGTTCGGCTACGCAGCGGTGGAGAAGAAAGTCTCCGTGCCTGATCTGCACGCTACGATCCTGCATCAACTTGGTCTGGATCACGAGCAGCTCACCTACCGCTTCCAAAGCCGGGACTTCCGACTCACGGACGTGAGCGGACAGGTGGTTCGGGATCTTCTTGCATGATCCTTTTGTTTGAGTTCGGGCAAACGCATGCCTCGTCTGTAAAGTTAAATCACAATTGACGAATTAACTACGCACAGGAAGCCCTAATCCCAAGGTTCGGGACCAGATACTGAAGGTGATCAGGCTGCTGAGGATGAGGATGCATATACCATTAAAATTATGCAATTGGGCTAGCCACAAGCCATTCTCAGGCTGCAGCGCGTAGATCCCAAGGATGACTTGATTCACTGGCATAACCATCAGGGCAGGCGGGACCAAGCGAAGGCCACCGACACCTCCTAGCAGATATCGCACTTTCCAAGCGACAAAGATGGTGAGGACCGCGGTCATGATGCCGCCATACCGGTGAAAGCCAGATAGAGTGTGATCAGAGTAGTTGGTGATTGTTTGGGTAAAAACAGAAAGTAACTGGAGCGCACTAAAAATCCGAGAGGATTGAATCTGAGAGACCGGGATGAAAATCTTTCCCTCATGCCAGCTACGAGAGGTGACAAATGCGACCAAGGTAAGATGACATAAAAATGTCAGACCAAGTATGTGCTGCATAATGTCAGCGAAACCACCAGCCTTCATTCCACGCATGATGAGCAAGGCAGACTGCAAAACGCTCGTGAATACAGCCAGCGTACACAATCCTCGAGGGAGTGGCCAGCGTTTGGCAATCCACGTCATCACAAACCAAGAGAGGGCCAAGATTAGAATAACTGTCGCTGCCACGAGGGCTGCTTTGGAGACGAGGTAGAGAAATCCCACACTGATCAGAATCATTCCTGACGCTTCAAGCAAGCTTGGACTATGCCGGGCGAATTGCCAAAAATACATCACAAGCACAAGAAGGTCGATGCTCCGTAGCAGGAGAAATTGCGCCCCTGGCGACCAATCCTGCGCAATGCTAAGCGAGATCAGAGAGGCAATCACAGCAAGCACACTGGGACGGACAAAAGCTATCCAACTATGGGTCACAATCCTTCGGTCACGAGGGCTGAGTTCATCAACGATTGGTTCTGCTTCAGGCATTTACAACGAATTACCTCAGCGGTGAAGGCTTGTAAACGATCTAGGAGTTTGCGCGCCGCACCCAGCGGGAACCGAGAAGCCAGAGAAATAGGGCACTGACGAGGAGTGACGAAAGTCCGACGTGGAGGATTTGCGCGATGGCTAGGATTCCAACATTGGCGAGCACGACGCCGAGGAGCATCTGGCTGATGATAATCGCCGTGATGGTAATTTCGAGCCAACCACGATGGGCCAAGGCCCGGCAGCGACGGAAGAAGGCGATGCCGGAGAATAGAATGAGCCAGGAGAAGCTGCGGTGGACGAGGTAAACCCAGCTCGACTCCAACTCATGCACCCACTCGGCGCGTGTGTGACCAGCATGGGTGCGGGCGAGTTCATCGGTAAGTTCACGCACCTGGGAGCCGAGGACACCTTCGGCGACGATCAAGGCAAACAAGGCCCATGCGAGCCAGCGGAGCTTTGAATCGGGTTCTGCTTTCCAAGCCAAGGACCATGGGCGCTCGGTCCCTCGCCAAGCGGTGTAAACGAGCACGCATAATAGCAGGATGGCCAGTGCCATATGGAGCGTGATGATACCAGGTTTCAGGCCGCTGAGAACGACGCGCGCCCCCAGCCACGCATTCACGCCGACTAGAATGACGGCGAAGGTAGAGGTGAGCCAAATCACTGAGCGGTCTTTTCGCCATTCGAAAATAGAGGCGAACCACATGACCATGACGGAGAGACCGACGGGAATGCTGGTCAGGCGGTTGAGGTATTCGATCCAGGTGGCGACTGGGTTGAACTCGGCTTTAAGCTTTTCGGGAGTGATTGAGGCGGGATCTCGGCCCATCGCAGCTGCTTTGAGGCGAAATTTTTCGAGGTCGAGTTTGGTTAAGTCGATCTCCTCAGCAGTGGTCGGGGGCACCCAGCAGCCGTAACAGAATGGCCAGTCGGGGCAGCCAAGACCGGAGCCTGTGGTGCGGACGATCGCACCGACGAAGATCAGGATCTCGATAGCCACGAAGGCGGATAAGGCAATGCGTTGGAAGCGGGAGAGTTTCATCGATAAAGAAGAACGCTGCCTGGAGATCATCCGAGGCAGCGTTCGCAAATGGTTGGGGAAATGGCGGCGAACTTGCGCGAGCGGCAAACTTAGCGGGCTGCAACGGGAGCAGGCGCACCGTTCTTCGCGGCGGCGTTGGCGGACATTTCTTTTGCCCAGTCATCGAATTCCTTAGCTTCCATCACTTCAATCACCGCTTTCATCTGGGCATGGCCCGGGCCGCAAAGCTGGCCACAAATGATATCCCATGTGCCAGTTTTGACGGGCTTAAACCACATATGAGCTTTCACGCCAGGGCAGGCATCCTGAGCAGCGCGCATGGGGACAATGGCGAGGTTGTGGATGACGTCTTTGCTCCCGACATCAACGATCACAGGTCTCCCAACTGGAAGCTTCATAGTGCCTGGGTTGACGAAGTCGTCCTTGCCGTTGGGGTCGTTCAGTTCACGACCAGTGGCGTTGGTTGGAGAGACAGCGCGCATATTCCAGGTGCTGAGCATGCTGTCATTACCTGGATATTGGAAGTTCCAGAGGAACTTCTCCCCCAATGCACGCATTTTGATGGTGTCGGCACTGGTAGGATACTCATCGGCCTGACGTGACCAAAGTGGGAAGGCAAAGCCAAGCAGAAGGATGGCTTCCACGATGACAACGCCGATTTCAATGTGGGTGGTGGCGTGGCCACGGACGCCATGGTAATCAGCCTTGGGAGTGTTGGTCGCACGATACTTCCAAAAAACATAGATCAGGTAAGTGGACCAGCCGATGAAGAGGACGAGCATGACCCAGTGGACGAAACCAAGCATGTGGTCCACAAGACCACCGTGCTCGGAGGCATTCTGGGTGATGCCGAAGGGAATGTTAATATCTGAAATACTCATGTGAGGTCAGCGGGGGAGGGTTGAAAATCAGAGAGAAGGGCTGAGGCGTTGCTGCTTGCGAGCAAAATTGAAGACGACCAAGGCAACACAAGCCATTCCAAGAACCAAAAAGCCAAGCATAACGAGCACGGCAATATCCTGAGCCTGAGCGATAACGCTGTTAGGATCGGCTTTGCAGGTGGCGCAGGCGAGGGGAAACATGTTCAAAAGGTGATCAAAGATTCGTCAAGAAGGTAAGTCAGACGATGATTTGGCGGGACTTTTTAACGAGATACCAGATCGAGTATGCGATCAGTCCGAGACTCGTCCAGCCAGCGATGTGGCCAAGATGAGTTATGCCAAGTTCGAGGGCTTTTTCTGGCGCAAGGCGCGTCCACAGCCAAAAGCCTCCGTCGCAGAGGACTGCGAAGAATAGGAAGACATAATGGAAGTGCTTGAGCGACATATAAAAAGGCGGGTGGGCAGTGAAACAATCAGTGAGAGTAAAAATCTTTGAAGACCAACGGATCAAGGCTGCTCCAATAGAAGAGAAGGAACAGGGCGGTCACAAAGACGAGGGTGAAGGCAAGGAACTTGTAGATCAGTTTGGCCTCATGATTAAGGTGCATGAAGATCAAGGCAACGAGACCAGCTTTGATCGTGGCGAGGATCATGCCGACGATGATATTCTGACCATGAGTGGCGAGTTCAACCGTCGAGAGCCAGACCGTAAGGACGGTGCAGACGGCAAGTATGCCACCGATCCAAAGGATCTTGCGGACGGCTTTTTTGATTTCTTCGGGGCTGTCAGCCATGACGTGATGGGTGTGAAAGTTGTAAAAACAAAGTGCTACAGGAGAT
Organism: Verrucomicrobiaceae bacterium; assembly: GCA_021151605.1. Lineage (GTDB taxonomy): Bacteria > Verrucomicrobiota > Verrucomicrobiia > Verrucomicrobiales > Verrucomicrobiaceae > Prosthecobacter. Next base: position 17,946 of record JAGKWZ010000004.1, read on the forward strand.
ACAGAAGCGGGAAGAGGAAGATCCAAACAAGGTCAACGAAATGCCAGAAGAGTCCGCCGACTTCGACACGATTGGCGAGACGCTCGGGATCTTCGCGGAGCATTTTCCCATTGAAGATCACGAAGTAAGCGAGGATGAGCGCACCGGCGACGACATGCAGACCATGCAGACCAGTGAGGGTGAAGTAGATGGCGTAGAAGCTATTGAGCTTTGGCGTGAAATTGGAGAAGAATTGGACATCTTTGCGCTCAAGTTGCACCTCGGGATGGTGGCTCCCGTGGGCATCTCCATGCTCGGCGGGTGCATGAGCTTCGGCCTTGTGTGCACCGTCAGCGTGAGCGGCTTCGGGTGTGGCTGATTTGATATGAAGGTAAAAGAGGTGCTTTTGCTGAGTGGCACTTTTGTTGGGGTCACGAGAATCACCGTATTTCTCTTTGAACTCGGTAGTGGCGTGCTCGCGCTGCTCGATGAAGGCGTTTTTCCATGCGCTGCCGAGATAGTGCTCATTCCAAGCGAGAGACTTTTCCTTGTCTGGTGTGCCGCGGAGATCGACGCCATCCACCTCAATGGTCATTTTGTCGTTGATGACCTTGCCTTCGACAGATGTGCCATCACGGAAGGAAATCAATTTGGCATCTGGACCTGGCTTGGCGAGCAGCTTGGAAGGTGGCACCAAGAAGGTGAGAGGAGTGGTCGGCAAAAGCTTCACGGTCCACTGTGGAACTTCCTTCAAACCATCGGCCTTGGCTTTTGCCTCGGCTTTCGCGCGTGCCTCAGCCTTGATGAGAGCGAAACTGCTAGCATTAAGGTCGATTTCCTCACCTGACTCAGTTTTAAACTTCGGAACATCACCCTTCACATAAGGTAGGACATAGCTAATAGGGTCGGCATCAACGGCGCTTGTTTTTCCCGCCACAGTAAGATTCAGCGCTTTCACATCGCCAAACTCGATCTCATATCCGTGTGGGAGGTGACCGGTGAGGATGGTGCCGTCAGTTAGAGTGACCGAGTAGTGGGCGAACTTGCCTCTGTATTCGATGGACTTGATAACCATGAATGTCATCGCGCAAAGCACGGTGATGATCATGTAGAGTCGGAACTGGGCTATCTTGCGCAGCTTGAGGCTGGCCCAAGCAAGCAAAACAGTCACGGAGGAACCAATGAGGACTAGCGTGTTGACGAAGCCGAGGGTGACGCCCAGTTCATGCACTGGCCATGGATAGTCAGCACCTACGCGTAGGAAGATATAGGAGGAGAACAAACCACCGAAGAGCATTACCTCCGAGGCGAGAAAGAGCCAGATGCCGACTTTGGCGTTGTATAGACCCGTGTCTGGGCGGGCGGTGACTGTGTAGGGGATGTCCATGTGAGGTCGCGGTTTTCGGTTCGCGGTTCGCAGTTAATGAATCAATGATGGGCCACGGTGACCGGAGCAGTGGGGACGGCAGAAGGTTCAGCTGCTTTGCCGGGCTCGGACTCCCACTGCGGGAAATAATCCTGGCTCATTCCCGGGACGCTGTATTCATAAGGGCCACGAACGGCGACAATGTCGAAAGTGAAGTTTCCATGGGGTGGCGGTGTTGGAGTGGCCCACTCGAGCGTCGTGCAGTTCCATGGGTTGTCACTGGTGACTTTTTCGCCGCCTTTGATGCTCAGCCAGAAATTTAAAATGAAGGGTACTTGGCCAAGCATGAGTATAATAGCACCGAAGGTCATGAGAACATTCAGGCCAAGAAGGTTGTTCGGGACATCCATGCCAAAGATACCGAAGAAACCGGAGGTGAGTTCGGTAAACCAGTTGGAGGCGGAAGAAGTCTGCTCGAAATACTTCCCGCCATCATACCAGCGACGGTGGAAGCCACCCATGCCTTGGATAAACATCGGAGCGAAGACAAGGTTCATACCAACAAGTGAAGGCCAGAAGTGAAGCCTGCCGAGGAAGTCATTCATCTTGCGACCTGTGGCCTTCGGATACCAGTGATAAACGCCAGCGAAGAAAGCGAAAATGGAACCAGGAGCCACAACGTAGTGGAAGTGACCGATGACGTAATAAGTGTCATGCAGGGCAAGGTCGATGAAGATGAAGGCCAAGGGCAGACCCGTCAGACCACCAATACCAAACATGGGAAGGAATGCCGAGGCGAAGAGCATCTGCGGATTGAAGCGGATGGAGCCCCCGTAGAGTGAAATCATCAGACCCGTGAGAAGGATTACAGACGGAACTGAGATCAGCACTGTGGTGATCTGGAAATAGGTGGACATCATGGTGCCCATGCCAGTCAAATACATGTGATGAGCCCAGACGAGGAAGCTCAAAAAGCCAAGGGTAAGACCTGCATAGACCATGGCTTTGTAGCCCCAGAGCGGACGGCGAGTGTTCGCCGGGATGACTTCCGTCAAAATAGCAAAGGCAGGAAGAATGAGCACATACACTTCGGGATGAGCGAGGAACCAGAAGAGATGCTGGTATAGCAGTGGGCTACCACCGCCGGAAATGTCGAGGTGCTGACCACCTTCCATCAAGCCGGTCGGCAGGAAGAAACTTGAACCAAACACGCGGTCAGAAAACTGGAGAAGGGCTGCAACTTCGAGCGGGGGGAAAGCAAGGAGAAGCAAGAAGGCGACGATGAACATGGCCCAGCAGAAGAAAGGCATGCGCATCCAGGACATCCCTTTGGCACGGAGGTTGATGACCGTGGTGATGACGTTCACCGATCCGAGCAGGGAAGCTGATATATTAAACACCATGCTCAACAACCACCAAGTGTGGCCATGCATCCAAACATTCGTCACAGCGAGATTCGTGGTAGAGGCAAGCGGGGAATACATCGTCCAGCCTGTTTGCACAGAACCGGTGCCTAGAAAGAAGGCAGCAAACATACCGACTCCGCTGATGAAGAAGAGCCAATAGCTCCACATGTTCAGGCGTGGGAAAGCCATGTCGATGGTGCCAATCTGGAGCGGCATGACGAAGTTCACAAAACCGGCGAAGCCGAGTGGCACGATGCCGAGGAACACCATGATGGTGCCGTGCATAGCACCGAGCATGTTGTAGAGTTCACCGTTGATCACACCACCGGGTGCCCAGCGGCCAAACATCTCATTGAAGATCGTTCCGATGAAAGGAAGCTTGCCCACAAAATCAAAGCCAGGAACGGGCTGACCTGGGTAGGCAATGCTCCAGCGCATCATGAGCATGAGGAAAAATCCGAAGAGCAGGAACAAGAGACCAGTCACTGCATACTGAATGCCGATGGTCTTGTGGTCTGTGGAGAAGATGTACTTGCCAATGAACCCCGGCTCATGGTGGTCATGCGCATGATCGTGGGAGTGATCGTGAGTGTGGGCAGCGGCGCTCATAGAATTTGGGTCAAGGGGTCAGAGGATCAAGAAATCGACAAGGAGAAAACGTGGTGTCGAAGTTTGGGAGATTCAGGGAAAAGAAAATTTTAGCAGCTCGAAGGCCAAAAAACCACGCGCATCACCAGTGGAGATGCGCGCACGAGAACGGGACTGATTAAGCAGCACCATCTCGACAAAGGCGCATTGGGTCGCCTTGCTTGATGAGAACAGCTTCACATGCGTCATGATGATTCGACTTACTTGGCTGCGGGAGCGGCAGCAGCAGTGGCTCCAGGACCGGCGGGGATCTCTCCAGGAACATTCTTGTCCTTAAAAGGAGCCAGATCGGCTTCAGTCCACTGAGTGGCACGCTTCTCCTCGGAGCGGACTTTTTCGACCATCTCCTTGGTGACCATTGTGGCTTCATTGCCCCAGGTATTGCGGATGTAAGTCAAAACATTGGCGAGATCGCCAGCAGACATGGCAGCGCCGAAGGGCATCATGCCTCCAGGGGTGTTGTAGCCCTGTCCTTTCACAGTGATGGCTCCGGTCAAACCGTGCTGAGTGACGCGGATGAGACGTTCCGTGCCGCCGAGAACCCACTCAGAACCGGCGAGCGGCGGGAACTGGCCGGGGATGCCCATGCCATTCCCCTGATGGCAGCCACCACAGACAGCGTAGCCGGAAGCGCCTTTTTTCATCGCGGTCTGGAATGGATCTGAACCTGCATTAGGATTCTTGTCTGCAGGGCGGGGATCAGGAGCAGCCGCAAAGTTGAAAGGATTGCTGGTATTGAAACTCCAGCCGCCAGCCATAACTCCTAGCTGGCCGCCACCGATGATGGCGACGATCATGCCAAGAAAGATGACCAACATTGGAACGGGCTCGCGACCGGCCTGCATGTCTTGTTTCTCACGCTTCACAGCGGCGTGAAGACGATCAAGATCAGTGCTGTCGGGTTGGAAGCTTTGGGAGGGGGCGCTCATGAAACTGGGGCGTTATTTCTTCGCGGGAGCAGGAGCTGCGGCCACAGCGGGCGCGACACCAGGGACGGGATAGTCCTTTTTGAGGGATAGGAGGTAATCGACAAGGGCTTCAGCCTCTTCGGTGGGGACGATTTCCATACCAGATTCTTCGGCGAATTTACCAGAAAGCTTGATGGCTTTGTCAGCCACAGGACCCTGGGCTTTACGGACAGTGTACAAATTCTTGAAGGCGGGCATGTTCGACCAGTCGTGGAGGGATCGCGGCGAGAAGAGCATCTGGTGGATGACTTCACGAGCCGGGGCGCGCCAGCCGTAGTTGGTAAGGTCAGGTCCGGTGCGGACGATGCCGAGCGGAGCATACGGCTCGCCGAGGTAGTCAAGGAGTGTGTTCGAGCGGGTTGGAAGAGCAGGACGTGGATCTTGATCTTGGCCAGAGCCTCTGCGCCAGCCGTCCAAGGCAAGCTGGGTGGGACGGATCATCTGGGTGTGACACTGAGCACAGCCTTCGCGGGCATAAATGATCTGTCCCTGACGGTTGATAGGAGCAGGTGGGTAGTAGCCCTCGACGCCGTCTTTGTCCTTATCATAGGCGACCGGGGAGAGCGCCTGATACTTGAGGACAGGGATGATGATGAGGCAGAGCCACGGAAGACCGAAGCTGGCGATGAGACCGAGGATGAAGGTGCGGAAGTTGCTCATGCGTGGGCGGCGTGAGGGGTATCGTCATGCGCTGAGTGCAGCAACGTCGGAGCGGAACTGCGGCGGCCAAGACCGGCCACCATGAGCATGAGGTGAATAAGGAACCAGATGTTGGACCAGGTGATCAGCGTCCAAGCAAGAGCACGTGCGATGATGTAAGGGCGCGCATTCAGCGCGAGCTGCATGAAGTCCTGATCCCACATCTCAGGAGCATTGAGGTCGCCTCCCTGCTGAACACCAGCAACGAGGCTGGTCACAACGATGGTGGCGATGCCGTAGGTGGAGAACCAGAAGTGATTGCGAATCAGGCGAACGCTAAGCCACTCGCAGCCAGAAAGGCGAGGCACGATGTAGTAGATGGCTCCGAAAACGCTCATGCTGAAGAATCCATACACGGCGACGATCTGGAAACCATAGCTAGCGTGGGTGAATTGAAGTGTGGCACCCGTCGTGTAGTTTGAGAGCAGCACCAAGATCAGACCCGAGATCGGATAGAAGAGGGCACCCAAGAAGGTGAAACGCAATGTCGGCGAGGTTGCGACGAGGTTGTGTTTGCCAAGTGTGGTAAGGTGGTGGTTCAAGCCGACAACACCAACAGGGATAAGGAGCAGGGTGCCGGTCAAAGCACCAACGGAAGGCATCCAAGCCGGAAGAGGACCACCCATATATGCCTGCATTCCAGTCCATCCGCCGAGAATCGCGAGCGCCCAGAAGCCGAGTTTGGCAAGCTCTGCGCTAGCGATTGGCTGACCTGTGATCTTCGGGATGAAGTAGTAGGCGGAGCCAAGGGCGACAGGAGTGAAAAAGAGAAGGATCAGGCCGTGAACATACCAAGCATTGATTCCGGCACCCAAAGCGCCGAGGCTTGGAATGCAATGGAGGCAGACATTGGCGGTAATGAAGATCCATGGGAACCAGAAGCAGGCACCCAAGACATACCAAGAGCTGACCATGAAGCCTTCAGGTCGGAAGGCGCGGGCGAACATGTTCACCATCGGCCAAGCGAAAGTCAGAAAGGACACGAGAAGGATCGGCCAGACCCAGCGGGGCATTTCCAACCACTGCATGGAGGTATTGCCACCGAAAAGAATGCTAAGAAGGCCAAGGGTGATGGCGATGTTCCAAAAAACGCCAGCCACATAGAGAAGACTTTTGCCACTCTTGAGTTCCTGGCCAGAACGACGGGCCATGAGCCAAAGCATGACTCCCAGGCCGGCCTGGATGCCCCAGCCGTAGACGAGGGCGTTGAGATGGGTCGGCTGCAGGCGGCCAAACTGAAGAACAGGACAGTCACCGAGGAATGACGGAGCGAAGAGTTTGACCGCGGCGAGCACTCCTAGAATGGTGGAAGCCATGAGCCAGAAGGCTCCATTGAGGAAAAGGAACAGCACTGGGCCTTTGACCGACTTGTCTATCGCCGCACGGCGAAGGTTGTCAGCCTGGAGGTCCGAGTCTGCGGATGAGGAATTCGTCTGCATCGTGGAGAAGAAAGGCCGTTACTTGGCAGGGGTGGGAGCCGCAGGAGTAGTAGCGGCCGGGGCTGCGGGAGCAGGCACGGAGGCGGCCGCCTGCTTCAGTTGCGTGGGGGAGCCGGGCACCACCTGGGTGCTGGGAGCGGGCTTGCGAGATTTCAGAAGATCCAGCGTTTTGTCGAAGATCTGCCCCTTCTTGGCCGCGTCATTCAGTCCCATTTTGGCGACCAACTCGGTCTGCGCTTTGACGATCTCGGCAGTGTTTGCGAGGCGCTCAGGCGCACGGGGATCGACCTCACCGGGCTTTGCCAGATTCAGGAAAAAGGCGAGCAAAACGGCGAAGCTGGCGAAAGAACCGAGCACCCAAAGGAATGGGGAGCCGGTCTTCGGAGATGTGGCAGCGGCGGACATGGATGAAATCAATTGATGACGTTGGCGGACTCGAGCAGACGCGGGTCGCGGCAAGGATACAGGCTGTAATTGGCCAGACTGCGGAGGAAAAGGAAACCGAGGGTACCGATAACCCCAGCGAAGGCGACGACATCTCCGATCCATGCACCATCCACAACAACTCCAACGCCAAGAGAAGGTCCACGCTCAGGGATGATGTTCCAGTAAATGTCCACGACATGCATGAAGAGCACCCAGAGACAGATACCGATCATAACGGAGGGCTTCTTTTTCCGCGACTGCGAAAGCAGGGCAAGGAAGGGAGCGATGAAGTGACCGATGACGATGAAGATCGAAACATAGCGCCAGCCTTCGGTGTTACGCGTCAGGTAGAAGCGCGTCTCCTCAGTGATGTTGGCATACCAGATGAGGAAGTATTGGCTGAAGGCGATGTAAGCCCAGAAGACCGTGAAGGCGAAAAGCAGCTTACCCATCAGGTGGTAGTGCTCGTCCGTGACGACCTTTTTCAGGTAGCCTAGGCTGCGCAGCCAAGTGACGAGCAGAATCGTGACTGCCATGGAAGACCAAGCGCAACCGGCGAAGATATAAACACCCCACATCGTGGAGAACCAAGCGTAGTCGAGGGTCTGGACCCAATCGACAGCCGCAAAGGTGATCGTCAGAGCGAAGAAGAGCAGCCAAGTGCAGGAGAACTGACGAGCCTTGATGGTATGCTTGATGTCACCATCGGAATCCTGCATCACCGACTTCCCGCGCAGCTTGCTTGCGATGAACCAGAGGACTAGGAAGTAGAAGAAGAAACGGGTGTACCAGCTAAAGCCGAAGTACTCGATGTTCAGATAACCGTACTTCGCGGTGAGGACGTGCAGGTGTGTATTGGGCTCGATGTGTTTAGCTTCATCACCATCGGCCATGTGATGCAAAGCTTCATAAACACTAGTGCCATCGTGATGAGCATGCTCAGCCGCCGTGCGGTGCCAGTTCATCCACTCATAGAGCGGCTTTTGCACCGCAGGAAGCAGAAGCGGGATGCAAAGGATCGCCAATGGAAGGATCATGTTCGAGAGCTGCTCCCAGAGACGGCGGATCGCCACACCCCAGCCGGAGTTTGAGGCGTTGTGCAGCATGACCCAGAAACAGCCACCACAAATGATGGTGAATGCAAAGAAGACAGCAAAGAGCCAGGAGTAGGCAAAGGTGTCTGTTTTGGTAAAGAACAGCACAGCGGAACCCAGAAGCCCCAGAGCACCGATGCCACCAAGGGTGCTGATGAGCTTACCGCCTTTGGCGGGCTCGAACTTCTCTCCGCCTTGCGGTAGATCTTCAAAAGTGACGTGGTGATGACCCATGTTGGAAATGCGCGCGGGTTACTGGACGGAGACGTTGCCCTCTTTCACGGCCACTTGAAGGGCGCGGATGTAAGAGACGATGGCCCAGCGGTCACGGACGGTCAGATTGCCGCCGTAGGAGCCCATGAGCCCTTTGCCGTTGGTGATGACATCAAAAATAGCTCCATCAGGGCGATAGGTCGCCACGTTGGTCGGATCCATAGAGCCAGCTTGATGGAAATTGAAGGCGGTCAGGATTCCATACTTGGAGGTGACACCCTTGCCATTGCCGGAAGCAGCATGGCAGACAGCGCAATAAATATTGTACTGACGCTCCCCGCGTTCGATCAGGGATTTATCCGCAGCAAGCTCGGCAGGAAGGCCGTCGCCGTAGAAGTCACCGATTTTGCCGGTGCTGAAATAGTCGAGTCCATTTGTGAACCCGTAAGTGGCAGGCTTGGCGTCCGGCGAGGAAGCTGGGTTGGCGGGCACCTCAAAACCCATGGGCACGGTGTGTTTGACAGGAAGACGAGCACCCACGCCATCGGCAAAGAAGTCATTTTTGACCTGATATTTCACCTTTGCCTGGTGATCCATGTCTGGGAAGATCTCGATCGGGGGCAGCTCACTCTTGCTGCCGCGTGTGCCGAAGGCCGCGACAACGATCGCGGCGACAAAGGCGTAACTGAGGAAGAAGTATTTCAACATGGCAGGGCAACAGGGCCGTTCGGGGAGCTTGTGAAAAATTTCACAAGGAGACGGAGAGTAAAAACTTGAGCCACGATTGCAAGGACGAATTCTTTTTTTGTCCGCCACTTTTTCGAGAACCACTCAACTTTGCCGCACTCGTTTGGTTCTAAGCTAGCCCTTGTCTATTTCATCACTCATTGCCTGCTGTGTTGTTAAAACGGCCTATTTTCCCGGATTGCACCTTTTTAATCCTTTATTGAGCCTAAAAGAATGCCCAAAAAGAGCCTCAGTCTGGCAGACTTTTCGCGCCTGGGGAAGTTTCCTTTGCCAGAGAGGGACAGTCTGCTAGCATCGCCCCCCCATGAATCCCGAGGCGCAAAATTTGGTAGCGGCAGGTAAAATCTCCACCGCAGACGCAGAAAAACTATCCCAGCTCGAAGCTGGAACCTTCGTCCTGCATAAAAGCTGGGGCGTTGGTCGTGTCTCCGAATGGGATCTAGTAGGAGGAGATCGCCTGATCATTGATTTCGAAGGCAAGCCCGGCCACGCCCTCAAACTCGGTTTTGCCATCAGCAGCCTGGAGATCCTGCCAGACACTCACCTGATGTCCCGCCGCCTAGCGGAATTGGACATTCTAAAAGAAATGGCCAAGAAAAACCCCACTGGCCTGGTTGAACTCGCACTCCAATCCAGTGGAAATAAGATGTCTCTCGATCAGCTCGAGGGGCTCATCAAACCCCACATCATCGCCGAAGCCGATTACAAAAAGTGGTGGGAAGCCACCAAGAAGGTTCTCAAAGCAGCACGTCATATTGTCGTCCCTTCGAAGCGCCAGGACCCTCTCGTGCTCCGTGATTCCGGCGAAAAGCCCGGCACCGTCATGGTTAAGGAATATCTCGGCAAACGCGACCTGAAGGGCAAACTTGGCGTCCTGGGACTCATTCAGAAGGATCTCGATCTTTTTGAAAATGCCGCCAGTGAACTCATCCCCGTCTTTCAGGACATCTCGGACACCGTTCGCAAAGCATGGCGCCTTCATTTGAAGGAGAGTCTCCAACTGCTGCTCGCTCGTGACGAGATCATCGATTCCATCCCAGAGTGCTCTGCGCCCCTCGGTTCATTCAAGGCCTCCGACCTCGTCAGTGAAGCCCGCACCCTCATCGCTGAAAACGTCGCTGGCCTTCCTGCGGCCCTTTATGGCCGACTTTACCGAGCCTTCCCGGCTGCTTTCCCGGATCGCGGCTGGGTCACGGAACTTCTGAACCATCTCGCCCGCACTGGCGGACGCGCCGTGGGAGAGATTGCTACTGTGCTCGATGCCAATGGCGAGATCGACGCCCTTGCCGAATACCTCAAAAAAGCCGTCCGAAATCGCACGCTCAGCCAGGATCTTCTCATCTGGATCTGCAAGGAGCGCGCAGGGCTCGCCAAATCCGTTTTCAGTATCGACCTCGGTCATGCCGTGCTCGATGCCGTGGAAAACGACGCCATCAGCGGTGGCCCTAAACGTGCCGGACGATTGGAAGACGCCATGTCTGCCGACAAGACCCTCGTCAGCGAACTCATGGAAGACGCCGACCTGGAACTGGTCAGCCTTTTTGCCAAACGCCTGCTCAACACCACAGCCTTTGATGAACTCACCCGCCGGTCCCTCATGGCTCGAGTCATCAAAGCGCGTCCCGAAATGGAGTCCCTCATGGTGGACAACAACTCCGGCGCGCGTGAGGACAACAGCCTTATCGTATCCTGGGAAAGCCTAGAGAAGAAAAAGGCGGAGCTCAACGAACTCACAACCGTCAAGATCCCGCACAACAAATCCGAGATCCAAATCGCCCGCGAAGAAGGCGACCTTCGTGAAAACGGTGGTTACAAAGCCGCTCGTGAGCAGCAGACCGTCCTCAATCGCATGAAGGACGAACTCGAGCGCGACGTAAACCGCGCCCGCGGCACCGACTTCGCCAACACCCCCACCGATAAAGTCGGCATGGGCACCATTGTGGAATACTCAGATGCCGCCACTGGCACACTCGAGACCCTGACCATTCTCGGAGCCTGGGATAGCGATGTTGAAAAGAATATCGTCTCCTACCTTTCCGAGCTGGCGAAGAGCCTCACGGGCAAAAGCGTGGGCGAAGAAGCCGAAGTTCCCACCGACACTGGCGAAACACGCAAAGTCAAGATCACGGCCATCCGCGCCTTCAATCCAGGCGCTTAAATCATCCCATTCATCCCCAGCGGCGCTGAGTTCCCCCTCAGCGCCGTTTTTCTGCCGACACAGCCCGCTCTTGCCAAACCGGCAAAGTCGCCTAGCCTGCGCGCCCTTTTTCCCCGGACCTGTGTGAGCTGTCCGGTCAAAAACCAACCGAAACCCCCAAACAGCCTTTCAACATGACCATCAACGTCGAACACCAGCCAAACTGCCGCGCCATCGCCCATATCAGAGTGCCGGGAGAAGAGGTCGCGAAGCAGCGCAAAGCCATCGTCGCCTACTACGCACAGAACGTCCGCCTCCCAGGCTTCCGCCCTGGGAAAGTGCCCGCTGCCGCCGTTGAAAAGCGCCACGGCGCAGACATCCAGTCCGAACTCGAGCGCCAACTCATCAACGACGGCCTCCGTGAGGCGGTAAAGCGTGAGGGATTGGATGTACTCTCCATCCTGGGCGTCAACGACCGTATCACGCACAGCACTGACAAGAGCTTTTCCTTTAGCGCCGAACTCAGCCTCACGCCAAAATTTGAACTGCCCGAATACAAAGGCATCCCCGTGAAACTCGCCCGCATCGAGGTCACCGATGCCGACATCGACCACGATCTCCTCCACCTGCGTGAACGCTACGCTACCTTTGAAGATGTGGAACGCGCCGCCGGCTTTGGTGACGTCGTTGTACTTGGCTACAAAGGCAGCCTCGAAGGCCAGCCGCTCGCCGAAGCCATGCCAGACGCTCCAAACCACCTCCAAGGCATTGAGGAAAACTGGTTCCTACTGGATGCCGAAGAAGACTTCCTTCCCGGCTTCTACGCTGGGCTCGTCGGCATCTCCAAAGGTGAAGAACGCACGCTCGATATCACCCTTCCTGAGACATTCCCCTTTGAGGCATTGCGTGGCAAGACCATCTCGCTCGCCACGAACTGCAAAGGCGTAAAGAACAAGGCCATCCCAGCCATCGACGCTGAATTCATCAAGAAAATCGGCGGTGAAGACATGACCGAGGAAACCCTCCGCGGAGAAGTGAAGGAAGCCATCCGTCGCCGTCGTGAGCAAAACCGCGAAAACGACAAGGCAAACCAAGTCATCGGGCACATCGTCGAAAAGCTTGAATTTGACCTGCCCCAGGAAGTCGTGAACCGCGAAGCCCAGCGCCGCACCAATGACATCGCCTCGCGCGCCCTTCAGCAGGGAGTGCCACAGGAAGAGCTGATCAAGCAGCAAGACGAAATCCTCAGCAGTGCCACCCAGCAGGCACGCAACAGCGTGAAAGTCAGCTTCATCCTCGGAGAAGTTGCCAAGAAAGAAGGTATCATCGCCACCGATCAGCAGCTCATGATGGCCCTGGCGAACATCGCCGCCCGTCAGAAGAAGCCAGTGAAGAAGTTCGTTCAGGAAGCCCAGAAGAACGGAATGATCGACGGTGTCCGCGAGGATTTGATCCTCGAAAACGCCCTCCAGTTCCTGAAGGACAACGCCCAGGTCGAAGAAACCGAACCCGAAGCCGAGCATTGCGACCAGCATTCGCCCAAGGAAGCCTGAGCCAGACGCCCACATTCCAGAATGCCGTCATCTTCCAAGGTGACGGCAGGAGGTGATTCAGCACGAGGAAGCCACTTCCACGCGGATCACCCCCACGAAAGTGAGGTGACTCGGGGAATGAAATCCCCCGGCAGCGAACGTTAATAGCCTCATGAAGCCCATGAAACGCCGCTCCTTCCTCACTTCCGCCGCCGCCTTCGGCGCAGCGCCTCTGTTTGCCAACAACACGCCCGTCCACACACCGAAGGGTAAGGCGGAGCATTGTATCTTCATCTGGCTCGGTGGTGGGATGGCGCAGATCGACACCTTTGACCCGAAGAAGCTAGGCGATAACAAGAGCAAACAGAAGATCGCCGGCTCCATGTACAAGAGCATCGATACCTCGGTGCCAGGCGTGCAACTGACGGAGCACCTGAGCCGCACGGCAAAGGTGATGGAGCACGTGACGGTGATGCGAACGGTGAATCATGCCGTTATCGACGAGCATGCCTTTGCGACGAACATCGTTCATACCGGGCGCATGATCTCCGGCAATGTGGTGTATCCAAGCATCGGTTCGATCATCGCGCATGAGCGCGGCGCGGCGAACCCTGATGTGCCGCCTTACATCTTGATCGGCTATCCGAATGTGAGCCGTGGCCCGGGCTTCCTCGGCGCAAAGTCTGGCTATGTTTACCTCACGGACACGAACACTGGCCCCTCCGGCTTCACGCGGCCTGATTTCGTGGATGAAAAACGTGCCAGCACGCGTGCGAAGCTGCTGCAGCCGCTGATGGAGCGCTCGCCGAAGGACTCGGCCATCGCCGACTACCAGACGGCTCAGGCCCAGGCCCTGAAGCTCTCCGGGCCTCAGTTCATGAAGCATTTCAATCTCAAGCAGGAGTCTGCGGACCTGCGCAACGACTACGGTGGCGAGTTCGGCCAGCGTTGCCTGCTGGCGCGTCGTCTGGTTCAGGCTGGTGTGCGCTTCATCGAGGTTTCTCATAACCTCAACTTCATGAACGGCACTGGCTGGGACATTCACAATGAAGGCAGCGCCAATCAGCACCTGCTTATCCAGGAGCTGGACACCGCGCTCGCCGCGCTCATCCGCGATCTTAAGACCCAGAAGCTTCTCGACAAGACCCTGATCGTGGTCGGCACCGAATTCGGCCGCCCTCCGGAGTTCGATGGTCGCGGCGGACGTGGCCACCAGGGCACGACGTTCTCCATGGTGCTCGCCGGTGGCGGCTTGAAGCACTGCGGCGCGTATGGCGTCAGCGATGAACTCTCCAAAAAGCCCGTCGAGAATCCTGTGCCACTGGTCGATTTCCACGCCACCATCCACGCAGCGATGGGCATTGATCCAAGCAAAGAACTCATGGACGGCACGCGCCCTGTGCCGATCACCGATGGCGGCAAAGCCGTGGCGGCATTGTTTGGCTGATTCCCCTGCCCCTTCCGCTCTGTCGGCGACCGTTTCTAGCGTGCAAAAGACCCCTCCCGAGATATCGGCGGCACCCTTTTGCATGCAAAAGCCCTCTCCTGGCGTGTCGGCGGCACCATTTTGCATGCAAAAGCCCTCTCCCGGCGTGTCGGCGGCACCCTTTTGCACGCAAAAGCCCTTGGAAGACGCTTGGGCTGCTTTTTGTCCCCTTCCCTGCCCAAGCCGGGAAGGATAAGGGCGCTGGAAAAGGTTTCACCTGCGGCAGCATGTGATGGATTTGGTCAAGTAGCGCAGATTCGGGTCTGGCCGTGTTCTGTGCGCGAGTCGTCTGGGGTTGATCCATTCCCACGTCACGCTAACGGAGGCACATGACCCTCACGCTTCCCAAGTGGTTCGATCTTCACACGCACTTCCGCCAAGGCCCGGCGATGGCTTCCTATATCCAGGCGCATCTCGACATGGACTGTGCAGGCGCTTTGGCGATGCCAAACACGCAGCCGCCTGTGTCGCGGGTCTCGGGTGCGGCACAAAGCGATGGCTGGAGCATCGAGAGCTACTCGGCAGACTTGCGGTCGGCAGGTGCGGCGGGTTTTGAGCAGCTCATCGTGCCGCTGTACCTCACACGGCAGACCACGGCGGCGATGATCCACGAAGGGGCGGCCTCAGGCTTGCTGCGCGCATGCAAATACTACCCACCTCATGGCACGACGAACGCCGAGCATGGCATGCCAATGGATGATCTCATTGGCGGCGAGGTGCTGCGGGCGATGGAGGAGTGCGGCATCGTGCTCTGCATTCACGGCGAGCAACATGCACTCAGCGGACCGGATTACATCGACGCGCAGCAGAATGCGGAGACGAGGTTCTACTCCGAGCGTATGCCGCGCCTCCTCGCAGCACATCCGAAACTGCGCATCGTGTGCGAGCACATCACCACACGCACAGCGGCGGAGTTTGTGACCTCAGCGCCGGAGCACGTCGGGGCAACGATCACGCCGCAGCATCTGCTCTACACTCTGGGGCATTTGATTCAGGGGCTGAAATATCATCTCTACTGCCTGCCCATCGTGAAGTTTCAGGATGATCGCGCCGCATTGCATGCGGCGGTGTCAAAAGCAGGTCAAACGAAGTTCTTCGCTGGCACCGACAGCGCTCCCCACACCACCAAGGCAACGGCCTGCGGCTGTGCGGCAGGTTGCTTCACTGGCGGCTGTGCGCCGCAGCTTTACGCGATGGCGTTTGAAGACGCGGGTGTCGATCTGGCCACGGAGGACGGCCAGGCGTTGTTTGAGCGCTTCCTGAGCCTGAACGGCACGGCCTTCTATGGCTTCCCCGCCTCGAAACAGACGTTTCAGATGGAAAAGGCTCCATCAAGCTCCGCGCTCCTCGAGACGCCCGCTGGCAGTATCACGCCGTTGCCGCTGGGCATGGGCCTTGAGATGACCTGGCGGATCATCGGGTAAGTGAGTTGCTAGCCCGCTGCTCTGAGTGCGTTCATTCATCTGATACAGCCTTCCCTCATGAAGATTCCATCCCCGATCCACCTTGTCGTCCTTTCGCTCCTTGCGGCCTCTATTTGGCAGACTCATGCCGCTGATCAGGCGCTGCCACGCAGCACGCCAGAGGCACAGGGGATTTCGTCGGCGGCGATCCGTGACTTTATCGAAACAGCGGACAAGGAGATCCACACGCTGCATAGCTTCATGCTGGTGAGACATGGGCAGGTGGTCGCAGAAGCGTGGTGGAAGCCCGAGTCGGCGGACAAAAATCATGTCATGTGGTCGCTAAGCAAGAGCTTCACCTCGACAGCCGTCGGGCTGGCGGCTGAGGAAGGAAAGCTAAGCCTGGAAGATCCCGTTTTGAAATTCTTCCAAGACGAGTCCCCTGCAGCACCTAGCGAAAACCTGAAGGCGATGCGTGTCCGCGACCTGCTTTCGATGAGCGGTGGGCATGATGTGGAGCCGAAGTTTAACTTCACAAATGGCCCTTCGGTGAAGGGCTTCCTGGCACATCCAGTGGTTCATAAACCGGGCACTTGGTTTCGCTACAACACACCTGGCAGCTACATGCTTTCCGCCATCGTCACAAAGGCCACAGGCAAGACGGTGCTCGAGTATTTGAAGCCCCGGCTGTTTGAGCCGCTCGGCATTGAGAACCCAGAGTGGAGCACATCTGCGGAGGGCTACAGCCTGGGTGGTTACGGGCTGTTCATCCGCACGGAAGACATCGCTAAATTCGGCCAGCTTTATTTGCAAAAAGGCAAGTGGCACGGCCAACAGCTATTACCGGAAAAGTGGGTCGAGCAGGCCACCGCAAAGCATGTGGAAAACAGCCAGGCTCCGAGCGCCAAAACCATAGACTGGCAGCAGGGGTACGGCTTTCAATTCTGGCGCTGCCAGCACAATGCTTATCGTGGTGATGGCCGTGACGGACAAATTTGCCTCGTCATACCTGAACACGACGCCGTGGTCGCCATCACCGCGCAGACGGGCCAGATGCAGACTGAGCTGGACCTTGTCTGGAGCAAGCTCTTGCCTGCCTTCCGCACAGAGCCTCTGGCCGCCGCCCCAGCCGAAAATGAAAAGCTCAATCAGGCGGCGGCAAACCTCTCGGCCCATCCCGCCAAGAAGTAGCTAGCAGCCGAGGACCACAGACCTGGAGAAGCGACCATGGATGGATGGGTGCATCACGGATGAGTGATCGCCTCATCGAGGTTTAGCACCGCACGGCAAACTGCAATCCACAGCGCTTCACCATCGAGTTTTTCGGCACGATGTTTGGCGAGGAAGGTTTTGAGCATGGTCAGTTCGTCGGATCCGGGAGGACGGGTGAGGCAGCGGCGGAAGGTGTTGGTGAGGCGGGAGTCGTCGTCCTGGCTCTCAGCGATGACATTCCTGGCCATGGCCGCCGCAGCTTCCATGAACATCTGGTCGTTGAGGAGCGTGAGAGCTTGCAGAGGGCTGTTGGAGACATCGCGCTTGGCGAGGCAAGCTTCTCCGGTGGGCGCGTCGAAGGTGGTTGCCATGGCGAAGGGCGCAGTGCGCTTGATGAAGGTGTAGAGGCTGCGGCGGTAGCGGTCTTCTCCCTCGCTGGTCTTCCACTCAAATTTGCCGTAGGTGCCCTCGGAGGTGATGCTGGCAGGCTGCGGCGGATACACGCCGGGGCCACCCATTTTCGGAGACAAAACACCTGCGGCTTTTAGCGCGGCATCGCGGATGATTTCGGCATCAAGGCGGAACCGTGCACCGCGACCGAGCATGATGTTTTCGGGGTCCGCTTGTAGTTCGGGCTTTAGCCCGTCTGAACGGCCTGAAGGCCGAACTACGAGCGAGCTCGCTTGCCGGTAGGTCTGCGACATCACGATCAGCTTGTGCAGCTTCTTCAGGCTCCAGCCTTGCTTCACGAACTCGACGGCGAGCCAGTCGAGAAGCTCAGGGTGGCTCGGCGGCTCACTTTGATAGCCAAAATCCTCCAGCGACTTCACGAGGCCGCGACCGAAGAAGGCCTGCCACTGGCGGTTCACCGTCACGCGGGCGGTGAGCGGGTTTTCGGGGCTGAAAAGCCACTTCGCGAAGGTCAGGCGGTTCGCGGGTGCGCTCTTCGGCAGTGAAGGTAGAAAGGCGGGCACGGCGGGAGGCACGGTTTCCTTCGGCTGGAGGTATTCACCGCGATGGTAGCGATTCGTGGGGCGCGGATTCGAGGCGGGACGCTCGCTCATGACCAGTGTAGGCTGACCTCGTGGCAAGTTCCTCCGCAGGGCAGCAAGTTGCGCTGCGGCTTGTTTCATTTCGGGTGCTGTTTCGAGAAAACGACGCAGGAGAATTCGCTGTTCGTGAGCCGCTAAAGCTTTGGCTGACTCGGGAGTGCCTATGCTCGGCTGATTCCCTTCAAATCTCCGCGCGAGGGTATTCTCGACATCAGCGGGATGCCCAGTAGCTGAGGCATGATTGCTGGTCGTCACAGAAAGGCGGAAGTGGCCGAGCGGGCAGGCGAAGTGCTTTTCGAAAAGCATCTTCAAATCGAAGCCATTCGTCAGATCGACGGGCTTCTCGAAATGAAACACGGCAGCGTGAGACTGGCCGTAGCCGCCGAGCACCTGCCAGCCGCTACTCATCTCGCCATCGAGCGAAGCCATGGCGTTGTTGGTCTTTTTGGCAGCGGCTTTGCGGGCAGCCTTCTTCGTCGGCTTCGCGGCGGTGGCAGCGTCATTGACCTTATCCTCCTCTTCCTCGTTGGTGGCTTCGGCTCTCGTGATTTTCACAGGCTGACCGTTTTGCGTGGCCTTTAACTCGCTAAGGAAGAAGCCGCCGATGGGGCCTTCATAATAAGTCAGGCCTGGTCCATCGTTCGGCAGGCTGGGATGGCTGGCGACCTCGAGTTTGAGGGCGGTGACGCCTTTGATCGGCGCTTTGAAGCTCAAATCATAGACATCGCTCTTCGAGATGTCGCCACTGCCGAGGATGAAGCCGTCGGGCTGCTCCTGCAGATGCGGCATGGTGGTCTTCATGGCCGTGGGGAGGATGATTTGCCAAGTCGAAGCCGCCTTTGATTCCTCGGCGATCCAGTTGGCAAACCGACTCTCCATCGCCGCAGTTCCACCGGGGAACTTCGATGGCAATGCCCGCTCCAGTTGCTCTATTTTGACCACGTTCGCATCCTGCTGAGCTTTGATCTCCGGCGTCGGGATGTAATAGGTCGGCTCGTCGGCGTTATTCAGCAGCGCCATGACGCTGTAATAGTCGGTGTGCAGGATGGGATCGTATTTGTGCGTGTGGCACTGGCAGCAGTTCAGCGTGAGCCCCATCCAGGCCGTGCCGGTGACGCCGACGCGGTCCACCATGGCGTAAAAGCGATATTCGTTCGGATCAATGCCGCCTTCTTCGTTCAGCATCGTGTTCCGATGAAAGCCTGTGGCAATGATGTCCTCCGGCGTGGCATTGGGCAGCATGTCCCCGGCGAGCTGCTTAATGCTAAACTGGTCAAACGGCATGTCGTCGTTCAGCGCCTTCACCACCCAATCGCGATACGGCCAGATCTGACGCGGGCGATCCTTCTCAAATCCGTTGGTGTCGGCGTAGCGGGCGAGGTCGAGCCAGCGACGCGCCCAACGCTCGCCGTAGTGTTTCGAGTTCAAAAGAGAGTCCACGAGCTTCCCATAAGCATTGGGCGCTTTGTCATTCACAAAGGCATCCGCTTCCGCAGGCGTGGGCGGCAGACCAATGAGATCGAGATACACACGGCGCACGAGCGTGTAGCGATCCGCCTCGGGGGATGATTTCATGCCTTCCCTTTCGAGCCTCTCACGAATGAAGTGATCGATGCTGGCTTTTGCATCGGTGGCTTTGGGCGACGAATAGGCCCAGTGCGCCTCATACTTCGCTCCCTCGGCGATCCAGGCTTTGAGCGTGGCTTTGTCCTTTTCGGACAGGACTTTTTTCGTGTGCGGCGGCGGCATGACCTCGTCCTCGTCAGTGGCGAGAATTCGTTTCACGACCTCACTGGCATCCGGCTTGCCGGGGACGATGGCGATCTCGCCGGACTTGCCTTTGCCGTAGGCAGAGTCGCTCAAATCGAGGCGAAGCTTGCCTTTGCGTCCGTGGTCGTCCATGCCGTGGCATGTAAAGCACTGCTGCGCCAGCACAGGGCGCACGTCGCGATTAAAATCGACGGCCTGGGCAGACGCAGTGAGGAGCAAAAGAAAAAAGGGGCGTTTCATCTCTTCTCATAACGCCCCAAATTTGTCTTTTTCGCGACAGGAACCTCTGGGCCGAGAAACTGGACAAATCCAAGGCACGAAATGCCAAACCAGGGAAGCAGGGCACAGTCTTGCGGCTTTTACTTGATGATTTGCAAGCATTTTGGCTAAGCCTCGTTCTCATGCTCCCCGTCATGAAATTCGCCACAGCCAAACTTCTTCCACTGATCCTATTCTGCGCCACATGCAGTCACGCTGGGCCTGCCACCCCTCGTCCTAAACCCGAGCGATTTGCGGATGAGATTGCGGTCTTTGCCAAGCAGGAGCCAGAGAAGGGCGGCATCGTATTCACCGGTAGCTCCAGCATTCGCCGATGGATCACGCTGAAAGAGGACTTCCCTGGCCTGCCAGTATTGAATCGTGGCTTCGGCGGCAGTGTGGCCAATGACTTGATTGCCTATGCGGATACGGTCGTCCTCCGCCATCAGCCCAAAATCCTTGTTACCTACACAGGCAGTAATGACCTGAATGCCAAGCTAAGTGTGAAGGAAGCTTTCGAGGACTATACAAGATTCCTGAACCTAGTTCATCAGCGCTTGCCGAACACTCGAGTGATCGTCACCTCCGTAAAGATCGCCCTGAAGCGCCTCACCCAGATCCCAAAGGTGCATGAACTGAATCAAAAACTCGCCAACTGGGCCAGTGGTAAAGACTGGGTGCGTTATGTGGACAGCACCAGCTACCTCGCCGATTCGAAAGGCAAGCCCATCCGCGAATACTATGTCGATGACCTCCTCCACCTCAGCCCGGCGGGCTATGCGAAATGGAAGGAAATCCTGACGCCCGTGCTGAAGGAAGAGTGGGCCAAGGTAAACTGAGGGTGAGCCGGTCTAGAGGTCGTCAAGATGGTCAAAAGGCGACCCGTTGGCCCCCCTTTGACCCATCTTGACGTTACCGATTAATCAATAAACGAGCAGATATATTCACAGATTCCCTCTGCCACGGTGATGTCGAAGCCCGACTTCGCAGGCACATCAAAGTATTGCCCACCTGTGTAGGCCGTTGTTGCCTCGCTGCCATCCAGTTTCACCTCACAGGCACCTGCCACGATCTCCATCCGCTCTGCCTTGTCCGTGCCGAAGTGATAGCTGCCGGGATAGATCAGACCCAGGGTCTTCTTGCTGCTGTCAGCAAAAAGGATGCTGTGGCTGACCACCTTGCCATCAAAATAGACATTGGCTTTGGTGATGGCGGTGACGTTCTCGAATTGGGATGGAATAGCGGACATAAGGGCGCGCATGGTGGCAAGACCCAGCGCCTGCTCAAGCCCGTTTCTGAGCCCGTATAACTGCCAGTTTCTTCGGTTGACCATTTCATACTTCACCCTGAGTCTCGCCGCCCGTTTATGAAATTTAAATCCTGCCTCGTCATCGCTGCCCTTGCAGCCTCCACCACCCTGAACGCCCAAGAAGCCGTGAAACCTGCCGCCGCCGCCCCTGCCGCCCAGCCTGACATGGAAAAAGTCAGCTACTTCATCGGCCGCCAGATCGGTGGTAACTTCAAGCAGCAGAAAGTGGACATCAATGTCGATACCTTCGCCGCAGCCATCCGTGACGTCGTCGCAGGTAAGGAATCCAAATATCCCCAGGCTGAACTCGAAGCCGCCATGGGCGTCTTCGAAAAATACATGCAGAGCCGCATGGCCGAAATCCAGGCTGAGATGGCCAAGGAAGCCGCTGCCAAGTCCGTCGAAGCCAAGGCAGCCGGAGCCAAGTTCCTCGCTGACAACGCCAAGCGCGAAGGCGTGAAAACCACCGCCAGCGGTCTCCAGTATGAAATCATCAAGCCTGGCGACGGTGCCAAGCCCGTCCCGACTGACAAAGTGAACGTCCACTACCACGGCACCCTCACCAGCGGCAAAGTCTTCGATAGCTCCGTGCAGCGCGGTGAGCCCATCACCTTCGGCGTCCAGGAAGTCATCAAAGGCTGGACCGAAGGCCTCCAGCTCATGTCCGTCGGCTCGAAGTTCAAGTTCTTCATCCCTTCCGACCTCGCTTATGGTGACAGCGGTGCAGGTGCTGACATTGGCCCAGGCGAGACCCTCATTTTCGAAGTCGAGCTTCTGAAGATCGAGAAGTAATCTATCTCACCACGCTTCCCCCAAACGGCTGCCAGGCGACTGGCAGCCGTTTTGATTTTCCGCAAGCTCCCGCAGCTCTCCCCGTTACCAACAACCCATGAAGTCCCTCCTGTCTCTTTTGACCTTCCTGTCCTTTGCTTCTGCGCTCTGCGCGGCGGATCGGCCCAACATCCTCTTCCTCTTCTGCGATGACCTCGCCAGCCAGGTCATCAGTTCGTATGGAGAAAAGCGGAAGTTGCTGGAGACACCTGGGATCGACCGCATCGCCAAAGAAGGCATCCGCTTCAATCGCTGCCTCGTCACAAACTCCATCTGCGGGCCCATGCGTGCCGTCATCCAGACGGGCAAGTACTCCCACCAAAACGGCTTCTACAATAACAGCAACAGCACCTTTGATAGCAGCCAGCAGACATTTCCGAAGCTGCTGCAAAAGGCAGGTTACACGAATGCGGTCATCGGCAAATGGCACCTCATGTCCGATCCCGTGGGCTACGACTACTGGAACGTGCTGCCCGGCCAGGGCGCATATTACAACCCCGCCATGATCGAAAACGGCAAGAACGTGAAGCATGAAGGCTACGTGACCGACATCGTCACCGATCTTGGCCTGGAATGGCTGAAGAATCGCGACAAGTCGAAGCCCTTCATGCTCATGCTCCAGCACAAGGCCCCGCATCGCGAGTGGGAGCCGCCGATCCGCCACCTGGGGCATGACAACGACCGCGTCTATGAAGAGCCAGCGACCTTGTTTGATACCTTCGAAGGCCGCAGCAAAGCCGTGAGCGACCACGACATGGGTATCGACCGCACCTTCACCGAGCGCGACGCGAAGCTCGTGACTCCTGGCAACCTCACGCCTGATCAGCGGAAGTATTGGAACGAGTATTATGAGCCCCGGAATGCCAAGTTCCGCGAAGCCAACCTCACGGGCAAAGAACTCATCAAGTGGCGCTACCAGCGCTACATGCACGACTACACCGCCTGCGTGAAGGCCGTGGATGAGAACATCAAGCGCACGCTCGACTACCTGGACAAGGAAGGCCTAGCTGAAAACACCGTCGTCATCCTCAGCAGCGACCAGGGCTTTTACCTCGGCGAGCACGGCTGGTTTGATAAGCGCTGGATCTTCGAGGAGTCCCTCAGTACGCCCTTCCTCGTCCGCTGGCCCGGCGTGGCGAAGCCTGGCACCACGAACAACAAAATCGTCTCCCTCCTCGACCTCGCGCAGACCTTCCTCGACATCGCCGGCGAGCCTCAGCCGAGCGACATGCAGGGCCGCAGCCTCGTCCCGCTTTTCAAAGGCGAAGACCCTGCCGACTGGCGCAAATCCTTCTACTACCACTATTACGAGTTCCCCGTGCCACACCGCGTCCGCCCGCACTACGGTGTGATCACAGATCGCTACAAGCTCGTCAACTACTACAAGCCCGACGTCGATGACTGGGATCTGCTCGACCGCCAAACCGACCCGCTCGAAACCAAGAACTTCTACGCCGACCCAGCCTACGCTGACACGGTCAAGGAACTCAAAGCCGAACTGGCCCGCCTCCAGACGGAGGTCAAAGAAGTCATCCCACCACCACGCTTCACCCACGGGAATAAAGCCTTTGATGGTGAGCCCGAATCTGAGCAGCCAAAGAAAGGTAAAGGCAAAGGGAAGAAGAAAGCCGAATAACCACCGCCATGCGCCCCTTCCTATTTGTCCTCTCTGTCTTATCAGCCCTTTCTCTGGCAAGTGCCGCAGATAAGCCAAACATCATCTTCATCCTCTGCGATGACCTCGGCACCGGTGATGTCAAAGCGCTGAATCCAGAAGGCAAGATCGCGACGCCCAACATGGATCGCATCGCGCGTGAGGGGATGATCTTCACCGATGCGCACACACCCTCTAGTGTCTGCACACCCACACGCTACGGCACTCTCACCGGCCGCTACAACTGGCGCACGAAGCTTCAGAAGGGTGTGCTCGGCGGATTGAGCCCACGTTTGATCGAGCAAGGCCGCCTGACCGTGGCCTCCATGCTGAAAGAACAGGGCTATCACACCGCCGCGGTCGGCAAATGGCACCTCGGCATGGATTGGGTGATCAAGGACAAGCAGACCGTTGCAGAGATGAACATCGAATCACGCGAGCAGGCCTGGAGTGTGGATTTCACGAAGCCGCACACGAATGGACCGCTCAGCGTCGGCTTTGACCACTACTTCGGCATCGCCGCCTCGCTGGACATGGTGCCGTATGTCTTCATCGAAGGGAACAAAGTCACCGTGCAGCCCACCGAAGATCGTGAGATCGAGATGGTGCAAGGAAAGGCGGACAAGTACACCCGCAAAGGCCCTGCCGCTCCGGGCTTCACGGGTTACGAAGTGCTGCCCACCTTCATCGACCAGGCCATCTCCTGGATCAGCGGCAAGTCCGCCGACGCCAAGGCAGGCAAGCCTTTCTTCCTCTACCTGCCGCTTACCTCACCGCATACGCCCATCCTGCCAAATCCTCAGTGGCGCGGCAAAAGCGGGCTAAACCAATACGGCGATTTCGTCATGGAAACCGATGCCGAAGTGGGCCGCCTGCTCAAGTCGCTCGATGACCAAGGTCTCACTGAGAACACGATGATCGTCTTCACCAGCGACAATGGTTGCTCCCCGAGTGCGAACTACCCCGAGCTTCTCGCCAAAGGTCACAACCCGAGCGGGAGGTATCGCGGACATAAAGCAGATGTTTATGAAGGCGGGCACCGAGTGCCCTTCCTGGTCCGCTGGCCTGCGAAAGTGAAGGCCGGACAAACAACGACTCAGCTCACCTGCCTCATCGATTTCACGGCCACCGTTGCCGAGATCACGGGCGCTGCTTTGCCTGAAAATGCTGCCGAAGACAGCTTCAGCTTCCTGCCCACGCTGCTCGGCCAACCTGCGAAAGGTCCGCAGCGTGCGTCTCTCGTCAGCCATAGCATCGGCGGTTACTTCGCCATTCGTGAGGGGCCATGGAAGCTTGCTCTCTGCCCCGGAAGCGGTGGCTGGAGCGATCCCCGACCCGGTCAGGAGCCTGCGGGCTCGCCGACAGTCCAGCTTTTTAATCTCGATGATGATCTCGGCGAAACGAAGAACCTCCAAGCCGAGCATCCCGAGATTGTCGCCAAGCTCACGAAGCAGCTCGAAGCCCTCGTTGAGAGCGGCCGTAGCACGCCCGGTGCGAATCAGGCGAATGCCGTGCCCATCGACATCTGGAAGAAGAACGATGCTGCCAAAGCCGCGAAGGGAAAAGGCAAGGGCAAGAAGACGGCAGCGAAGTGATCGCGCGAGCAAAGTAGCCATCATCGCTCCGCGTGATGAGCTGAAGGCTTCCGCAAACACCGAGCGGCATCGTATTTCGGGGTTGGTTGGTGCTAGCGTGAGCGCTGTGCTCCTCTCGCGGGAGCGAGAGGGCTACTCTGCTTCGCTCTATCGGCTCACTCGGCCTCCGCCATCGCCCTGCATTAGGGCTTCGATCTCTTCCCGCGTGCTGTAGTTGTAATCGCCTTCGATGGAATGGGCGAGACAACCTGCGGCGGTGGCAAAGGCGATGGCCGTTGGAGCCGTGGAGTTCTGGAGGAATGAATACACAAGGCCAGCTGTGAATGCATCACCAGCACCGAGGCGATCAACGACATGAGTGATCGGATACGGCGCTGCGGTGTGAAGCGTCCCTGTGGCGGCTTCGTAAAGAGTTCCACCGAAGCATTGCATCGTCGCGCTGGAGCCGTCACGCACGGTCATGGCGACGTGCGTGAGATTGGGGCACTGCTGCACGATCTGTGCGGCGAGAGCGCGGTGGTCGCCGGTATTTTCGACGCCAAGCATCGCCGTGGCATCACTGGCACCGCCGACGAAGACATTCACAAAGGGCATCAGTGTTTTCATGGTGCGCGTGGCGAGATCGCGGGCGGCGAGCGGCGGGTCCCAGCGCCAGAGCTTGGTGCGGTAGTTCATGTCGCACACGACTTTGATCTTACGACGAGCCACTTCCTCCACGGCGATGAGCGCGACCTCGGCGGCGTTGCGCGAGATGGCTGGCGTGATGCCGGAGATGATGAACCATTCGCAGCCGGAGAAAATCGTCTCCCAATCGTAAGCGGACGCTGGCGTGATCGCCACGGAGGAGCCGTCCCGATCATAGATGACATTGCCGCCTCGTTGGTTCGCACCGTGTTCGAGGAAATAGATGCCCAGGCGGCCTTCCGGTGTGCGCAGGATGTGTTTCGTCTCGACACCGAGGCCGCGCAGATCAGCGATGCAGGCATCGGCGATGGCGTGCTGAGGCAAAGCGGTGACGAAGCTCGAATCGATGCCGAGATAGGCCAAAGAAGCCGCGATGCTGGCCTCCGCGCCGGCAAAGGTGACATTCACGCTGCCCGGCATGGCCTGCTGAAAGCGCGCAAAGCCCGGCGTGGCGATGCGGGCCATGATTTCGCCGAAAGTAACAACGCGGCTCATGGGCGGACTTGTTTGACGATGTCGCTGGCCTCACGAGCAAGCTTGGTGATCGCCGCCCAGTCGCCCTTGGCGATCAAATCCTTCGGCGCGAGCCACGAACCGCCGAGCGCGAGCACGGATGGCTCCTGCAAATACTGCGCTGCATTCGCCGGACCGACGCCGCCGAGCGGAATAAACTGCACACCGAGGTGCATGAACGGCGCTGAGATCACGCGCAGGTAGGCCAGACCACCGCAGGGCTCGCTGGGGAAGAATTTGAGCAGTTTGCATCCGGCCTCGATGGCGAGTTCGATGTCCGTTGGCGTGCAAACTCCCGGTGCAAAGGGCAGGCCGATGCGTTTCGCCTCGGCCACGACCCGCGGATTCATCCCCGGAGCCACACCAAAGCTGGCACCGGCCTCTTTGGCATCGTTTGCCTGCTGTGGCGTGAGGATGGTGCCCACACCAATGGTCATCTCCGGCACCTCAGCCCGGATGCGGCGCAGAGATTCGAGCGCGGCATCCGTGCGCAGCGTGAGCTCAATGCAATCGACACCACCAGCGAGCAACGCCCGCGCAAGCGGCACAGCATCGTCAGCACGATCAATCATGAGCACGGCAATGACGCCGGTTTGGTAGAGGTGGCGGGAGAGTGACTCGGTCATTGCCTGAAGCAGGAGGGGAGCGATGCTTTTGCAACCGGCATGTGCTCACAGCTTCGTGATCTTCAAATCATCGATGTAGATCCAGTTGTCCGTCTCGATCTCGGGATGGCGGTACATGCCTAGCTTGAGGAAGTGCTGGAAGTCGTTGTGCATGTTCGGGCCGGTGGCTGTGGCGACGGGTTTTGTCATGTCATCAAGGAAGAAGGTGGCTTTGCCATCGGCTTTTTGGGACCAGTGGATTTCGACGGCGATGCTATGCCATTTGCCGGGCTCGATGAAGATGGGGCCGTGTTTCTGGGATTGATCGGGACCGTAGGCGACGCCGATGCCGAGCTTGCCCTGCAATTCCCCGAGACCGAGGAGCACCGGCGGACTCTTGGAGGCAAAGCCGTCCCAGCTTTCACCACGAGCGCGATCCGGTTGATCGTGCCACTGGCCGATGATCCACCAGCGGTTCTTCGGTGCATCGGAGGGGAAGCCTTTTGGCACCATGAAGCGCCAGACGTAGCGCACGGTGTCGCCTTGTTTGAATGGATAATCGACGCTGACTTCGGCGCGGATGCCGCCGTTGAGCTTCTTTTGCCCTGGAAAAAGGTGCAGGCCGAGGTGCTGGGCCGGGCCTTCGCCGAGGATGGAGATGTTTTCGATGCCAGGGACTTCGACATGGGCGAACTCCAGCAAGTCATCCGGCACGACAGCGCGCAGGTAGGTGAGTTCTTTTTCACGAGCGGCCGGATCAGCGCTGCGGCCGCAGCCAGTGAGCAGGAGGAAGATGGCAAGAAAGCGCAGGTTCATAGCAGAGGCCGATCAGAGCAGGTCGCGGAATGGATGTCGAGCCTGACCACCACCGTTTTTCCCGAGCTACTTTGTCACGCAGGCTACGGCCATGGCGGCGATGCCTTCCTCTCTTCCGACGAAGCCCATGCGCTCATTGGTGGTGGCTTTGACGCCGACTTGATCGGGCTGGATGCCGAGGGCGGCGGAGAGCTTTTCCTTCATCAGCGGAGCATGCTTCATCACGCGGGGCGCTTCGGCGATGAGGGTGGAGTCCACGTTTTCAATCGTGTAGCCTTTCTCCGCAGCGAGCGCGGCGCACTTTTCTAAAATGCGTAGGCTGCAGATGCCCTCGATGCTCATGTCACTCGGTGGGAAGTAGAAGCCGATGTCTGGCAGACCCATGGCTCCGAGCACGGCATCGGCGATGGCGTGGCAGAGCACATCGGCATCGGAGTGGCCTTTGAGGCCGCGTGTGTGGGGAATCTCCACGCCGCCGAGGATGAGGGGGCGGCCTTCTTCAAAGGGGTGAACGTCGTATCCGATGCCTGTGCGTGTCATGCTGCGATGTAGGTGCTCATTTCCATGTGGCAAGGGCGCGAATGCTCAGAAGCTATCCGGCAGGCTGCCCCAGTCTGGGTGGGAATCTTCAATGTCCTCTGGCATGGATGCGGCGATGCCACCCTCGGAGTCATTGACGATGACGACGCCGCCATTCGGCAAAGCCACGGCCTGGACGCCGATGCTACCGGTGTTGTTTAGATACAGGCCGCCTGCCTCCTGATGCACGCCGAGGACCACCCGCTGGAAGCCGAGGTCGTTATTGATGAGCATCCGTCCGCCGTGATCGGTGGAGTCGAGAGTGAGCTGCGGGGTGCCATCGGCGGTGGAGAGCAGGAGTGAGCCTGCCACGGGGCCGCCGGAAAGCGTGGCGATGCCCGCCTGCCCTGGGCCATTGCCATAGGCGGAGATGATGCCGCCCTGATCTCCCTCGCCGAAGAGAAGCAGGGGGCGTTTTTGCTTCTGGAGGATGACCACGGGTTTATCAGCCGTGACAGCTTGGAGTATCTTGGTTTCAGGGTCGCGAGGGGACATCAGCTCCACGGACGAAACCTCGTTGCTGGCGATGGCTCGGAAGCCGTCCTCATCACCCGTGGACTGAAGGGTCAGGGCAGAGTGGCTATCATGGTGGTGGGCCAGCATGATGCGCGTCTCTCCATTGCGATCATGCAGCGTGAGGCTGCTGGCCATGTCGAGTGAGGAGATGTCCACGGCTTTTTCATTGGACGCACCACGCAGGGCGAGGTTGCTGCCAGAGTTACCAGTAGCCACGTGCGCCTCGTAGCCTGTGCCAGGGACTTTCCCCTCATGCACGCAGATCTGGGCAGATGTATCCAGAGCCATCATGGAGATGCTATGGAGCTCCGCCGGGCTGTGGAGCATGAGAGCCGGGCCATCTTCACGGGCGACCAGGGCGATGGCATCTGGCTGCCCGGGTGGACCGAGGCTGAGCATGCCGCCCTGGCCATCAGAGTGGAGCTTTACCGTTGTGTGCAGATCGCCATCGGCAAACAGAAGGTCGGTGGCAGGTGGTTTCACAATGCCGTCTTCGGTGACCTCCCCATCATCATGAACGAGCACCGCCCGTGAGCTGCCGTCTTTTTGCAGGACAGCCACGGAGCCACCCCGAGGCTGCGCACGCATGACGGCACCTGGGCGGCCGGCATCCGCATGGACTGCCATGAGGCCGCACTCATCCTGCGCGAAGATGCTGACGCGTGGCTGGAAGTCCTTTCCGCGCATGACGAATTGCGGTGAGCCTGCACCGTCCAGGGAGAGTTCGGCAGCCACTGTGGCCTCATCTCGGTAATGAAGATGCAGGTATCCCCCATCCTCACCAGCTCCGAGGTTCAGACTGATCCAGCGTGGATCATGAGCCGGGCGGACGACGAGGTCGTTGCACTCCAAATAGACACGGCGAATGCCATCGTCGTCGGTGTCGATGGAGACCACCCTCTCCAGCTCATTGAGCCGCTGGCGGACGCGTTGTAGTTCTTCCTGCACGGAGGCTAGGGTGGACTGGAGTTCTTCGAGGGAGAGGCTCATGGTGGGGCTGGAACTTCGTTCGTTGGCCCAGCATGACACCATTCACCCACAGGTGGAAGTTTTAGCGCACTCGGTGGATATTTTTCAGTGCGGAACGGACTCCCGGCTTTATGAAGCCTTTGTATGCACCGCTGTCTCCTCCGAGCCATCTTCCTCGTCACTCTTATCCCTCAGTTTTCCATGGCGCAGTCGGTGCCAGACGTGGTGGACCTGCGAGAGCACGGCCAGCAGCGCAGGTTTGAAGTCTCACGCAACGAGGCGCAGCGCATCCGTGTTCTGGATGGGACCCAGGAGATAGTGCGCTTCACGGCACGAGCCAGTGCTCTGGCGGCCGCAGGCCATCTAAAAAACCTGGAGCGTGCCAGCGGCCAAAAACATGATCTGGTGCTCTATGAGGCTGGAAAAGCGCCCTCTGTGGCTACAAGGCGCATCGTGACACGCCAAGTCGTGGCACGCCTTTTGCCCGGCACGGACGAAAATGCGCTCAGACAAGCTGTCGGTGCCATCAGCGTGACAAATCCCAGCTATGCGTCGGGTTTCTCCATTTTTGAGTTCGAAAGCAGCCAGGCGGCACTGGCCGGTGTGGCGGCGCTTCAAGCTACCGCGGCCGTGCTGAGCGCAGAGGTATCACTAGCCAGGCAGTATGAGCGGCGCTTCGTGCCGAACGATCCACGCTACGCCTACAGTGAAACCAACACGGCCTACCAGTGGCATTTGAAGAACACAGGCCAGAATGACGCCACCGTGGGCGAGGATGTCGGTGGAATAGAGTCCGTGTGGAACACTTTCCGGGGCAATGGCATCACGATCGGTATCGTGGATGATGGTCTTCAGTGGGACCACCCCGATCTGGCGGCCAACGCCACAAACACACTGCATCGAGACTGGAATGACAATACGCCGAACGATCCGCGCGGACGCCCCGCACAGGATAACCATGGCACGAACTGCGCCGGTGTGGCTGCGGCTGTCGGCAACAACAGCGTTGGGGTAGTCGGGCCCGCGATGAACGCCCGACTTGTGGGTTTGCGACTGATCGCCGGCAATGTTGGTGAGGTTCAGAATGCAGAAGCCCTGGGCTGGCGCACGGACGCCATCCATGTTTCCAACAACAGTTGGGGACCTCCCGACGAAGGGACAGATCTCGCTGGGCCAGGTGCACTCTCGATTTCCGCACTCGAAAACGGCGTGAACAACGGGCGCGGCGGGCGCGGCGTCATCTACATGTGGGCAGCAGGTAACGGGAACGAGAAGGGAGACCGCTCCAATTACGACGGCTGGAACAACTCCCCCTACACCCTCAGCGTGGGTGCCATCGACGATCAAGGCTCCACGGCCACCTACAGTGAGAATGGTGCAAATTTGATCATCTGTGCGCACTCAAACGGACGCCAGGGCATCACCACCACGAACAACACTGGCTACACGGACGAATTTGGCGGCACCTCCTCCGCCACACCGCTGGCCTCTGGAGTCGTGGCACTCATGCTCCAGGCGAATCCGAATCTCGGCTGGCGCGATGTTCAGGAAATCCTGATCCGCACCGCGCGCAAAAACAGCCCGGCCGACACGGACTGGGTGGTGAATGGCGCGGGCTTCAACTTCAACCACAAGTTTGGGGCTGGGGCGATCCATGCGCAGGCCGCAGTGAACATGGCCCTCACCTGGACGAATCTCGGCACACGGCGCTCCCACATCGTCTCGGAGACGGCGCTGGCGCTTGCTGTGCCGGACAACAGCGCGACTGGAGTCACGAGATCTTTTGATCTCAGTGGAGCAGGCCAGATGCGTGTCGAGCATGTGCTGCTCTCATTGCGTATCACTCATCCCCGCCGTGGTGACCTTGACCTCCGTGTGACCAGCCCCTCAGGCGTCACGAGCATCGTCTTCGTGCCGCACAATGATGTGCAGGCAGGCATTCCAATCAGCTTTCCCTTTCTCAGCGTCAGACACTGGGGTGAAAACCTACAGGGTACCTGGACAGTCCGAGTCGCCGATCCCACAGCGGGCAATGTCGGCACGCTGGAGGACGTGAAGCTGGAATTTTACGGCACCCGCACGGCTCCGGTGGCTGCCACGCCGGTTATCACCAGTTCCGCTACCGCAACGGGATCACAGGGCCGTCCATTTACTTATCAAATCACCGCCAACAACAATCCGACTTCCTTTGCGGCGGCGAATCTGCCCACTGGCCTCACGCTGAATACGACCACCGGCCTCATCAGTGGCACCACGGCCACCAATGGACTCATCAACATCAGTGTCAGCGCCACAAACACCGCAGGCACAGGCACTCAAAACGTTGCCCTAGAGATAGCCGATGAGAGTGGCACCAGCTTTGCGGAGTTTCGCGAGGCGCGTTTCAGCCCCGCAGAGCTTGCCGATCCCGACTACAGCGGTGAGGACGACGATCCCGACCACGATGGCATGTCGAACTTGCTCGAATTTGCCTTCGGCAGCGATCCCGAAGACGAGGAGACTCTGGTCATGCCGCATATCGTCAGTGATGGAGGCATGTTCTTTGAGTATCGGACAGATGCCAGTGCTGCGGGCGTCACGATCACCGCGCAGAGTTCCGAAACGCTCACGGAAGTCACCTGGGCGGATCTGACCCCGGTGCTCCACGCGCAGGCTGGAAACCTCAAGACTTGGCGTATCGCCCTTCCCGCCAGCGGTGTCTCACGGCGTTTTTATCGCGTCATGGTCACTTTGCCCTAACCCGAGGCATTCCGGTTAAATTAAATTTGACCAACGGTCAAAATTCGGCAGAAATCCGGCCATGCCATCCCCAATCTCCTCTCTCAGCCGCAAGGAGCGCGAGTTCATCGCGCGGGAGGAGCTTATTTTGAAGCATGCGCGGCGGTTGCTGCTGGAAAAGGGCTTTCAGGCCTGGAACATGGAGCAGCTCGCGGAGGCCGTGGAGTATTCGAAAGGCACGCTGTATCAGCATTTCAGCTCGAAGGAGGATCTGGTGCTCGGCGTGGCCACGCAGTCGCTGCGGCAGCGGGCGGACCTTTTCGAGCAGGCGGCCACGTTTCAAGGGCGCACGCGGGAGCGTTGCCGGGCGATCGGCTTTGCCTGCTGCGAGTTCGCGATGGCGCATCCGGATTATTTTCACACGGACATGCTGCTGAAGTCCTCCTCCTTCGTGGAGAAGGCAAGCCAGGAGAGGCGGGAGGCTCACGCCTTCGAGGGAATGCGCTGCTGGCGGGCGGTCAATACCATCATTATTGAGGCGATGGCGCTCGGCGACCTGCCGAAGGACCGCGTGACAGCGGAACAGGCTACTTTTGCGCTCATCTCGGTCACCGTGGGCAGCCACATCATGAGCCAGGAGCCGAATTTGAAGGTCTTCGCCGGGATCAAGGACCAGATGCAGGCCGTGCGTCTGAACCAGGACCTGATCTGCGACGGCCTGGGCTGGAAGCCGCTGCTGCACGAGCACGACTACCGCGCCACCGACTCGCGCATCCTGAAGGAAATCTTCCCCTCCGCCTCGAAGTGGCTCAAGGCCGCCTGAAACCCGTCTCTTTTTTTGCCCCATTATTGACCATTGGTCAAACAACGACCTTCATTCATGAACTTCATCGCCCTCCGCATGCTCATGGCCGACAAGGCGAAGTACTTCGGCCTCGTGTTCGCCTTCGCGTTCTCGACCTTTCTGCTGCAAAATCAGGTCAGCATCTTCTGCGGCATCATGAAGCGAACCGGCAGTCAGGTGCGCGATGTGACCGATGCGGAGATCTGGGTCATGGACCCTTACACGGAGTACTTCGAGCAAACGAAGGCGCTGAAGGACACCGACCTCTTCCGCGTGCGCGGCGTGGAGGGCGTGGACTACGCGGTGCGGCTCTTCAAAGGCAATCCCACCGCCAAAACGGCCGCCGGGAAATTTGCCGCGACCTTTACGCTCGGCCTCGATGACGCCACGCTGGTCGGCGCACCAAGGAAGATGCTGCTCGGGAGCTGGGAGAGCCTGCGGGAGGCGAACAGCATCGTCATCGACCGTGCCGGGTATGATTTGCTCTATCCAGGCGAGCAACTGGAGCTCGGTCGCGTGCTGGAGCTGAATGATCACAAAGCCCGCATCGTGGGTATCTCGGATGCCGCTGCGCCGTTTGTGAGCTTTCCGGTGATTCACGCGCGATACAGCGAGGCGATTCAGTTTCAGGGCCGCGAGCGCAAAATGCTCAGTTATGTCCTGGTGAGGCCAAAGGCGGGCTTGAAGCCGGAAACGCTCGCAAGGCGAATCGAGAGTGAAACAGGCCTCAAGGCCCGCACGACGGCAGAATTCGCCTGGGACTGCGTGGTTTACTATTTAAAGAACACGGGCATCCCGGTGAATTTCGGCATCACCATCGCCGTGGCTCTGATCGTGGGCCTCGCAGTGAGCGGGCAGACGTTTTACATGTTCACCGTCGAGAATCTGCGGCAGTTCGGCGCCTTGAAAGCCATCGGCGTCACCAACACGCGACTCGTCGGCATGGTGATGCTGCAGGCGCTGGTCGGCGGCGTCATCGGCTATGCCATCGGCACCGGCATGGCAGGCGTCTTTTTCGAGGCCACGCTGAGCCAGATGGCCACACGCGGCATCGTGCTGATGTGGGAGGCGGTGGTCGGTGTGGCCGTGCTCATGGCCCTCGTGGCCGCGGCCGTGAGCCTGCTGAGCGTGCGCAAGGTCCTGGTGCTGGAACCCGCGAGTGTCTTCCGATGATCATGAACAACAACGAATCCCATGCCGTCACCTGCCGCACCGTGCGCAAGCACTTCGGCGAAGGCGAAAGCCGCACCGAAGTCCTGCGCGGTGTCGATTTCCATGCCCGCCTCGGCGAGATGACCTTCCTCGTGGGCCCGAGCGGCTGTGGCAAAACCACGCTCATTTCCGTGATCGCCGGCCTGCTGGAGCCGAGCGAAGGCGAGGTCGATGTGCTCGGCCGTGCGCATGGTTCGCTGCGTGGCAAAGACCGCGTCGAGTTTCGACGTCGCGAGCTCGGCTTCGTGTTTCAACAATACAACCTGCTGCCCTCGCTCACCGCCGCGGAGAATGCCGCGGTGCCGTTGATCGCCGATGGCATGAAACGAAGTGACGCGGTGAAGCGGGCCAGCGCCTTGCTCGACCGCCTCGGCATCGGCGGGAAGGCTTCCTCGTATCCACGCTTCCTATCCGGCGGCCAGCAGCAGCGTGTTGCACTGGCTCGTGCGCTCGTGCATGAGCCACGACTCGTCATCTGCGATGAACCTACCGCGGCGCTCGACCACGAGACCGGCGAGTCGGTCATGCAACTGCTCTCCAGTGCCGCTGTGGCACCGCAGCGGGCCGTGCTCGTCGTCACACATGACAACCGCGTCTTCCACCACGCCCACCGCATCGCCCACATGAATGACGGCATCATCACCCAAATCACCTCACCCTCATGAAACTCCCCGTTCTACCTCTCATCGCGCTCTTCTCCCTCGGCTGGGCGGTGACCTCGGTCATCAGCAAGCTGCCGCAGGAAACCGTCACCGATCCGCCCGCGCCGCCACCGCGGTCGAATTATACCGATACCGTGGCCGCGGTCGGTTTGATCGAGCCCGCCAGCGAGCTCATCATGCCCGGCAGCCATCGCAGCGGCGTGGTGGAGAAGGTTCATGTGCAAACCGATCAGCAGGTGAAGAAGGGTGACACGCTCATCACGCTCGACACCCGCCAGCTTCGTGCCGAACTCGCCGTCGCCAAAGCGCAGGTGAACGAAGCAGAGGCCGCGCTCGCGGTTTCTCGCGCCGAGGAAGCACAGGCGCGGCGGAATGTCGAATTCGCCCGCAGCCTCACCGATGCTCGTGCCATGTCCGATGAGGAACGTACGCAGCGCGAGCTGACGCTCGGCACGGCTCAAGCGAAGGTGAAATCCAATGAAGCTACCATTCTGCGAGCGCGGACACAAATCGAGGTCATCGAGACCGAACTCGCCCGCAGCGTCATCACCGCGCCACGCGATGCCACCGTGCTGCAGATGAAAGTGCGCGAGGGCGAATACATCTCCACAGGCACAGCCTCCACGCCATGGCTCGTGCTGGGCGACATGAGCGTGCTGCACGTCCGCGCCGATGTGGACGAATACGAGGCCTGGAAAGTGCGATCCGGCTCGCAAGCCACCGCCCAAGTGCGTGGCAACCCTTCATTGGCCGCACAGCTCGAGTTTGTGCGCTTTGAGCCGCTCGTCATACCGAAGAAATCCCTCACCGGCGATGCCACCGAGCGCGTAGACACCCGCGTGCTTCAGGTGATCTATCGTTTGCAGAAACCCGTGCCCGCCGCTCTCTTCGCCGGCCAGCAGATGGATGTATTCATCGACACCAAAAACGTCAGCCTATGACCTCGAACCCCCTTCTTTACATCGCTGCCCTGAGTTTGACCTCCTGCACCGTCGGCCCTGACTTCAAACTGCCCGAGGTGAATCTCGGCTCCCGCTGGAAAAACAAAGCGGACGTGAGTGATCTGGCTCTGCCGGATGCTTGGTGGACGCTTTACCGCAGTCCGACGCTGAACCGGCTCGTCGAACAGGCGCTGGCAAACAATCAGGATCTCGCAGGTGCGCTGGCTCGTGTGGAGACGGCGCGTGCCATGACGGGTGTGCAAAAAGCGGACTGGCTGCCGCAATTCGGCGCACAGCAGGCGGTGACGCTGGAGCGGCTCTCCGCCAGCAGCTTCGGGGCGAATTTGCCTCCAGGCATCCCACTGCCAGCCCTGGAGCGTGACCGCTGGCAAGGCTTCCTCACTCTGAATTACGAGCTGGATCTCTGGGGCAAAGTGCGGCGCGGTGTGGAGGCGGCAAAGGCACGCGAAGGTGCAGCGGTGGAGCAGGTGGCCACACAGCGGCTCGTCGTCGCGGCGGAGGTGGCGCGGACCTATTTCCTGGCGGCATCATTGGACTCTCAGCGGCGGATTTTGCAGGAAACGATCGACCTCCGCGGAGAGGCTCTGAAGCTGCAACAAAGCCGTTTCCAGGGTGGTCTGGCGAATGAAATGGATGTCGCAAGGGCGCGAACCGAAAACGAACTTGCCCGCAACGACCTCATCGGAGTCGAGCGCCAGCGGGGCAATGCCGCGAACGCTCTGGCACTGCTCTGCGGAGCGGTGCCATCGGAGTTTCAGCTCGCCTCCAGCCTGACTTTGCCCGCAGCACCGCGAATCGGCGGAGGCATGCCGAGCACGCTTCTCCAGCGCCGCCCGGACCTGCGAGTGGCCGAGCAGACGATGCGCGAGGCGAATGCGAACATCGGCGTGGCAAAGGCAGGCTTCTTCCCCAGCTTCACGCTCAGCGGCAGTGGCGGGATCGAGAGCATCGGTGCGGAGGATTTTCTCAACTGGAAAAACAAGGCGGGAAGCATCGGGCCGCAGATCACGCTGCCTCTCTTCCAGGGTGGTCGTCTGCGCGGAAACCTGCGCGCCTCCAAGTCGCGCTACGAGGAAAGCGTCGCGGCCTACAAACAGGCCATCCTGACGGCCCTCCAGGAGGTGGAAAATGCGGCTGTCGATGTGAATGCGTATGCCCGCCAGCGCACCGCCGTGAGTGCTGCTCTGGCTGCAGCGCAGGAGACGAGCAAGCTCGCACGCATCCGCTACGACAAGGGTCTGGCGAGCTACTTCGAAGTCGTGGATGCCGACCGCACGGTGCTGACGACCCGCCTACTTCAGGCACAGCTCGATGGGCAGAGGCTGACAGCGAGTGTCCAACTCATCCGGGCTCTGGGTGGCGGCTGGGGCAGCGGAAAGTGACCTGTGGACTCCCTTTGGAAGCACCCATTCGAGGGAATGGCGGAATTTAAAATGATCCGAAAAGCTATCAAATCTGATAGCCTTGTCACGTCTGAATCTTAAATATAACAATTTCAAGATTGCTGTTTATACTGGCTATATACGATTCGGCACCTTCGCCCCTCGATGCGTGCCGCTAACCCCATTTTTTCTTCAATCCGCTGCCTGCCATGGATGATGCTGGGCGTGTTGGGTTGCGTGGGTGAGCTGTTTGGAGCCTCGGTCCTAAGGGTGGAGGTGCAGCCGGTCTGGTCAGGGGCTCCGCTCATGGCTGGTCAGGTCGTTTCACCAGACAAGGACGGGCTTCGCATCACCCGGCTGGATTTTCTTCTCTCGAATCTCGCACTGCAGCGGCTGGATGGCTCGTGGCTGGAGTCGCGGGATTGGTTTGCCCTGATCAGCCTGGAAAAGGGGCGCTTGCAGGCGGAGGCGGATGGGATTCCAGCGGAGAAATTCACGGCCATCCGATTCGATGTCGGCGTGCCGCCGGCGATCAATAAGATGGACCCGGCAAGGTGGGAGCCCGGGCATGTGCTGCATCCCGAGGTTTGTGGGCTGCACTGGGGCTTGATGGGCGGCTACATTTTCATGGCTCTGGAGGGACACACGGGATCAGGCGAGCAGACGAGCGGGTTCTCCTACCATCTGGCCAATGATCCCAACGTGGCGCATGTGGTGCTGCCGGTGGATCTGCAGGGCGGCGGGCCGCTGACACTCCGGTTGGAACTTGATGCCCAAACGCTGCTGGCGGGCGTGCTTTCCAAGGACAGCCTGGCGACTCACAGCCGTGAGGGCGATCCGCTGGCAGCGCAGTTGCGCGGGCAGGTGGAGAAGGCCTTTCGCGTCGTGACCGTGAGCCATGATTTATACCAGGCCGCCGAGGCAGCAGAAAAGGCCGCGACGCTCCCGCCGGGCACGCACGCCTACCCTTTGGCGATCACAGAGCGCTTTCCAAAGCCCGCCCTGCCTGCCGACAATCCACTCACTGTTGAGGCCGTGGCGCTTGGTAAGAAGCTGTTTCACGACACGCGACTCTCCATCAACAACAGCCAGTCCTGCGCTAGCTGCCATCTGCAAAGCGCCGCGTTCAGTGATCCGCGCCAGCTGAGCTTGGGCGCCGAGGGGCAGGTGGGAAAACGCAATGCCATGGCCCTGGTAAATCTGGCCTGGGGGCAGGGATTCTTCTGGGATGGAAGGGCGAAGACGCTGCGTGAGCAGGTGCTGATGCCGGTTCAGGACAAGCATGAGATGAATGAAACTCTGGAAAGCGTCGAGAAGAAGCTGTCTCAGGATCAAGAGCTGGTCGCGGACTTTAAAAAGGCATTCGGCAGTTCTGGGATCACCGCAGAGCGAATCGCGAAGGCTCTAGAGCAACACCTGATCACGCTCATCTCCCAGGAGTCGCGTTTTGACAAAGCCGTGCGGAAGGTGGCGGAACTGAGCGAGGAGGAAAAGCGCGGGCTTCAGCTCTTCGTCACCGAGCATGACCCGAAGCGCGGATTGTTCGGAGCGGATTGTTTCCATTGCCACGGGGGCACTTTGCTGACGGATCATCAGTTTCATAACAACGGCCTCCTCCTCACGCCGGAGGACACGGGGCGAATGAAAGTGACAGGAGCGGAAGCCGACCAGGGTGAATTCAAGACACCCACGCTGCGTAACATCGCCCTCACGGCACCCTACATGCACGACGGGCGCTTTGGGACGCTCGAAGAGGTGGTGGAGCACTACTCCAGCGGTGTGAAACGCAGTGCCACGCTCGACCCCAACCTCGCCAAGCACCCGGTCGAAGGCATCCGCCTCAGTGCCGAGGACAGACAAGCGCTTGTAGCCTTTCTCAAAACCCTCACCGACGAAGCCTTCGCCCGGCCTTCCACTACTGACAGCGCGCCCAGTCTCAGCCAACTGAGAGCTGAGAACTGAGAACGTTCCCCACCCATTTTCTTCAAGACATGACGACCCGCCTCCTTCTAACCTTCGGCTTACTGCTCGCCGCCCTGACTTCCTTTGCCGGCACTGCTGACCACGGCTTGAGTGACGCCCTCTCCGCCGAGGCGCAGGCCTTTGCCCCAAAGTTCGTCGTGGTCACTGGACCAGCGCCCACGGCCACGCAGCGCAATCAGGTCGGCACTTGGGGGAGTGTCATCAGCTGGACTCCACACATCCCAGTTACCGCGGCGACGCTGCCAGACGGCAGGTTGCTCACCTTTGCCTCGAACCAGCGCACCAGCTTCCCGGTGGGCACGGAGTTCACCTATGCTGCTGTTTGGAATCCCGCCACCGGGGTGTTCACAGAGATCAATAACACCCGCCACGACATGTTTTGCGGTGGGACCTCCATGCTACCGGATGGGCGCGTGATGGTGAATGGCGGGCGCAATACCACGCGCCTGAGCAGTATCTTTGACTGGCGGACCAGCCAATGGGTGGCGGTCACGAACATGAATGACGGCCGCTGGTACAATACCTCCGTGGCTCTCCCAGACGGCAGCATCTTCACCGTCACCGGTGACGGAGGATGGAACACGGCCGAGCGGTGGACGGAAGTCGGAGGCTGGAGCCGTCTGACCGGCATTAACTGGGCCACGGTGACCACACAGCCGGGTTACGTCACGAACTGGCACCCCCTGGTGGTCGTCTCTCCAGACAATCGCCTCTTCCATGGTGGCCCGACGGATCAGATGAACTGGGTCACCACCGCTGGTGCGGGATCGCTCTCTTATTCAGGTGTGGATGTCCCTGGGGCGCATTTCCCAAAGGAAGGCTGCTTTGCCATGTACAATGAGGGCCGCATCCTGGTCATTGGCGGGTCTGCAAACACCAACCGAAATCCCAGTGATGCCTCCACAGGTACGAGCACGAACCTGGCCTTCACCATCGACATCCGCAGCGGCACGCCCGTGGTGGCAAATACGACCTCGATGCGGTACGTCCGCCAATTTGCCAACAGTGTGATCCTGCCAAACGGCGAGGTCATGGTGATCGGGGGGAACACCAGTGGACTGAAGTTCAATGACACGGGCTCCATCCTTTCCCCTGAGATCTGGAATCCCACGACGGGTCTGTGGCGCGAAGTCACTGACATGAGCGTGCCGCGCAACTACCACTCCCTGGCACTCCTACTGCCAGATGGACGTGTCTGGTCGGGTGGTGGCGGCCTGAGCGGCGGCAATGGCGACCACCGCGATGCCCAAATCTACACCCCGCCGATGCTCTATGATGCCGCGGGGAATCTCGCCACCCGCCCAAGCATCACGACAGCTCCCGATGTGATCAGCGCGGGGCAGGTCTTCCAGCTGCAGGGCAGCGCTGGCATCACTCGCTTCACCTGCATCAAGATGTCTTCCCAGACGCATTCGATGAACACGGACCTGCGCTTTTTGGAGCTGCCCTTCACCAGCCCGACGAGTGGAAACTACAGTATCACGGCGCACAGCAATCTGAGTGTGCTGACACCGGGTTATTGGATGCTCTTTGCCCACGATGCAGCAGGTGTCTATTCCGTGGCGAAAGTGGTGCAGGTGAGCCTTTCCCAGCCACCGGTGCTGGAAAATCCGGGGCAGCAGATCACCAAGACTGGTTTCCCCGCCAGCCTCCAGGTCCAGGCGACTGGCCCGGGCACTCTGAGCTACAGCGCCACGGGGCTGCCTGCCGGGCTGGGCATCCAGCCAACTACAGGTCTGATCACCGGCACGGTGACCGCACCCTCTGGAAACTACACCGTGACTCTCACCGTGACCAGCAGCACGTCTCTGACTGCCATCCAGAACTTCGTTTGGACGGTGACACCCGCCACGCTGGGAGCAGGGACGATTTTGCGTGAGGTATGGACAAACATCAATGGGTCCGCCGTCACTGATTTTACTGGCAATGCGGCCTATCCAAACACGCCAACCAGTGCCACGCAAATCTCCAGCTTGGAAGCACCAGCGAACTTTGCAGACAACTACGGCCAGCGTTTGCGCGGCTGGCTCCATGCCCCCGTGACCGGCCAGTATCGTTTCTGGATCGCCGGGGATGATGAAAGCCAACTGAGGCTGAGCACGACGGACACTTCTGCCAACAGCACCCTCATCGCCAGTGTGCCGCTGGGTCAGTTCACCGGCTCGCGCGAGTGGACGAAGTTTCCCAGCCAAACCTCGGCCCTGATCACGCTCACTGCTGGACAGCGCTACTACATCGAGGTGCTGCACAAGGATGGTTCCGGACCGGATAACCTCGCCGTTGGCTGGCAGATCCCTGGGAGCACGGTCACCACGGTGGTGGATGGGCAGTATCTCTCCCCATGGCTGGTGAATCGTGCGCCCACGCTGACCAATCCGGGCGCTCTGGGCGGAGTCGTCGGTGTGGCGGCTTCGATCCAGCTCATCGCGGCGGATGCCGACAATGACCCCCTCTTCTTCAACGCGAGCGGTCTTCCCACGGGCCTGACGATCAACTCCGTCACGGGAGGCA
The DNA here is from genome assembly GCA_021151605.1 of Verrucomicrobiaceae bacterium. Taxonomy (GTDB): domain Bacteria; phylum Verrucomicrobiota; class Verrucomicrobiia; order Verrucomicrobiales; family Verrucomicrobiaceae; genus Prosthecobacter. Next base: position 60,126 of record JAGKWZ010000004.1, read on the forward strand.
TCAGCGGCGTGCCGACCACACCTGGGATCTTCAATGCCAATGTGAGTGTGAGTGATGGTAAGGCACCACTGGTGAGCACGAGCTTCACCTGGACGATCAATTCCGAACTCGTGCTCAACACGCCGCAGTCAGATGCCGCCCCAATCGGCGCTACCGTCACATTCACCGCCAGCAGCATCGGTGGACTGAGCCCGCTGTATCGCTGGAACTTCGGTGATGGCAGCGCCACGACGGCCTACAGCTCCAGCACCACCATCACGCGTGCCTTCACCGCCGCTGGGCGCTATTTGATCACCCTCCAGGCCACGGACAACACAGGCTTGGTGCGCACGGTCACATTCTACCAAGTCATCCATGCGCCCCTCACAGCGAGAAAGCCCACCGTCTCCTCCAGCATCGTGCTGGAAGATCGCACTGCGGCGAATGATCGAGTCTGGGTGGTGAATCCAGATACCGACAGCGTCACCGTTTTCGATGCCGTCACTCGAGCCAAGCTGGCGGAAACCACAGTCGGCAATGCCCCTCGAAGCGTCGCCATCGGTCCTGATGGCCGGGCCTGGGTGACGAATGCAGACTCCTCGTCGATCAGCATTCTCAGCGGCAGCACCTATGCTGTCACCAGCACCATCGCACTGGCCCGTGGCACACGGCCGTTTGGCATCACCTTTGATCCTGCGGGGACCTCGGTATTCTTGGCTCTGGAGGGCAGCGGAAGGCTGGTGAAGCTGAATCCGACAACGGGTGCCCAGACCGGCAGCATCAGCGTCGGCCAGCATGCCCGGCATGTTTCAGTGAATGCTGATGGCACGCGGGTCTATGTCAGCCGCTTCATCACCCCAGCTCTGCCCGGGGAAAACACTGCCACCGTGGACACGACGAATCGCGGCGGTGAAGTCGTGGTGGTCACCGCTGGCACACTGGCCGTGGAGCGCACGATCATGTTGGCTCATAGCGAACGCGCCGACAGCCCGACCAGCGCGCGTGGCATCCCGAACTACCTGGGAGCTACGGCACTCTCACCCGACGGCCTCTTTGCCTGGGTGCCTTCGAAACAGGACAACATCAAGCGCGGCACGCTGCGCAACGGCGTGGGTCTGAATCATGATCAAAGTGTGCGTGCTATCGCCAGCCGGATCAACCTGACCACTCAAGCTGAAGACAGCGCCAGTCGGGTGGATTTCGACAATGCCGGGATGCCGAGTGCGGCCGTCTTTGATCCCTGGGGTGGCTACGTCTTCGTCGCTCTGGAATCCAGCCGGGCTGTGGCCGTGATTGATGCCTGGAACCGGGAAATCGTCGGTCGTTTCGACGTCGGCCGGGCTCCGCAGGGGCTGGCCATCTCACCTGATGGTCGCACGCTCTTCGTTCAGAACTTCATGGACCGCAGCGTGAGTGTTCATGATGTCACAGCTTACCTTCGCGGTGGCAATGCCGCGCCAGGACTGCTCGCCACGCTAAACTGCATCACCACCGAGAAACTCAGCGCCGAGGTGCTGCGTGGAAAACAGTTCTTCTATGATGCGCGCGATGTCCGCCTGGCCCTGCAGGAGTACATTGCCTGCGCCGCCTGCCACAACGACGGCGGTCATGATGGCCGCACCTGGGACTTCACCGGCGTGGGCGAGGGCCTGCGAAACACGATCACCCTGAGAGGCCACGGTGCGCATGGCGCGCTTCATTGGACGGGGAATTTCGATGAAGTGCACGACTTCGAAGGACAGATCCGAGCCTTCTCCCAGGGAACGGGGCTGATGACTGATGCCCAATTCAACACGGGAACGCGCAACCAGCCCCTCGGCGATGCCAAATCTGGCATCAGCGCCGACCTGGATGCCTTGGCCGCCTATGTCACCTCACTCACCACCGAGCAGCGCAGCCCCTTTCGCAATGCCGATGGCACGCTCACTACGGCTGCGGTGGCCGGAGAGCGCCTGTTTCGTCAGCAAAACTGCGCCAGTTGCCATTCGGGCGTGGCCTTTACCAATAGCGCGCTGAATGTCTTCAGCGATGTCGGCACCATCAAGCAGCCCACGAGTGGCAAGCGTCTGAACGGAACACTCAGTGGCTTCGATGTGCCGACGCTGCGCGGCCTCTGGGCCACCGCACCTTATCTGCATGATGGCAGTGCTGCCACACTCACGACCGCCGTCCGCGCGCACACCGGTGTCGTCATCAGTGATGCCGATGTCGCCAACCTGTCTGCTTATCTTCAGCAGATCGACGACACTCCCGCCAGTGCGCCATTGCCCGTGACCGTGCAGCTGGCCACCACGGCCACGCAGCCTGTCAGCGCTGCCTTCATTGTCACGGCCACCTTCAGCCATGCCGTCACCGGTTTTGACCTCACGGATCTGACTCTGACCGGTGCAGTGGCGAGTAATTTCAGCGGCAGCGGCACGAGCTACAGCTTCACGCTGACACCGAGCGCGAATGTGAGCCTCTCCGTCGCCGCCGCTCGTGCCCAGGATGCTGCTGGCGTGACAAACCTGGCCTCGAATGTTCTCGCTCTCACCTATACACCGCCGACCAATGTGCCGGTCCTTTCCGGGGAAGATGTCGGTGGGCAGCCCCTGGCTGGCTCGACGCAGTTTGATGCCGCGACGGGCACCTTCACCCTCACGGGTTCGGGCGGTGAGATCTACTTCGATGCGGATCAGTTCCACTTCGCCAACGTCCTGTTCACCGGTGATGGGGAAATCCGGGCCCGCGTGCGCAGCCTCGACAATACCAACCCCTGGGCCAAAGCCGGGGTCATGATCCGTGAGAGTACAGCCACGGGCTCACGCCATGCCATGATGACCATCACGCCGCCAGCAGCGGGGAATGGCTACGGATTCATCTCCAGATCCACGCTGAACGGCCTGGCGAACTACGTGCAGGTGGGAAATCTGAATCCAGTGCCAAACAACTGGGTCCGCCTGGTGCGCGCCGGCACAGTGATCACCGCCTTTACCTCGGCTAATGGCACCACCTGGGCGCAGGTGGGCAGCGTGAACCTGACGGGGCTGCCTTCGCAGGTGCTCATCGGACTGGCGGCGACCTCGACAGACGTCTCCCTCACCGCGACGGCCAGCTTTGATAATGTGCAGATCATCGGCAATCAGAGTGTCGTGGCACCCGCAGTCACGCTCACGGCCAGTTCGCTCGTGGAGTCGGGTGCCTTCAATGTGGGAGTCCAGTTCACCCAGGCCGTGACAGGACTCGCGGCGACTGATTTTGTCGTGACGAATGGAACCGCGGCGAGTGTCAGCGGCACCGGGGCAAATTATCAGGTCAATATCCAGCCTGTCTCCGCAGGCCCCGTCACCATCCGCCTGCCCTCCGGGGCGGCCGTCAATGCCGCGAACGTCGCTAGCCTGGCCTCGAATACCGTCTCGGTCAGCTACGCCCCGCCCGCCGCGACCACCCTTACCGGGCAGGATGTGGGCAGTGTTTTGGTCACTGGCAGCACCGCCTTTGACACGGCCACGGGCACTTACACCGTGCGGGGAGCGGGCAGTGAGATCTACTTCACGGCAGACAGCTTCCAGTTCGCACTTACCCAACTCAATGGGGATGGCGAGATCCGCGCACGCCTCACCAGCCAGACGAATACAGGGCCATGGGCCAAGGCTGGGATCATGCTGCGTGAAAATCTCACGGCTGGCTCGCGCCACGCCATCGTCTTTGCCACGCCATCGAACGGCACCGGAGCAGTCTGGCGCACGACGGCAAATGGCACTTCCAATTTCATCTATGGACCACCTCTGAATCCGGCACCGAACAACTGGCTGAGGCTCGTCCGCGTGGGCACCCAGATTACGGCCTACACCTCAGCGAACGGGAGCACCTGGAGAACCGTCAACACGATCACGCTCTCCAGCCTCACGAGCACTCTGTATGCAGGGCTCGCCGTGACCTCCACCGCCAGTTCCCAGCTCAGCACTGCCACCTTTGACAATGTGACCATCACCGGAACTCTGGCCGCCGTGGCACCGACAGCGACCCTGAGTGTCACGGCAGCCGTCGAGAGTGGTCCCTTTGCCGTGCAGACGGTGTTTTCACAAAATGTCTCCGGACTCGTGCCGGGGGATTACCTCGTGACCAATGGTAGCGTCACGGCGGTGACTGGCTCAGGCAACAGCTACCAAGCCCAGGTCACGCCAACAGCGCCGGGAGTCGTCACCGTGAGCCTGCCAGCGAATGCCGTGGTCAATACCAGCAGCACTGGCAACACGGCATCAAATACGGTCAGTGTCACCTATTCACCTCCCACCCAGACCACCCTCACGGTAGCAGACATCGGCTTTGTCGGCACGGCTGGTAGTACCTCAGTGGCTGCCGGTGTTTACACGGTGCGTGGCAGCGGTGGTGAGATCTTCTTTGCTGAAGACGGTTTCCACTTTGCCTCTACCTCGCTGACGGGCGATGGCGAGCTGCGAGCCCGCGTCACCAGTCAGACAAACACCGGCCCGTGGGCGAAGGCAGGCATCATGATCCGCGAAAATCTGACCCCAGGTTCGCGGCACGCCGTCGTCTTCACCACCCCGGTCGAGGGCGGCAATGGCACAGGTATCGTTTGGCGCTCCACCGCGAACGTCAACGCGATCTTCGAGTACGGTCCTCCGCTGAACCCGGCACCCAACAACTGGCTCCGCCTCGTGCGGGCAGGGGACGTGATCACCGCCTTCACCTCCGCGAACGGCAGCACATGGACGGAGGTTCGATCCGTCGCCTTTGCCTCCCTACCCACCACCCTGCATTTCGGTCTGGCCGTCACGGCCACAGCTAGTGGCCTTTCCACCGCAACTTTTGACAATGTCAGCATCACGGGCAGTACCGCCGTCGTGGCTGCGCCAGGCTCTGGCAGCACTCCAGCCACTGGGACTTCTGCTACCAGCAGCGTGCCAGACACGGATCTCGATGGAGATGACGTGAGCGATGTCCTGGAGGCCCTGCTCGGGGGCGATGATGTCTTCGACGGTGGTTGGTGGCTCACGACGCAGCCGGACGGTCGGGTTGATGCTCATCTCCAGCACATCGCGGACACTTCTGGCTATACCTTTGCGCTCGAAGTCAGCACCGATTTGCTCAACTGGCGTCCGCTGCCACTCACCCCGACGCGCATCGACCTCGGCGGCGGCATGTTCCAAAGCACCTGGAGCGGAATCACCAGCCTCAGCGGGCAGAGTCGCAAGCATGGCATCGTGCGCCTGAGAGTTTCGCACAAATCCGGCGTCACCGTCGCTACCTCGCCGCAGAGCTGGCATCAATACACACTAAACCAAGGCTCCCAGACCTTCGGCATCAACACAGTCAATGCGCCGCTGTTCGCCGGTTTCGTGAACGCTGTTCTAAGCTCCGACACCTTGCAGCTTTACACAGCAGCGGATCTTCAGCTTCAGCCGGGAGTGCCGTGCTACCTGGAAATCCGTGATGGTCCGAATGCGGGGCATCGCTATGACATCGCCAACATTGAGGGCAATGTGGTGTCTCTGGATTTGGCTTCCAAAAACAACACGCAGTCCATTCTGCCAGCCAGCATCGCCGGAGAGCGCGTTTTTGTTCGCCCCCACTTCACCCTCGGGCAGATCCTTCCAAAGGCCCAGATGCGTGGAGGTGCCAGCCTGCCCGCATCAGATCAGGTGCTCTTCCACACCGGGACAGCCTGGGAGACACTTTGGCTGACGAAAAGCGCCACCAGGAATCATTGGGTCAGGTCAGGCGACACCAAGTTCGCCAATCAAGACCAGTGCATCATCCCGCCCGGCACCGGCATTATGGTGAAGATCGTCGGCTCGGCTGTGACCACGACCCTGACCGGGCATGTGAGAATGACTCCCTTCCTGATGAATTTGAAGGCAGGCTACAGCTTCCTTGCTGGGCCACGGCCCGTCGATGCCACACCGGGAGCCCTCAACATCACCGCCGCCGGAGGGTTTGTCTCCGGCAGCCGATCCAATCTGGCAGATCTCATCCAGATCTATGCGGGTGACACCAAGCCGAAGGCCACGTCCTACATTACTTATTGGCTCAGCCGCAGCGGATGGCTGCCGCAGGTCAGTTCGAACGGGGTCTCTGTCACTGACACCCTCAAGCTTCCGGCTGGAAATGCCTTCTTCCTGAAGACATCCTCCATGGCAAGTGGCCGACTCTGGCGGTTGGCTCCGTGAAGCATGGGGGCCAAAAAACCAACTTCACGGCTACATGGGGAATCTTTTCCGTGAGGTTAATGGTTCGGGCTGAAGATTTTCTGCATTATTCCAGATTGTGAAAAAGTGCGTGGAAATTGGCGTTGGTTACGCAAACCACGCCATGCGCCCCCTCGCCCTCCTCCCTCTTTTCGTCTTCGCTTTGACGGCACATGCCGCCCCAAGCCCGAAGGACGCGGCTCAGAAAATCGACGCCATCCTCCAGGCTGACTGGAAGAAGGCGAACCTCCAGGGCAACCCTGCTGTGGATGACAACACCTTCGTCCGCCGCCTTTACCTGGATGCCATAGGCCGCATTCCAACGACTCGTGAAGCTGAGGCTTTCATCTCCTCCAAGGAGCCCGACAAGCGTGCCAAGCTGATCGACAAGCTCCTCGGTTCCGAAGCCTATGTGCAGCACATGTACAACTACTGGGCTGACGTGCTGCGCCTCACCTCCAATGGCAATCAGACCGGCGCGATCACCGGCTCCGCCTACATGAACTTCGTGAAGGACAGCCTGCGCACGAACAAGCCCTACGACCAGTTTGTCCGCGACATGGTCGCCGCTCAGGGCAAGGCCTGGGAGACAGGTGCCATCGGCTATTACATGCGTGATCGTGGTATGCCTCTGGACAACATGGCCAACACCGTCCGCGTCTTCCTCGGCACCCGCATCGAGTGCGCCCAATGCCACAACCACCCCTTTGATAAATGGAGCCAGATGCAGTTCTACAAGATGGCTGCCTTCACCTACGGCGTGGAAACACAGGACTACAACGGCGGCACCGTCGGTGAAGTCCGCGATCTCCTCCGCGAGCAAGAACAGGAAGCCGTCAAGGCCATCGCCGAGCCGAAACGCCCTCAACGTCCTGATCGCCCAAAGATCAAAGGTCAGCTCACCAAAGAAGAGCGTCAGAAGCTGGAAAAGGACTATGTCGCCGCTATGCAGAAGTTTGCCGAGGCTGAGAAGACCTACGCGGTGCAGATGAAAGAGACCCGCGCCAAGCAGGAAGAAGTGCGCCAGAAGATCCGCAAGGAGCAGCGCAACTTCCAGGAGCCGATGAACGACATCCGCGACACCATGCGCTACACCAGCGTGAGCGAGCGGGATCGCAAAGTCACCCTGCCGCATGATTACCAATACAGCGACGCCAAGCCCAAGTCCGTCGTCACCGCTGGCACCATGATGGGCCACGAATGCGTCACCCAGCCCGGCGAGACACCCCTTCAGGCCTATGCCCGCTGGATGACCAGCAAGGAGAATCCACGCTTCACCAGTGTCATCGCCAGCCGCCTGTGGAAGAAAGCCTTTGGCCTCGCCCTCATCGAGCCACTCGACGAGCTCATGGACGGCACCATCCCCATGATCCCCGAGCTGCAGACGCACCTCGAAGGACTCATGAAGGATCTGAACTATGACATGAAGGCCTACCTGCGCGTGCTTTACAACACCAGCGCCTACCAGCGCCAGGTCACCCGTGAAGAGATCGCCCCCGGCATCGCCTATCACTTCACCGGCCCCGTCCTCCGCCGCATGACCGCCGAGCAGATGTGGGACAGTTTTGTCACCCTCATCAATCCGAACCCGGACATGATCAATGCCTCCGCCCGTGAGCAGATCGAGCAGCGCATCCTCCAGGCCAAAAAGAACGCGGATGGCATCGAGGCCCTCAGCGTCGAGGAAGCCTATCGTGGCATGAAGATGGCCGCCGACATCTACGGCAAAAATCGCGAGCGCACCGACGCCAAACAGAAGCTCTACCTCGAAGCCCGCACCGCCCAGAAAGAGCTTCAGGAAAAGCTCGATGCCACCAAGCCCGGCCCAGAACGCGAAGCCCTGGAAAAGCAGGTCGCTGAAGCTCAGAAAAAGGTCCAGGCCTACCGCAGCGAGGTGAACACCATCCAAGGCGAAGGTCGCCGGATGACCGCCGCCGAGGTCATCGTGCCCGGCCACAAGAAGCTCTACGAAAAAGTGACCGGCAAGCCTTACCAGAACGTCGCTTTGGCCAAAAACAGCGCCCCTGGCAGTGCTGAGATCCCTTCCATGATGGCAGGTGAAAGCATGATGATGATATCCAACGGCATCAAAGCCGAGCGCGTCAACGTCCCCGGTTACGACCGCAAGGAACTCACCCCCGAAGAGCGCAAAGCTGACGAAGAAAAGCGCCAGATCGCCTACAAAGAAGAGGCCGAGTATTACGGCATCCCCGAGAAGCAGCACCGCGACTACTTCCGCGCCCGTGCTCAGCAGTCCCGCGACTACCTCCGCGCCGCCGAGCTCGAAAGCCCTGCCCCCCGTGGCCATCCGCTGCGCGACTTCGGCCAGAGCGACCGCGAAACCATCGAAAACGCCAATTACGACGCCAGCGTGCCGCAGAGCCTCTTCATGATGAACGGCAACCTCATGCCCAACATCCTGAGCAAATACAGCCAGCTCATGCTCGCCATCAGCAAGGCCCAGTATCCAGACGACAAGCTCGAAGCCGCTTACATGGCCATCCTCGCCCGCAAGCCGACCGCGAAGGAAAAAGAAGCCTGGGGCAAAGCCCAGGACACCGGCCTCAACACCACGGAAGACCTCATCTACGCCCTGCTGAACACCCAGCAGTTCATCTTCGTGCAGTAAACCGCGCCACGAGCCGTCAAGAAATCGTCAAAGAAGTCAAAAGTCAGAACTCCAAGCATCCAGAAAGCACCTCAATGAAACAAGAACTCGCCTCCAAACTCCTCCGCTCCGGCGAAATCACCCGCCGTGACTTTGCCGCCAAAACAGCCTCCTCGCTGCTTGGCGTCGGCCTCCTCGGCCAGTCCATGACCAGCAAGTCCTTCGCCGCCTTTGAGCATTCCTCGAAGCTGAAGCAGGTCCCGACCGCGAAGAACGTCATCTATTTGTACATGAGCGGCGGTCAGACCCACCTTGACACCTGGGATCCAAAGCCCGGCACCGCCACTGGCGGCCCTACAAAGGCCATCAAGACCAGCGCTGATGGCGTCCAGCTCGCTGAAAACCTGCCGCTGACCGCGCAGCAGATGCACCACGGCACTGTCATCCGCTCCCTCACCTCCACCCAGGGCGCGCATGAGCAGGGGAACTACATGATGCACACCAGCTACGAGCTGCGTGGCACCATCCGCCACCCCGGCATGGGAGCCTGGCTGAACGTCTTCCAAGGCGGAGGTAATAGCACCCTCCCGAACTATGTCTA
>JAGKWZ010000262.1 GCA_021151605.1 Verrucomicrobiaceae bacterium
CATCCAAGGCCGCGCCCACGTCACCCTTGATGACATTCGAGCGATGGCGCTGCCGGTGCTCCGACATCGTATCCTCATCAACTACCGCGCTGAAGCCGAAGGCGTCACGGTGGCAAAGGTGATCAGGAGGCTGATTGAGAGTTTGGGGAAGTGAATCTCAACAAAGAGCTACTTATGAATAGAGCGCCTCAGCAGCTATTTCAGGAAGCGTTAAGCCAAGTCTCCGAAGCGAGGTCTGCTGGGGCTTTTTTAGCTGCTGACACAAGGCTTCGTGCGGCTTTTTTGTCATTAGGCTCTGACACAGACGACAACACTCAGGCGATTGAATGCATTAGAGTAAGTGAGTTTGCTTCCGACTCCTTTACTCTCGGAGGTCTCCAGTTGGCTCGATTGGGCGCATCGCTTTCAGATGTCCTGAACTGTGCAGAGGGATGTTCTATTCCAACGCAAGTGCAGGAGTGTTACCCAGATTTGAAACAGTGTGAGTGGGATGCTGTTCTTCGTGTCGCAACAATGACTCTATCGGCTTTTGAGGCTCCACGATTAAGAGAAACCCCGATGATTTAGGTTCACCATTTTTGCCCCAGACATCCTAATGCAATCTCACCTCGACACCTCCGCCCTCGCGCGCATTCGCTCTCTAGAATTGCGTGCGAAGGTCATTGTCGAGGGTCTCTGGAAAGGCATGCATCGCAGCCCATATCACGGCTTCTCGGTCGAGTTCTCCGAATACCGGGCCTACGTCCAGGGCGATGATCCGCGCTATATCGACTGGAAGGTGCTGGCGCGCAGTGACCGCACGTTCATCAAGAAGTTCGAGGACGAGACGAACCTGCGTTGCCAGCTCGTCGTGGATCACAGCCGCTCCATGGGTTTTGGTTCTGGGCCGATGACGAAGGCGGATTACGCGGCCACGCTCGCCGCCACGATGGCCCTCTTTCTCATGCAGCAGGGCGATGCCGTGGGCGTGACGACCTTTGGTCAGACGTTGCAGGAACACATCCCCGCGCGGAATCGCCCCGGTCATCTGCGGCGGCTCATGCTGGAGCTGGAAAAGCCCGCTCCTGCGGGTGCCACATCGCTCGATCTCAGTGTCAGCCAACTCGCCGATCTCGTCCGCAAGCGCGGCCTGATTTGTCTCGTGTCGGATCTGCTCGCACCTGTGGAGAAGCTGGAGCGCCAGCTCGGCCTGCTCGGTGCCATGGGCCATGATGTGGTGCTCTTCCACGTCATGGATCGCGCCGAGATCGAATTCAGCTTCGACAAAGCCGCGCACTTCCGCGATGCCGAAACCGGCACCGAGCGCTTCATCGATCCCGACTCCGCTCGCGAGGTCTATTTGAACCGCCTCAACGTCCACCGCGATTTCATCCGTCGCGTCTGCGAGCGCCAAGGCATCGAGTATCACTGGACCCCGACCGACACCCCCATCGAGCACGTCCTCTTCGACTTCCTTTCCGCCCGTCTGAGAAAGAAAGGAGGCGTGGCACGCCGATGACCTGGCTCTTCCCACTCTATCTCCTCGGCGGTGCGGCCATCATCGGGCCGATCCTGATGCATCTGCGTCGCAAGCCGCCGCAGGACCGGGTGGAGTTCAGCTCGCTGATGTTTCTGGATGCGCAGACGCCGATGCCGGTGAGCAAGCGTCGTCTGGAAAACTGGCTGCTGCTCTTGCTTCGCTGTCTCGCGTTGCTGCTGCTCGCGCTGATGTTTGCCCGCCCTCTTTGGCGCTCGGAGAATGAAGACTCTGTCTCGCAGAATCAAGCCACCGTGCTGCTGCTGGATCGCAGCGCGTCGATGCAGCGCGGTGATCTTTGGAAACAAGTCATCACTGCCGCGACACAACACCTGGAGAAGATCGCCCTTACGGATCGTCTCGCCGTGGCGACCTTGGATCGTGAGACGAAGCTGCTCTGGTCCTTCGATCAAGATAAAACCTCCGCCAGTACCCGGCTCGCTGCTTTGCAGCCGCAATTAGCTGCGCTAAAGCCCGGCTGGGCTTCGACTGATCTCGGCAAGGCGCTCGTAGATGCCGCAGGTTGGTTCGGCAGTGCGCAAGGTTTGAGCGGATTGAAGAAGCGAGTCATCGTCATCACCGACTTCCAGGAAGGCGCGCGGATGGATGCCTTGCGCGGCATGGTCTGGCCGGAAAACATCGCCGTCGAGGTGGTGCGCGTGGATGCACCGAACTCCGATAACTTCACGTTGAGTCTCGCGGCGAGTGCTGAGGAAAGCCTGTCCGGCCATAGCGATGCTCCCACGACTCGCGTTCGCCTCAGCAACACCCGCGATTCCAAAGCCAGCGACTTCAAGCTCACCTGGGACAAGGGCACCGAGCCACCGACCTCCGGTTATCTGCCACCCGGAGCCAGCCGCGTTCTCAGCCTTCCAGGCACTGCTGGCATAATCAATCTCACCGGCGATGCCTGGGATTTCGACAACCGCATCTTCATTGCTCCTGCGCAGCCGAAGGCCGTGAAGATCGTTTTCATTGGTGATGAAAAGACACGTGGTGAAGCCTCATCGCCTCTCTTTTATCTGAGCCGTGCTTTGCAGCCGACACCGAGTTTGCTGCCTGAGCTGGCTGTTGTGCCGGAGACTGCACAGAGCCTTCCCGCAGACACAGAGCTTGTCTTCATTTCCGGTCCCAGACTCAGCGCACCTTTGGCACAAAGCATGCGTGCTCTGGCTGAGCGCGGAGGTTTGGTCATCGCAGTAGTCACGCCGGAAATGAAGGCGCAGGACCTAGAAGCACTTACGGGCATCAGCGGCATTCAGTTAGACGCATCAGACAATTCAGCTTCGTCCGACGAATACCAGATGCTCTCCGAAATCCAGACCACGCACCCACTCCTGCGCTCCTTCGCTGATGAGCGCCTGCGTGATTTCACGAAGCTCCGCTTTTGGAAACACCGCAAGCTCACGCTACCCAAAGACGCACCACTCGAAGTGCTCGCCCGTTTTGATGGCGGAGATCCGGCGATCGTGGCAAAGGGCCACCTTATCTTGCTCACCAGCGGCTGGCATCCTGCCGACAGCCAACTCGCGCTCAGCACGAAGTTCGTCCCGCTGCTCTACGGCTGGCTGGAAGCCGCTGGCTTCCGCAACGAAAAAGGCGCGTCGTTGTTGGTGGGAGATGTGCTTCCTTTGGAGGGAGCCACCTCCATCATGACTCCCGATGGCCAGACGCTCACACCGAAACCCGGCGACACCATTCGTTCCGAGATGCCGGGTGTTTACACGATGGGTAAAGATCGCCTCATCGCCATCAACCTCGCCCCTGAAGAAGGTCGCATCACCCCGATGGAGCTCGCCAAGCTGCGCGAACTCGGTGTGCGGGTCGAAGCGGGTGAAGTCGATGCCACCACCAGCACCAAAGCCGAGGACAAAGAACGTCTCGCCATCACCGAGCAGGAGGCCCGGCAACGTGCGTGGATCTGGCTGCTCGGCAGCTTGCTCGCCATCCTCGCCTGGGAAACTTGGCTGGCTGGAAGAATCAGACAGGGAACCCTTCAACCCGCGTATTCATCACCATGATCGAAGCCGAAATACTCAAAGAGAAGTTCCGCGTGGTCATCGACAAGATGCGCACGCTGAAGCGCCAGCGATTTGTGATCCTGATGTTTCTCGCTCTTGGCGTTTTGTTGCTAACGCTTGCCAATCACCCTGACTGGCTGCCCAAACCATGGCGGGTTCGTTTTATCCAGGGCATTGCCATCATGGTCGCTTCCAGCGGCCTATTCTCTTGGCTGCTCTATCGGCGCAGGGCATCGGCGTTGGATGTCGCACGGCGTTTGGAGGTCAAAGACCCAAAACTGAACGGCCTCGCTGTGACGGCGGCAGAGCTACTACAGAAGCCTGAGCCTTCGTTTTTGGAACGTCGCGTGATTTCGCAGTTTACTGACTATGCCGCTACGCAGGATTGGACCAAGATGATCATAGGCTGGCGGAACATTTTGTGGGGATCTCGCAGCCTCATTACTGCCACCGTGCTGCTCATCAGCACTGTCATTTGGGTCAATCGCGCTCTGTGGAAGAACAAAGATCATCTGAGGATGGCTGAGCAGAAGACTGTCGAAAGCAAAACTCCAGCACCTGAATTCTCCGCCACGGTCACACCCGGCGATACCGAGATCGAGCGCGGCTCACGGCTCGTTGTCGAGGCCACCTTTGCCAAAGAGGTGCCTGCTGACGCGACACTGATCATCTCCGAACTCGATGGCAAGGAGCGGGATCGCATCCCGATGCGGCTCACGGTGGATGAAAAAGTCTTCGGCGGAATGATTGCGAAGGTGGACAAGGACGCACGCTATCATGTTGAGTTCGGCGAGGGCAAATCGAAGCAGCACACCATCACGACCTTTGTGTATCCAAAGCTGGAGCAGGTGGATGTGAAGATCACGCCACCGGCTTACACGAAGCTGCCACCGAAGGAGATCAAGAACACGATGAAGATCTCGGCGATGGAAGGCAGCTCCATCGACTTTAGTCTAAAGTTGAACAAGCCCGTCAAAGACGCGGAGCTTTTCGGCGAAGACAAAACATCTTTGCCACTCAAGCCATCTTCTAAAGATCCAACCATCCTTGTGGCGACGATGAAGGCGGAGAAGACGCAGAAGTGGCGCGTGCATCTCGTCGATGACAAAGAGCGCGCGAACAAGAACCCGCCATGGATCAGCGTGACCGTGCAGTCGAACCAACTCGCCAAGATCGAGGTCGTCTTCCCAAAGCGCGATGTGCAGGTGTCGCAGATTCAGGAGTTGCCGGTCGAAGCGAAGGTCTGGGATGATCTCGGCGTGACGAAGAGCGGCGCGAGTTTCAGCATCGCAGGCAAAACCAAGGACGTTATTTTTAAACATGGCGTCACCGAGCCTTCGAAGAAGCAGGACGTGAAGGAACTGCTCGCTTTGGAGAGTGAAGACACCTCACCCCGTCAGCTCGTGAGCTATCACTTCTGGGCCGAGGACACCGGACCGCAGGGCGAAGTGCGCCGCGCGATGAGCGACATGTTCTTCGCCGAGGTGCGCCACTTTGAAGACATCTTCCGCGAGGGCGAATCACCTCCCGGACCGCCCGGCAAGGAACCCAAAGGAGACACGGACAAACTCGTCGAGCTGGAGAAGCAGATCGTGAATGCCACTTGGCGGCTCGTGCGCGATACGAACGCTGGCAAGACCATGGAAGCAGCGGCATCCGATGCCGGTGTTGTGCAGGAGTCACAAGCGATGGCTTTAGAACAAACCAAAGAGGCGATGGAGAAAGCCGAGGATACCCAGATCAAGACCGCGCTTACGGAAGCTTGGAAGAGCATGAAGGACGCTCTCGATCCACTCGGCATGGCAGCGGAAGAGAAGAAGCGTGCGTCTTTGAACCAAGCGCTAACCTTTGAGCAAAGCGCGCTGGAGTGGCTGCATCAGGCGCAAAGTCGCGAGCACATGATCATGCGCTCGAAGTCAAAACAGAGCGCCAGTGGTAAGCAAAAGCAGATGCAGAATCAGCTCATGGAGCTCGAGATGAAGCAGGACGAGCAGCGTTACGAAGAGGAGAAGCAGGCCACCGAAGAACAGACCGCCGAGCAGCAGGAGAACCTGCAAGTGCTGAACCGCCTGAAGGAACTCGCACGCCGTCAGGAAGCACTGGCCGAGAAGATGAAGGAACTGCAAAAGCAGCTCGATCAGGCCAAGACCGAGCAGGAAAAGGAAGAGCTGCAAAACCAGCTCAAGCGTTTCGAAGAAGAGCAGAAGCAGCTAGTGAATGATCTCGATGATCTCAAAGAGCGCATGGAGAAACCCGAGAACGCCGCGAACATGGCCGAGGCCAAACAGCAACTCGAACAAACCCGCGAGCAGGTTAATGAAGCCGCCGAAAAGCTCAAGGAACAGCAACTCGCCGAAGCTGCGAACTCGGCCACTCGCGCTCAGCGTGAGTTGGAGAAGATGCAGGAAAATTTTAAAGAGAAGACCGCCAAGCGCTTTGGCGATGAGATGAAGCAGATGCGTCAGCAGGCCCGCGAGCTGGCTGAGAAGCAGAAGCAGATCGCCGAGTCCCTGGAGAACCAAAAAACCGGCGAGCCCAGTGGTGATACCAGCGCCGATCTCGACAAGATGCTCAAAGGCGGTGAGGCCTCACGCCAGATCCAAGAGCAGCAGGAAAAGGTCACCAAGCTGCTCGAAGACATGAAACGCGTGAGTGAGCAGGCCGAGGGCAACAACCCGCTTCTGCATCGACGCCTCTACGAAGCCGTGCGCGAAGCCAAGACCGGCGGACTCGAAGAGCACCTCGACGAAGCGCGGATGCAGTCCCGTTACGGCCAACGCGCCGAAGCCCAAGACGCCGAACGCAAAGCCAACACGCTCGTGGATCAGCTTCAGCAAGGTGTGGAGAAGGCCGCAGAAAGTGTGCTCGGCAGTGAGACGGAAGCACTGCGGATGGCGCGGACGGAATTGGACAAGTTGATCAAGGAAGCCGGTCAGGAAGGTCAAGAAGGTCAGGAGAGTCAAGGTGGTCAAGGCAAGCCAGATACGGAGAAGGGAGACGCGGAGACGCGGAGCGCCCAAGCCACAGCCAACAAATCTAAAGAAGGTGGTAAGCCTTCGGCTGAAACCAAAGGAGAAGCGAAATCCGCAGGTCAGAAGCCTGCCGAAACGGCTGGGAAGGAACCTGGCGAGGGGAAAACCGGTCAAAAGGAACAGTCAGGTCAAGATGAGCCTAAGCCCGGAGAGATGGCTCAAGGCCAGAAGCCAGGTGAATCCAAAGGTGAGCAGCCCGGCCAGGCTCCTGGCGAGGGGAAAGAACCCGCACAGCAACGGGCAAACGCACCTTCAGGTCAGCAAGGTCAAGGCGGTCAAAAGGGGCAAGAAGGTCAGAAGCATGGAGACGGCACGCAACCGGGTGAGCCTAAAGATGCACAGCCCGGAGAGCCTCCCCAAATGGCGCAAGGCGAAGGCAAGGAAGGTGGCGGCGGAAAAAATGGCACGGGTGGAAAGCCCGGTGAAGCCGGGCAAGGCGGTCAGCCATCGCCTGAGAATTCAGCCGAGCCGCAGCAAAAGGGAGCGCAGCAGCTCTCTGCCAATCGTTCGACCCAGCAGCCCGGTGGTCGTGAACGCAACAATGCTGGAGGCGGTGGAGGTGGTGGCGAAGACGGTGGAGCCTTCTTCTTTGATCAAGGTGCAGAAGTCGCGAATGACCGGCCCTTCACCGGCGAAGGCTACGAACGCTGGACAGATCGCCTGCGCAATGTGGAGGAGCTTTTGAACCAGCCCGAGTTGCGCAACGAAGCCGCCAAAGTGCTCGACAATGCCCGCGCGATGCGCATCGACCACGAACGCAACGATGCAGCTCCGCAGGTCGATCATCTCCAGATGCGAATCCTGAATCCGCTCGTCGAGCTGCGTGATCGCGTGGCGGAAGAACTTGCCAAACGCGACACGAAGAACCCCATGGTCCCCGTGGATCGCGATCCCGTGCCGCCCGCCTTCCGCGAGTTGGTGAAACGATATTATCAGGAGCTTGGAAATGGGAACTGAGTCACGAATCAAAACTGGAGCGCGCGCGTCTCGCGTGCCGTGTTTCGCGTCTTCGCGGAACACCGTTCCAGGATACCCGCCGAAGCCCACGATCATTGATCTTGGGAGGAAGCTACTCATCGAACGGATTCCCGCGAGGACGCGTGAATCGGCACGCGAGGACGCGTGCGCTCCAGTATGACCCTCACCCTCCAACATCCTGAGCGCCTCTGGCTTGTCGCTGCGATCCTTGCAGTGGCGGTAGTGGTGTTGGTGTGGGGTTATCGGATATCACCGCTGCGGGGTGTCACGAAATGGGCGGCGATGGCTTGTAAACTAGGTGCGTTGGGATTGCTGGTCTTCTGCCTCACGGACCCGGTTTGGTCGCGCAAGCAACCGAAGACGGGCGAGAACGAAGTCGTGATCGTCGCGGACAACAGCGCGTCATTACAGATAGCAGAAACCTCCGGCGGCATGACGCGTGGCGAATCCATGCGTGAGGCACTCGGCAAGGATGCCAAGTCGCCGCCATCATGGCTGGATGAACTTGGGCGCATGTTCCGGGTGAAGACTCAACTCGTGGATGAGCGACTGCAAAACGTGGCCGACTTCACGAAGCTCGACTTTAGCGGCACGAAGTCGGAGCAGGAGCGAGCGCTGAAGACTCTGCGTGGTGGAGGAGGCCAGGGAAGCCGAACTGCTGCAGTGGTCTTGATCACGGATGGCAATCCGACGGATGTAGCGGAAGGCGTGAGCATTCCGCAGGCCTCGAAAGCGCCACAGACTCTAGAAGGAAGACTCATGTCTTCTTCTACGGTGCC
>JAGKWZ010000030.1 GCA_021151605.1 Verrucomicrobiaceae bacterium
TCGATGGCCTGAGCACGCGCCTCGGGGGTTTGCAGGGCGGCTTTGGCTGCATCCGTGACACCAGGTGGTAGGTTTTTGAGCAATTCTTTGGCGGTGCTTTTGGCACGGTCGAGTTCACCACTTTTCTGGGCTGCACGGAGGCGCTCTGCGGCCTGCTCCAGCTGTCTTTTGGTATCGCCGCCAGAGGGGGTGGAGAGTCGGGTGGCTCCCTGGCCGTGCAGCGACATGATGCATCCAAGCTGGAGGCAAATCAGGAGGCAGAGGTTTTTCATGTCAGTTGGCAGGCTTGGCGGGTTGGTCAGCTTTGGATTCGTGCGAGACTGTGCCTGTGTCAAAGATCAATGTGCGGACTCGCCCCCCCATGGTGCCTATGGAAGTACGCGTGTCGAAAACGAGCGTATCAGCCGAAGTCTGTAAATCTGCCCGCGTCACGGTACAACGCTCAGCGCTGCGGAGGAGGTGATCGGTGAGGTGGAAGGTGGCGCTTGGGAGGTCGATGCGCATGGTTTTTGTGGGATCAGCGGCAAGGACGTGGATGACGACCCGTGTGGCCTGAAGCCGCTCCTGATCAATGCGCGTGATGGTCTCGGCGTGCAGTTCGGAGGTCTTTCTGCCGCTTTGATCAAAGGAGGGGATGATGACGTCACGATTGACGAAACCTTCCGGGATCATTTTCCCAAAGGATGCCATGGGGCTCTCAGGAGGAACGGTGTCCTGTGAAGGCAGACTGCCGCTGGTCGCCAGAATGGCGAAGAGTGCCCCAAGTAGAGACGAACTGCCGGTGGGTGAGGTGCGTTGCATGTCACTGGCCTTCTTTGACGAGGGCGTGGATTTTTCGCAGTTGGCTGAGCACCTGGGGTAGCTCGGCGAGGGGGATTTGATTGGGGCCGTCGGATAGGGCTTTGGCGGGCTCGGGGTGTGTCTCGATGAAGACTCCATCACAACCCGAGGCGACGGCGGCCCGAGCCAAGACGGGGGCAAGTTTGCCATCACCGCCAGTGGTAGTGCCGAGACCACCGGGGCGCTGGACGGAGTGGGTGGCATCAAAGATGGCGCGATAGCCAAGCTCACGCATCCAGTAGAGGGAGCGCATGTCAGCGACGAGATTCTGGTAGCCAAAGGTGGTGCCACGCTCGGTGAAGAGGAAATTTTGACAGTTCACGGACTGGAGCTTTTCGGCGATGTTTTTGACGTCCCAGGGAGCCATGAACTGGCCCTTTTTGACGTTCACGGCACGTCCGGTCATGCCTGCGGCCAAGATCAAATCGGTCTGGCGCGAGAGGAAGGCCGGGATTTGCAGTAGGTCGATGTATTCGGCGGCGATTTTTGCCTCCTCAGGGGAGTGGATGTCTGTGGTGACGGGGACGCCCAGCTTCTGGCCGACCCGCTGGAGGAGCTGGCAGCCCGCCGTCACGCCAATGCCACGATACGAACTGCCTGCACTGCGGTTGGCTTTGTCATAGGAGGCTTTGAAGATCCACTTCAGCCGCAGACTGTTGGCGAGTGCCCCAAGACGGTCGGCAATGTCCCAGATAAACTCCTCACTTTCGATGACACAGGGTCCGAGAATGAATAGAGGCTCGGAGCCATCAACGAGGACGGAGCCGACTTTGACCACCGGGAGGGAAAACATGCGCTGGAGAGAGGAAAGCCGCACGCTTCATGCGCACGGGCGTGGATGCTAGCGAGTCAGGCACGAAATGACAACCACCAAGAAAACGCCGGGCTGATTTTAAGCAGACCGGCGTCTTAGCTGAGCGTGTCAGAGTCAGCTCACGGGAGAGAGGAACCAAGGGGTTTAAAGATGGTCAGACCAGAAATTTTGGGGGAGGTTTTCGAGGTCGTGACCGGAGTCGTGGTGTTTTGCGGCACATCATCGAGAATGAAGTATCCAATGCCATACTGAACGGTGGAATTATCCGGCAGGCGATGACGGATGATGGTGCCGGAGAAGGTGACGGAACGCTTCAACTCGTCGGCTTTGACCAGAGCAGTCGTAGGATCGTCATCCGTAAGGGCAAAGGTCCCATTGAACAAGCCTGTGGCGGCAGCCGCTGTCAGGGTAGTGCCCGCAGGATTGACGATGGTAGGTGTCGTCGCCTTTTTGGGCACAGTGATGACGCTCCTTGCACCGATGCTGATAACAGGATTGGTGGCTCCCAGACTCAGCCTTTGGAAGCTTGGATTGTCAGTGGTGTTCACATTGTTTTCACCATCCTCAAGGAAGATGAGTTCCGCATTATTGACCCCTGCAGTGACCCCCATCAACACGGTGGTGGCGCCAGTGGTGGTCGGAGGTGGGGAATAAATGCCGCCGACGACAACCAAACTCACCGGTGTGGTAACCGTGGCTGCGGGAACACCCGCAAGCACCTGGCTCGTGCCGAATCCGGAACGATAAGTGCGCGCCACGGAGGTAAGCCCCGGGTCGGGCGGACGAACTTGGGAGATGATGCCGCCAAGGTCGTTGTCAACGGGGCTAGGCGTGTCCCGCGTATCGATCAGCAGGCTCTCAATCACCGAAGTGCTGGCATCATCACTCAGAATAGAGCCTCTGGTGGTCGTCCTATACAGCGACTGGAAGACAAAGATCTGACCCTCTGGGCCCACGAAAGAGCCGCCAGTGATGGACTCACCATCAGGTGTTCTGCCTGCGATGCTGTAAGTGCCTGCGGCAGCGACTTTGACGGTCGCAAAACCAGCACCCTGTGGCACCGCCTTTGAGGGGACGAGCGGGCCATCTGGCAGCATCAGCCCAATATTGTAGTTACCCACGAACTCGCTAGGCACCTGTGACGTGTTTGCCACAGCCCTGGCAGCCCAGTTATTCCTCCATCCGGTAAAGGCAACGCTGCCCGAGCTAGAAGAGATGGTGGCATCAGTGATGATGACCGAGGGTGGCGCTTGGAGTGCTGGTGGCACAGCTGCCGCAGCTGGGGTGATGCTGAGCTTGAAGCTGATGGTGAGAGCCGGCAATGTGGTCGTGGCAGGAATGACGACGGTAGCGGCGGGTGTCGCCGTTAGCGCCCCAGTGTTGTCCACGTTCATGACGAAGTTGCCCTTAAACGAACGAGCTGCAGCACTGCCGAGCGTGAGCTGCCCAGAGAATGTGCCGAGGGCGGTCACGGTCATTTCGAAGCGACCTCCAAGGTTTCCATTCAGAGCCTGACTGCGAGCCACGGGACCAGCAAAGGCACCGGGAACTCCCAAAGGCAAAGGATGAATGGTGATGGTGGACTGGAGCTTCTCGGAATCTCCATACTGGTTCGTTGCCCAGGTGGTGATCCTGTAGGGAGTCCCAGGAGTGGAGGCCTTGGTGGGATAGCCGCTGATGACACCTGTGGTACTGTTGAGAGTCAGGCCAGCGGGGAGGCCCGTGGCATTAAAGCTAACCGGGGCGCGGCGGCGCACATCAGCTTCAGCGAAGGTTACGGGGGGAGTGCCGCGGTCATTCAGATTGATGACTATCGAATCGGTGTAGAAGCCACCGATAACGCCAGGACTGAGAAACGCAGGAGTGTTGTTCACGGGCACCTTATCATACACGCGCACATCGTAGAAGCAGCCTGCAACCTCAGTTCCACCAGGTCCGGTTACTTTGCAGACGTAGAGCCCATCGTCAGACATCAATACATTGCTGACCTTGAGCACATTGACGGCAGTGCCATTGTAGGTTTCGCCTGTGAAACGAGCATCTGTGATACTAACTTCCTCATCTTGAGGGACGATGATGGTTTGCGGCTCGCCGCCTTCTTCCTCAGGCGGGACGGTTTCTTCCACATAAACACGCTTGTACCATTTGTAGGCGACGTTGGCTTTGGGTCCGCGCCCCACGTTGGCAGTCAATGAGAAGCTGGCTGAACCCAGTTTGACTGGCAGCAGACGAGTCGTGTCGTCCACAACCACGATCTCCGCCAGTGCGGGAGCAGTCGGAATGAGCAGCTTGCCGGCTGTGTTTGATACCTCAACGGAGTAACTGCCTCCGTTGGCAATGCCGATCGAGTTCAGAGCATAAGTGGCGTTCGTGGCACCAGCAACGTTGGCTCCATTGCGCTTCCACTGATAGCGAAGGTCCGGACGACCAGTGGCCGTAACGCCCATACTGAAAGGCTGCCCAGCAAGCAAGGTGCGGCTCGTCGCTGTGTGGCTACTAACGACCGGAAGAGGGTTGAGGACGGGAAGATTTAGGCTGTTGCTCTGCACTCCACCGGGACTGACAGGATTCGAAACGACACAGTAGTAGCTGTCTGGTGAGGCCAGGATGGCGGTGTTGTTCACCACAAAGGAGGCATTGGTGCTGACCTGCACTGGAGAGTTGGCACCACTTACTCGGAACCACTTGTAAGTTAAAGGCTCTTCGCCTGAAGCAGTGACGCTGAAGGTGATGTTTTCTCCCTGATAGGTCGGACCTGGATCACGTGTGCGGGTGGCTATGACATTGGTGACTGCATCACGTACTGTGATGGTGGCAATATTGCTGGTCACTTGAAGGGCTGGATTCGCCGTAGAAACGAACTGGCAGAAGTAGCCACCCTGATCAGCCTCCGTGATTTCGGGGATGGTGAAGGTGCTCTTGAACTTATTCTGTGGGGGGACCAGGGCGGTGGCAGGAAGGGTTGCCACGACGGTGTCCACACCACCGACTCGCTTCGTCCAAACCGAATTGTATGGGCCTGGGCCCGTGACAGTGGAAGTAAGTTCCAGTGGCGTGCCAGGCGTTTTGACTTCTGAAACAGGGTGGCCACCCGCGAGAATGACAGGAGTGTCATTCACGTCAATTACGGCCACACCGCTGCTCAGGGCCGAGCCGCCCGAATTCTGCGCGCGAACCTGATAGCTGCCTTTGGTATTTGTGCTGGCAGCAAGGGTAAAGGTTGCGGTCACTCCACTACCGGCAGGGATGCCGTTGGCGGGTGACAGAACAACAGACTGAATCAGATCTTCCTCAACAGCAGATCCACCCTTGATGAGTGTGAATGAGATCGGAACGGAAGTGGTGGAGTCAGCCTTGGCAGTAATGGTAAAGGTGACTCCTGGCTCAAGCACTCCAGTGGCTGGAGAGCGGGTTGGCCCTGAAACAATGCTCGGCGGAGAGAATGGCGAAGGTCCGGAAAGCGTGACCACGACTAAAGCACCGAGGGTATTCAGCAGGCTGGTGTCCCAGCGGTAGTTGCCCCCAAGCTCAAAGAGGGTCAGATCCGTACCTGTCTCAGCACCTGTGCGCAGGCTGGTAGTGCCGACGTTGATGTTTCCGAGCACACCGTTGGTTCCGTTGGTGCCTGCTTTAAACAGGTGGAAGATATCGCCTGCGCGAGGAGCGTAGCCTTCATTGATAAGCGTTATCTTGGCACCGTTTTCGATTCTGATCGAGCCAGCTCCGGTGGTGTTTTGCACATTGATCATATCATGCTGCTGAGTAGTGACCAGGGTGTTGAGAGCGTTGGAGAACTCGTCGGTGCGGAGGGAACTGACCCAATTGAAGTAATTGGCATCCGAGGCATCCACTGAGCCGGGCGCATTGTAAGTGGGCAACCGGACCTGCATGAGCGCTTCCGAGCCCGATTTGAAAATGGCGTCACCACTCACATTTAATGTGCCCATCTCGCGACCTCCGAGATCCCCAGGAGAAGCTGAACCGCCAGACTGAACGGTAAGGGCATTCGTTACCAATGATCCCATGACCCAACCGGTTCCAGCAATTGTAGCGCCGCTATTAACCGTCGTTCCCAGGGCATTCGGGGATCCAGTGTCTCCCACGCCACCTTTACCAACCTGAAGGATACCGCTAGAGACCGTGGTCGTTCCTGTGTAGTCGTTATCAAGAGTGAGCGTGCTCCAGCCGTTGCCCGCTTTTACTAGGCTAAATGAGCCGCCACTGAGGTGGGAATTGGTTCCCGGGGCGAAGAACTGGCTGTTTGGCACACCGTCGCGGAACTTAGCATCCCAAACGGCTTCAAAGGTGGCTGGCGTGGTCTGGGTAATCGTGAGACTGCCTGGAGTTGGGTCGGCGTTCTCAATAATCTCGGAGCTTCCATTGGTGGAAGCGTTCAGTGTGCCTACTTCGCCATAGAAAGATCCGTTGCCGCCATTGGTGGTTAGTCCGCCAATGGTCACAGACTTGCCACCAGTCTGAATCATGGAGTTGAAGTTCATCAACACGTCATTCGCAGCAGTAAGGGCAAGATTATTACCGAAACGTAAGACAGCGGTCTTGTCGAAGTCGTTGGAGGTGTTCGTGCTGAGGGTGATATCGCCTGTCCAACCACTGTTGTCACCGTTGAGGACTGCGTATCCAGTCATGCGACCGTTGACATTGTCGTTGGCACCGCCTGTGTCGGTCGCTTGGAAGACGAGGTTACCACTAGTTGTGCTGCCGTCGCGGAACTTACCATTAAAGTTCAAGATCGCCTGCTCCCCCCCCTGAGAGATAGTTCCATCCTGAAGAAGAACGATCAGACTGTCATTGAGGGTGATGTTCCCATCAAAGGATGTCCGATTGCCATTGGCAGGATTGTCGATACCAAGACGCTTAGTCTGGGCTGGGTTGTAAACGACATCAATGTCGTGCTTCACTTCTTGGATCCAGTTCTGGATGTTGCCAGCATTGTTGATAAGAAGTTGCGCTGTGCCTTGTCGCTCGCTGTCGCCAAGAGTAATTTTTTTGGCGGAAGAATAGCCAGTGCCAAACATGTCCGCCTGATTGAACGCATAAACAGTACCCTGCTTGATAATGAGGTTACCTTTCCACTCGGGGATGTTACCGCGAAACTCCATCTGGCCTTGACCGTCTTTGATAATGTCTCCACCACCCATGACGTAGCCGGCTTCAAGAGCGAATCGAAGGTTGGAGTTCACGCCGATATCGAAGGTGGTATTACCTGCGATGTTGGTGACGCCATTCAGGTTGAATGGGCGGCGGTTACCAAGGTTCAATTGTCCATCCAAGGCTCCAGAATTATCCGCACCAATATCGAGCAAACCGCTGTAGGTGAACGTATTGCCACCCTCAAAGGTCATGAATTCTTCAATATTCCAGTCACCGCCATTATTTCCGTTTCCGAGGAAGAACTGCACATTGGTGCCTTGACGGAAGATGGTTCCGTCAGCCCAGGAACGATTGGTGCCAAGAATCGAAGTGGTGCCAGTGTTGTTGCCACCAACATCCTGCATGATTACCAGCGAACCCTGACGAATGTCGAGCAATCCCTGGAAGCCACCATTGTGGCCACCTCCGCTTCCCATGAACGTAAGCGTTCCTGTGCCAGTTTTAACTAGATCTCCACGGAAGACGTCTTCGGAAACGATCTGCGGCTGAGTGCCAGAAACAGCGTTCCCTATGATGAGATTGCCATCGGAGCGAGTCACCTCGATCACGCCGCCGCTACCCTGGAGTGTGACCCCACGGTTGCCCAGACTGGCTACCCCCCCCGTCCAGCGTAGCGTTCCTCCATTTAGGATCAGTTGAGCATTACTGGCGGCGGCCGGATCTGCACCAAGTGCATTTGCTGAGCTAATTTCAAGCACAGAACCGTTCACCGAGGTCCGTCCTGTGTAGGTGTTTGCACCTGTGAGTCGCACTGCACCAGTAGTATTAAACTCATTGGGATTGCTAGTGCTCGGGCCAGCAATTGTGAGATCAGCATCACCTGATACCGTCGCGCCGATGTTCAGGTATCCCTGTCCATACTGATGAATGATAAGTTCAGGCGTCGCTGTCACCATGGCGATGCCGGTGGCCGTAGCAGACAACCTGGAAGACAAGGTGATAGAGTTTGGTGTGACCTGGGTGATGTATGCACCTGGTGGAATCACCGCAGCAGGGACGATCACTCTAGCAACCGCACCCGTGCCGCCACCGCCAGAGAGAGCAATGGTGGGCTCGCTTGTGTAGCCACTGCCAGCAGCCGTCACGGTGATGGCGGTCACGGCCCCACCAGAGACTGTGGCTGTGGCAGTAGCGCCCGTGCCACCTCCACCACTGATCGTTACGGCAGGTGCAGAGGTATAACCTGTGCCACCACTGGTAATCTGGATGGCCCGAATAACTGGCAGGCCACGCACCAACATTCCGGGCGCCAACCCAAGCGTGGTTGGCATGTTGGTGATAGTCTGGTTAGCAGGGCTGTTGGCGTTCAGCCCATCCGCATCACCCACATAGTTGTTCAGTGTGATGACAACACCATTGTTGCTGGCGGTGGCCGCGTTCGAGAGGGTCATGGTAGAGGCTCCTAGATCCACACTGACAATCGTGGTGCCAGCCGGGATACCGGTTCCTGAAACGAGCATCCCCGGGATCAATCCCGTAGTATTGCTCAAACCAGTGACAACACGATTTGCATTCGATACATTGCCATTACGTGTAAAGTTGAAGTCGCTGCTGACTGTAGAATCAAGGATATTGATGGTGCCGTTAGAGATGGTTTTATTGGCCGCTCCAGTATTTGTACTGACAAGAATTGCACCAGCGACCTCATCGCCAATGAGAGAAAGTGACCTTCCTCCAAGGTTAACGACGCTATCGGCAAGCGTATCAAACCGAATAGTATTGAGCGCCAGATTACCTCCAAGTGTGCCAAAGAAGCCTGCGCCTCCATTTTCCGATACATCCATTCCGCCGGTCCACGAAGCCACGTTGTTTTGAAACTCCTCAGGTGCTCGCGCAAACGCCTCAATGCCGTTGGAGGCTCCACCGTTGACCATGGCAAAATCCGTGGCTGTGCGGGACAAGTTGCCATACGTGGCCCAGGAAATGATTCGATTGCGGGAGATGGCGGTCGAATTTCCAAAGGCAAGATTTATGGCTGCGACGCTACCAGCAGACTGATTCTCAACAAAGTTAGCCGTGGCACCTGAACTACGGCTTAGAATTCCATTCGTCGCATTGGTATTCCCAAGGTTTACCGTGGTGCTGAATGCTGCAGTGGTCCGAGCTTCGATTTCACTTCCGCCAGCAGTAAAGCCGACAGTTCTAACTCCTCCAGCATCAGTGCTATAGCTAGCCGTGGTATTCGCGGAGGAATTGCCAAGCACTTGGAAACTACCGCCACGGAAGGTAAAATTACCCGCGTTCCCCAGTCGAGCGACGTTTTGTCCCCGATGATCAACCACCACGGTGCCCCCACCCAATTCGAACGAATTTGTATCACTTCCGCTTGCCAATGCGGTGTTTAACAAACTGAGCGAACCTCGTCCAATTTTTTGAATACTCTGACCATTGAGCCGCATATTCAGATCCACATTCCCGCCAGCCATAGAGTAAAAACGTGCTCCTTTATCGAGACCGAGGCTTCCGGTTCCATCCCCATAAGTGACCGTACCAGTGGTGTTTATGCCACCGATCCAACTGGTGCCGCCAGCACTGACGCGCCAGCTAGCCATGTTAAACAATTGTCCAGGATTCTTCATGAAAAGCATGGTGTTGTCACCACCACCAATATTGAATCCATGCATCGAGGCATTGCCATTGTTGCTGGTGGATCCTGCGTTGAAGACGCTATTGGAATCAGCACCGGCAATCTTGCTGATGGCAGTGTTTGTCCAGAATCCGGTGCCATCATTACCCACTGCAGTAGGATCATAGTCCAATGTTAATATCCCCTGGTTTAGGAGGAGTCGGCCTGCGGCAGCTTGCTGTCTTTCCATGACAACGTTGAGCTGTCCATTACCTTCAATAGTAAATCGGAAAACTTCATTTTCATTAGTCACGGTGGTAGCACCTGCAGAGCCTCGAGAAATCGTTGATCCTGTTGGTAGCGTGGAAACAACATTGGCAACAGGCGTAGCCACGCCATTTACTCCACGATCTCCCACCTGACCTCGCAGAATGATGTGCCCATTCGAGGAGCCAGCCGTGCTCAAGGTCCTGGAATCAATCGCCTGAACGTCACTTGTGAGGGCAGATGCAGCAGCATAAGTCCCGTCGCTGTTGATTCTTCCTCCATAAATATCTCCGTGAATGATGAGCGTGGAGTTTCCACCAACACTTGCAAATGGCCTGAAAAGCGTTTGACCAGCTGCATCAACATTATCGACGACGATGTCGCCATAGAAATAGGTCAGGTCATTCTGAGCCTGCATGACAGTCTGATCACCTTGCAGAGTGCCTACAAAGATATCCTTCGGAGCAGCGGCGCTGCCAAGAGTGATCCCCTGGCTGGTGACCAATGTGCCCGCCCCCTCGACTTTAAAATGATTTCCAAGGCCACCAACACCAGCAGATGACCGACCATTTCTGAGGTTCAAGACACCTTCAGACACAGTGGTAATGCCTGTGTAGGTACTATATCCATCCAAAACAACTTGAGCTAACCCTGTCTTTGTCAGACCACCAGAACCCATGATGTCTGACCGAATAAAAAGGTTGCCAGTCTGCACCGTGCCATCTGTGAAGCGGACGTAACCGTTCTGGTTATTGATAATGGCCTCGCGAGCACCAAAGTCGAGAACACCGCCCTGAATCACCGTATCAGCCAGATTGGAATTGTTGCCAGTCGTGCTGTTTCCAGTGCGGAAGAAAGCGCTGCTGATCATGCCGGAGGCGATAGTCAGTTTTGCATCCACAATCAAAGTCTGGGTCAGTGGATCACTGTAACTTGTGATGGTCGTGCCGTTGTTGACGGCGAATTGTCCAATCATGTCGCCTGTGCTGTTGGCCACAGGACCGAACCGCAGGGAATTGATGCTCATATTTTGACGAACGACTGCACTGATGTCGGTCAAATTAACATTCTGCCCCGAGCCACCACTGAGACTGGCATCCAGGATGCCCTCATAAGGAGAGAAGTATTCGGAATCATCCAAAGGACGCAGGAAGCCGCCATCCAAAGTCATGAAGTGACTGCCCGCAAGAAGCTGCTGATTGCGCCCCTGATTGAAGAGGTCGGAGACGTTAGCGTTGTTGTAACCGATCTCACGCATGTCTTCCAGGTATCCGTGAGGAATGATGCCGCCAAAGATGCCAGCCACGATTTTGCGGTTCGTGGTCGAGGTACCGCTTCCATACTCGGACAGGTTGGAGGAGTTTGGCACCGCCACGCGAACACTGTCTGTTCCCGTCTGCGGTGCGGCACTGCCAAAGGTGGAGGTGGCATCTAGATCACGAATGCGCAGGATGGCACCCGGGCTGCGAGTGATGTTGCCAATGGTCAGGGTCATGGCCTGATTCGCACCATCGGTCGGCCAGAGGTCGATCATGTTGGTGCCAGACTGCACCCGAACCTGGGCACTGCCGGAAGTGGCTAGAGCCTCATTGTTGGCCGTGGTCCCGCCATGGATTCGCAGCCAACCATGTTCAAGATTGATGTTGGCGGCGTTGTTGATGCGGTCATCATTATTGCCGCCAGCTACGGCAGAAGTTTGATCAAGCCTCTGCGTGTTATCCAGAGTCAACATACCTCGGCGCTGTAGATTGATGTCTGAAGTTCCCGAAACTCGTGCATTGGCACCTGCCAGAGTGAGCCCGTATTCAGCCCAGCCTTCGCCATCACCATAGGTCTGGTAGTTCACCCCGTTTACATTCACGATATTGCTCTGCCAACCAACAGCCACCTGGCCGAAACGAAGGACGTTTAGAGCGCCGGAGAAGTTGTTGTTGTTCGTCAATCGGACTTCGCGGGTGCCTGTCTTGGTGAAGCCACCGGCCCCGGTGATTTGGCCGCCAATGATTAGCTTCGTTTGAATATCGCCAGTAAGATTGGACTGAGCGACCACACTGTTAGCGCTAGTCGCAGACTCATTGTTAATGACATTACGATTGGCGTCCCCGAGTAATGTAAGTGTGCCATCGAGGTAGGTGCGAGGGCTCGGGATGGTGTCCGTGCCAGTGTCGATGTAATTGACGCCACCACCCGAAATATCCGTGGCCAGCCCCTTGGCGATGACACCATTCATGGTAATTCCCACCGTATGGTGGACATCCCAGTTGCGGAAAAGGTTCAGACGAGCCCCGACGTTCGGTCCCGCGCCAGTTCCCGTACTAGTTTGATCAGCAAAAGTTGCGCCAGCATAGCCGATTTCAATGCCCCCAGTAACATTAGCGCCGGTAATTCCTGTCCACAAACTGCTGGCGTTCACAGGAACATCCATCTCCAAGCGCAGGATGCCCTCTCTCAAATTGATCTTGCTGAGAGCAGACATAAAGATTGGCTGGTGCAAAACAACGGCCTGACTGCCGGTGACGGTAAGTTCGAAGTTGCCGCCATCTAGAGTGGCATCGCTACGGGTGAAATTGCCATCAAGAGTCGAGCCATTGTTCGGGTTGCTGTCGAAGGCATTGAGATCGAGGCGTGATCCATTCAAAATTCCGCCACCACTGAGCGTAGTGTTTCCCGTCATGACCAAATGGGAGAATTGACCGGTGCCTGTGGTGTTAGTGATGGCACCCATAGCGTTCAAACCAGCCCCAGAGACGCGGAAGATCTTACGGCTTGAGGCTGCATCATCACCATAGTTTAGACTCTGCCCACGAAGGTCCACCGTGGCACCTGGCGCGACGATGACTTCATTGCCGATACCAACAGCTCCAAAAGCGCGTGGGTTGCCTGCACGGAGAATGCCTTGATTCACCAGGATCTGGCCCATCAGGGTAGGAGTATCTCCTGCGCC
Organism: Verrucomicrobiaceae bacterium; assembly: GCA_021151605.1. Taxonomy (GTDB): domain Bacteria; phylum Verrucomicrobiota; class Verrucomicrobiia; order Verrucomicrobiales; family Verrucomicrobiaceae; genus Prosthecobacter. The sequence goes on from JAGKWZ010000030.1 coordinate 12,604, forward strand.
CGTTTGTCCATTAAGAGCTCCGGTGAAGTTGTTGTTGCTGAGAGTCAGAATACCGTTGCCTGTTTTGGTAAATCCATTGCTGCCATGGACGTAGCCGCTCCAGGTCACAGCCTGATTTGCAGCCATGTTCACAGTAAACCCACCAGCAGTGGTGTTATTCAGCATCATCCGACCACTCATGGTGAGGGCAGTATTCGTGGCTCCATTAGCAACGGCAGAGAACGTGCTACCGTGGTTAAAAGTCACCCATTCCTGAAGGGGTGTAGCTCCACTTGTGGCTGTCGTGGCACCAAAGAGTTCCAGCGTGGCACCATTGTTGATTGTCGTAAGACCACGCAAATTACCCATAATGGATGCAGCGTTGTTACCACCCACTTGCAGCTTTCCACCATCGACGATGATGTCTCCAATCCAGTTGCCGCTATCCTCGTTCATGAGGAAAGTCGCTGTATTCGTGGCTGCCAGACGCAGCAAGCCAGAGCCGCTGAAAACACCCGCATCATAGATGGCGGCAGAGTTTGCAACGTTGTAGCGGAGTTCAGCACCTTCACTCATGCTAACAGGTGTCCCCGTGCCTCCTGAAAGAGCAGCGGTAGAGGTGCCTGCAGTGCCATCGCCAACCTGGATCATTCCTTGTTGGAGGCTGATGCGTCCTGTGTAGGTATTGGCTCCATTGAGGATCAAAGAACCTGGGCCGACCTTGGTGATACCCTGGGCACCGGAGTTGTTCTGAATCACAGATGCAACCGTCAGAGGGCTGCCGCTGTAGTTATGGAAGATGGTATCGAGCCCCGCCGTGTTAGCAGAACGCTGAATGGCCGAACCTGTAATTGTTACAGCTCCCGAAGTCGTCGTGGCAAGAATACCGCCCTGTTCTAGTTGAAGCAACCCACTCAAGGTGAGTGTGGTAGCAGCGGCTTGATTAAAGCGCAGGGTTTGTGAGGTCGCTGCCGCCTGGGTGAGGGAGGCCAGCACATCCGTGTTGATACCGGCCCCAAAGGTGGTCGCTGTGGTGCCATTGTTATATGCAAATGCCGTGGCCGAATTGACAATGCCCGTTCTTGCCATGGTTCCCGTTGTTCCATCTGCCGTAATGTCGATGGCACTGCCACCTAAAGTCGTAGATACTTGGAAATCCGTGGCCGTGGCATTCACCACGAAATAGTCGGTCCCAGCAGTCAATCCGGTGGGCGCATTGGCAACAAACCGAACAAGAGTTCCATTCACCAGATTCGGGATGGTAACGCGATCCGTCGTGGCGTTAGAAGCTACTGCACCTGCAGTGCCAAGTTCAGAATTGGTAGTGAAATGGGTTACAACCGTGCCAGTCGTGCCATTAGCGGTGATATCGAGGGGAGCGCCGCCCAGCGTGGCAGAAACCTGGAAGTCCGTGGCTGTGGCATTCACCACGAAGTAGGTGGTGTTCAGCGCCAGACCCGTCGGAGCATTCAAGGCAAAACGTACCGGCACACCATTGCGCATGTTGGCGATGGTAATACGATCTGTGGTAGCTGTTGAGGTTACCGCACCGGCAGTCCCTTGGATCAAATTGTCCAAGCGTTGAGCCCAGCCCGCGCCCGCCACCGTGGCGTAGCCGCCAAGGATGGCATTAAACCCAGTGCCAGCGTTTCCGGTCGAGGTGAACAGAATACCCGCCGAAGCGAGATCCAATACTCCTTGCTCAGTAACACCACCTCCTTGAGCACGGGTGATGGCCCCGGCCTGCAAACTACCAGTGCTGCCTGCCACACGAGTGATTTTGTTGACCCCCTGATTGATATTAAGACCCGTGATGATCTCGATGTGGCTTCCACCACTCAACTCCAACTGGGCACCCGACATGCCTGCCAGATAGACCTGTTGCGGGACATCCGCATCCGTACCAAGCAGGGTGACAACGCCATTATCCCTCCACCCGAGTTCCAACAGGCTGGCATCGGCAAGCTTGGAGTTATTGTTCGTGGAGTAGTCCAACCGAACTACGCCACCGACAGCAGATGTGGCGCCAGTATAAGTGTTAGAACCTCCCAAGATCTTCGTGCCCGCGTCAGCGAGATAAAGTCGGTCAGTGCCAATGCTACCTGTGATGTTCCCACTGATATTCAAGCTTGAGCCTGCAGAAGCACCGATACGGAACTGTGCATTGGTCCCACCAAGGACGATGCCACCCGTCCAAGTGTTCACTCCGCTATCAGCAGTCAGCGCCGCCTGACTGATGGTACTCGTTAGGGTCTCTCCAGTAATCGTGCGCCCACCTCTGAGCATGAGGCCGGTGCCAGAACCTGCGGGATTGGTCGTGTTGGGGAAGGCTGCAATAGTCACACCGCCAGCGGACGTGCCTAGCGCCTGATCATGAGCGACAACCAATGTGCCGCCCGTGAAGGCATTATTGGCGTCACTACCGACACCAGCGAGAATATTCACCGCTCCAGTAAAGGTGTTTGCCCCCCCCAGCACCCAGGTGCTTCTCTCGATCTTGGTGACATTGACGACACCCGTGCCGTTGTTGGTGATTTGAGGATTGAAGGTGTTGTTGCCCAGGTTTTGTCCACGCAGCATCAACGTTGAGTTTTGATCGGGCGCTGTATAGGCCACTGGCCCTGTACCTGTGAAGCTTACCGTCGGAACCACGCCCCCCTGAACGACACCGTCAGCCCAAATGGCGACAGGTGCCGCAGTAGTGGTAGCAGAAGCCGTGGCACCGAAAGTCATGAGACGATTTGTGCTATTGCTTGTAAGGCCAATGAATCGCAACCCGCCATTGCCGGTGACAGTATTGATGACCAAATTAGAGGCATCAACTGTGGCTGCCCCAATCCCGCTTGGCTGACCGCCGTCAGCCAAGTTGAGCACATCAATACGGTTTCCTTGGATGGCAGAGCCTAGTGTAGTGATTGTCGTTGCGCCTGTATAGGAGTTGCGGTTGGTCAAAGTAGAGACACGGGCATTGGCATCGTTGTTAGTGCGGACCATGCCACCAGCCCCGCTAATAACACCAGCAAATGTCTGGCTGGCATTTCGCATGGTCAAAACACCAGTATCCAGAATGGCACTGGCACCAACTGTTCCAGCAAGTCCCCCGATGGTTTCACTGCTGCGAATGCGCAGCGTAGAGCCGCCGACCGAGGTGCCATCGGCCCCTGCATTTGCGACGTTCACGACCGCATCATCGCCGATGGCACTGCCGCCAGCGAACTCGAGCCAGCCGCGATTCACGGTGACGGTCCCATTCATGGTGTTGGTGGTGCTGTTGAGTATCCATTTGCCGGAACCTTCCTTTGTCACGCCGACTATTGCACCACCACTGGCAGGATTGTTATTGATGGCTCCATTGATAATGTTATCCCCAGCATTACTGCCATCAAGTATCCAGGTGTGGTTGTTTCCAGTGACGCTGGAGTTGTCTAGCTGATTGGTGCCGCTGAAGGCGCGGGCGGACAACTCACCATTGATGACGATTGTTTTGATGCCGTCGTTGATGATTTCTCCAGCTCCGCCACCGCCTGAATAACTCTGATTGAAGGTAATATTGGCACCAAGTGTGAGAACTCCCGCATTCGGATCCTTGAAAACAATGGTTCCTTGATTTGCAATTCCTCCAATATTGTCGCCGCCACCAAAGATGTCATAGCGCCGACCATTGGAGCCAGTCGTCCCAAGATCGATCACACGCTGAACATTAAGATTACCAAGGATACCTATACTTTCACTGCCGACACCAAGGTTGCCAGCAAGCTCCAGCGTTCCAAGATTGACGGTCACTCTGCCGCTGAAATTATTGCTACTATTCTTCAGCACCCAACGCCCGGCTCCGTACTGGTCGTTGTCGGTTACGTTTGGGTTGAGAGTTAGAGACAGGACGGAAGATCCCTCGTCTATCACCCCGTTAATGATGTTTTCTCCGGTGTTCTGACCATGAAGAATGAGGGTTTTATTGGCTAGGTTGGTGACTGATATTTTACCATCCAGCCCGTCGACAGAGCCAAGGATCAAGGGGGCAATACCGTTGGAGCCAATGCGGATAGTCGCAGGCTGACTTGCGTCTTCAAATGTTATCGTGCTCTGGGATGGAATGCTGCCCAATGTGGGAATCGATAGCGAAACGGTGTTGGTGCCCGTGTCGATTCCTGAGATCCTGGTGCCAGGTGCAATGTTCAGTCCCCGAACAAACATATTTAGGGACAGGCCACCAACATCCTGAAGGATGATGGAACTGCCAACTCCACTAACGCCTGTGCTGTTCTTTTTGGACTCAAGGGCCCCGCTATTGGAAAGCAGTATGTCTTTAGTAACAGTTAATGGCAATTCACTGCGGCTCACATACTCGATCCTGGCTTCCTGTGGGGCGGCACCAATAAGTCCTGGAACACCCAGAACAACACTTGAGCCCACGCCAGCTCCGCTAAGATTTATAAAGTCACTAACCCGCGCAGTTACAGTTTGCGTGGTGCTGCCAATTTGTACGGAACTGGTTAGTGAATTGGTGCCAAAAAGTCCGTACCATGCAGCTCCACCGTTGGCATCCAAAGCTAAGCTACCATCCCCTTCCAAATTGCCGTTGATCACATGGTTGGTGTTATCGTCAAGCCTCAGCGTTCTATCAGTGGGCACCTGAATGGTGGAATCTTTTTGAGTGGCCAAGTAGCCAACGGTCTCGTTTTGATTGATAATGAGTGTGGCCCCGCGCAGCAGGTAGAGATCAGCATCATTGTTAATGCCGTCCGGCTGTTGAGTGGTGTTGGCAGTATCTGGGTCTGAATCATTTGTGTGGTCAACGACCAAGGTTCCACGCTGTATGTACGTGTTATGGTGCCGGTTCGTCGTAGTTACGCCCGCAAAGTTGTTGTAGCCCTTCAAAGTCGTGGTTCCAGTATTGTTGAACACGAAATTTGCTGTCGCGTTGTCATTTCCATGTGGGAGGAAGCGCCCCCAGATGGTGTTACTTTCACTACCAGCGAACTCAAACATGGAGTTGCTTACCGGCTGGAAGTTCATTCGATTGCCAGCTCCAGTGGCAAGAATTCCTGAGAAGGTTACTTTATTGTTTGCCTCTGACTGAACAATGGCTCTTTGGGTAAATGGGGCCTGCCCAGGCTGAGAGTGTACACCTGCCGTGACCGTGCCCATGAAATTTAAACCACCGAGCCCGTATCTAACGATAACGGCGTTTCGGGGATTTGTGCCATCGGTCCAGGGATTAATGTTAACGTTATTGGTCAGGATTTGGTTCCTCAAACTTTGAAAACGCAAAGTTGACTGGCCGCCGGTCGATGACTGTAGATTGATAACTCCTGTCCCAAGACGTCCTGTGTATGTGTCTGCTCCAACGCGCATATCGGCGTTCAGGTTGGCGCCACTCTGGTTACTTCCAATATTCGTAGGGCCAGAATATGTGTTGTGCCCAGTTACATGCACAATATTTCGGGTTTGGTTCAGCCTGCCCGTTCCCGAGATTGCATTGGAAAGACCAAAATGAGCATCACTAAGATTCAGCGTAATTGAACTATTGTTTGTAATAGCTCCGTCACCAAGACTGCCCGCAGCGCCAGCGCCATTGCCTGATCCGCCACCAACGAAGACGGGATTATTGATGGTAACAGAACCGAGCACGCTTTCGGTCGTGTTGAAGATCAAGTTGCCAGAACCGCCTAGTGTCAGTCCCGCTCCAGGACGAGTAATGATCGGTGACGCGAGTGTGAAGCTACTATTAGCGGTGGTGGCGCGCAACTGACTCGAAGCACCAACATTGATTGGACCTTGCTGAATGGCAGAATCGGATGCAAGAACGCCTCCGTTAAGATAAATGGGCTCATTGATGCGTTCAGGCACGCGGAGTTCTAGCGTCCCAGCAGTCTCCACGGACGTGAGCCCTGAGACGCTTCCAAGTGCGGAACCGCCTGCCGCAGTGGCACCAGTGACAACCACAGTTCCTGAAACTATATAAGTTCCTCCACTGTAAGTGCTATTGCCACCCGTTAGCACCTGAGTTCCCAGACTCCTCACTTGTATGGCCCCCGTGCCATTGATTTCTGGATATTCCCTCGATCCACTAGCATGGTAAAGACTGAGATAACCATGGTTAGTGACTATATCATTTATGCTGATGCTGCCCCTACTTGAACTGCTGGAGCCAAGCTGAAGGACACCATCCAAAATGTTTGTTTTTCCATCGAACTGGTTATCGGCAAGCAGAATCACCTTGCCTCGGCCCGTTTTGGTGAGGCTCAGTGACGATTGATTGTTCACAATATTTGCTCCGATAATCAAACTTCCCCTGGTATTATGCTGATGGAGAATCAGTTCGTTAGCCACAAGTTCCCCATCACCACCAGTGAGCGCGGTGCCATCATCACTGCTAAACACGATATCATGTGAGCCCACGTTTTTGGTGACCAAGATTCCCCCTGACTCCACGCTCCTGGAATCAAACCCATTTCCACTCAATAACACCTGCAAAGTAGAAGTGGAAGGTGCCGAATTAAAGCGGAGTGAACCAGTGTTACTATTGAAGTCGAAATCACCAATAACATTGGTATTTGCACCTATTCCCAATGTTCCTGCATTGTAGGCACTATCTGGCAATCCAGTTATAGTGGTAACCAACCCGCTCTCACTGCCAACGGCCCAGGTTGTTATGTCGTTACCAAGTCCGTAAGTGGCGTAACCACCCATAATGCCAGCAACAATGGTAGAATCATTACTTGTCACCGTGGCAACAGATGTGCCCTGCACTTCAAGCACACTGCCAGCCTCTGATGGCGAGCCTACAGCCCCACGTGAAATGACGCCCAAATTGATCCGCCCGCCCATACCTGTGGCAGCCGAAATGCGGTTCACTCCGTTACCAAGCCTAGTTGAGGTGACGGTTTCCACAATTGTCGAAGCATTGCCCCCCTCCAAAATAACATTCGCTCCTGCTAACCGCAGAACTCCAGGAATGATATTAGTTACGCTAGCACCAGAGTAGTTCAAGATAAGGGTAGAGGCACCCGTGACTTCAGTTAGACCAGAGTAGCCTTGATTGCTATTAACACGCAGTCGGCTGCGTTCTGTTAGTGTCAGCCCCCCGCTACCGGAAGAGGTGCCTGACCACGTTGAGGCACCAATGGCTGCTTGAGGAGCCGAGGAAAGAACAAGCTTCTTGCCGCTATCCAAAACCAATGAACCGGAACCATATAGCGAACCTATAATATCCGTTTCCCTCACGCGCAGTTGTCCGCCAGATGCCAGATTTACTTGGACTAGATCACCGATACTCCCGGACTGCCCGTCAAGAATAACCAGTCCACCATTGATATTCAACCTGCCCTTGTGGTTCACATTGCTATCAATTGCGGCACTGGAGGTAACGGCGCTGATTCTCCACCCTGCGGGGTGCGTTGCGTTGACGTTGATAGTCCCATTACCAATGAAACTGCCGTTAAAAATCTCGTTCGGTGCTGTGAGACTTGTGTTGTTGATGTTAATCGTGCCGCCATTGAAATTAAAAACCTTTGTCCCTGAATTATCCCGTGTCGAAAGAGATCTCACGGTCTGGGTTGAGCCACTAAGGTCAAACTGTGAATTCGCATTGACCCTACCCGAAGCACCCGCCGCAAGAATAAGGTCCGTGGTGGCGGGAAGTGCGCCATAGCCTCCCACCCCGGTAGCCCCTACACCAGAACTACCACCATAAGTGCCGATCCTCAAAGAAGTCGTAATGTTGTCAGATGTAGGTCTGAGGATGGTAGATCCAGCATAGGTAGATGTGCCTCGCAATTCCAAAACATTGTTTCCAAGCTTCTCAATGCCGCCAGCACCGGAAATGCTACCACTGAAGACGAAAGCTGTTCCAGAGATGGGGCTATTTAGCGTGAGACCGTTACTTCCAACATTGACCTCTCCACCGTCGCCTTGAAGAAGGTTCCCAGCGAGGGCACCAACTGTTCCATTCGAAAATAGCCTAGTGGCACCGCGCGCGCCCCCAACAATCGAGGAGAGAGTCTCGCCATTCGCATCAGAGGTGGAGAGAGTGAGTTTTGCACCTGCTGCATTGGAAACGACAGCATTCGACGTAGCCGAAAGCCCGACGCTGCCTCCTACATTAAGCTCGCCGCCATCAAGACGGATGGTACCATCCAACACTGAAGCGTCGCTATTGTTCCAATTGAATATGCCTGAGCCCTCTTTGATCAACCAACTGGTGCTACCTCCACGGATTTTACCGCCATAACTCGTGGTCGAATTATTTCCCCCGACAGCAAGCGCTCCAACGCTCGAAAATCCGGTCAAGTTTATGGTCGTACCAGAATCATTCACCAATGGATCCCCCTGGTAACCGCCTGATAGACTCCCGATTCTTTCGAAGGGTAGCAAATTCACGCTGTTTGAGGCGAGGTTAAGAGTAGCAGGTGTGGAGTTACTGAACTGAATTTGCGTCAGATTCCCGATGGTATCCTGAATGATATTGCGACCATTTGAATTCATTCCTCCTGCAATAACTGACCCACCATTGATGGTCATGATTCCACTCAAGTTGCTGTTTCCACCCAGCACGACCGTTCCAGTACCATTTTTGACCCAGTTACCCGCTCCATTGACGGCGCCTAGCATGAGATCTGCACCACTAAATACAAAATTCTTGGCTGTAGTTCCCGTGGCTATGCCCGGAGTTGCGCTCAGAAGCACTTGATTGTGACTGAGCACCTGGAGAATATAGGTGCCAGGAAGAACATCCGAGTTGCCATCTTGAGACTTCACCACCATTCCCGGCACCAACCCTTCAGTTCCACCATTTACAATCATCACGCGCGTGACTGTATCCACCTTGCCAGCGCGCACGACATCGCTTGCTGGGACATGATTAGAAGTGAAGGTAGCCCCAGTGCCGATAGCAAGTGTGCTGTTCGCAAGGGTTGTCAGGCGACCAATCGTGTCTGAATCATTTACTGTCAGTGTGCTGCCCCCAGCCCCGAGAAGAACATTCAAAGTATCCGCAAGAGTATTTCCACCTGATCTTGCCAACACAATTCCGCCCCCGAGGATATTCAAACCACCCGTAAAACTTGTCGCGCCAGACAGCGTAAGAACACCATTGCCTACCTTGTTGACCGTGCCCGTTCCAATGATGGCACCACCAAATGCAGTGCTAGTTCCATTGCGGCCAACATTCAACGAACCACTACCAAGGTCCACATTTCCTCCCGTCGCCCCACCACCTGCGATCGAACCAATGGTTTCCGTCTTACCGTTTATTTTCAAAAACACTCCGCCTGTGTTCGCCAACGTGACTGCAGTGTTGTCGGGCAAGACCTCCACCGCCGCGCCAGGTCCGATTTGGACCCCCCCACCGTTGATCGTTGTATCGCCGTTGTAGGCGTTGCCTCCGGAGAGTTCATGTATTCCAGCTCCGGTAAAAATGACGCTTCCGAGACCGACTGAATTTCCACTCATGCCGATAACGCCCGCAAGGGTCGCTGTACCCGAATCCTTGTTGAGGGTGAGGGTGGAAGATCCGGCACCTGCCGTGAAAAGCAGGCTGCTTCCCATGGCACTGGAAACTGAACCAAGGGTTTCACTGAGCCCGTTGCCAACACGAAGCGATGCTCTCTCTCCCTGCAAGTTTACTACGGCAGCATTAGGAATAAGATCGGCTTGATTAGAGACGAAAGACGCACCGGCACCGACATTGAGCGTTGTCAGAGCATTCAGCGAGTTTGCAGCATTGATAGTCACCGAACCTCCAGTGAGAGAAACAGAAGTGGCACTGCCGAGGGTAGCACCAGTATCGGCGATAAAAGCACCCCCATTGACGGTAAGTGAGCTTGTGGACATGGCCTTATTGATTTGCAAAGTCCCATCATTCACTGTTGTTGGACCCGAATAGGATAGTGCTCCCGTGCCCGTCAATTGCTGTGTGTAGGCACCATTTTTCACCAAGCCGCCGGTGCCACTGATAATCCCCTGATAAATCTGAGGAGTCGATGATAGCAATTGGTTGTTGGTTCCAGATCTGGCATTATCACTACCAGACAATGTAAGGGTATTAACACCAAGTTGCACTTGAGCAGCAACCTGTGTTCCATTCAGGGCAGCTACGCTGCTGTTGACGCCATTCAGATCGAGAATACTCCCTGCAGCAGTGAGCAAGACACGACCCTGCGAAGAGAGGCCAGTCAATGAACCCGCCCTGAGTGTGGCGGCCGGAACAGTTGTATCACCGGAGTAAGTATTCGTTCCACTGAGGGTGACCGTACCACGGTTGATGGTCAAATTTCCCGTGCCTGAAATGCTGTTTGCAATGGTGCTGGCTACTGCCGTTTTATCGATAACCAGCGTGCCGTAATTGGTCACTGTATTGGTGATTACATTAGCCCCGAGGGTGGCGACATCTCCACCCGCTGTATTATTGCCCAAATTGAGCGTCCCAGCTGCAATCACTGTGCCGCCTGTGTAAGTATTTGCGGCATTAATAGTGACGGTGCCCGCCCCGCCCGAAAACAGTGTCAAAGCACCCGCGCCATTATTCTGAACCACCGTATTCACGGTCATGGTATTTTGGCTATTCCAGAGATAGAGTGTATCCGCTGTGGCATCATTGGCACCGGCGGTAAGACCACCCACACCAATTGTCGTTCCACCGATGGTGGTAGCCAGTGCCTGATTGCGGATGATGCCGCCACTGTTTAAGCCATCGTTAAGCGTCAGGGTGAATGCGCCCATATCAACCGTGACAGCCGCCGCACCCGCGATCTTCAAGGAATTAATTGTTCGACTGGCACCGCTGCCCGTGGTGTTTGCCGTCACTAAAATGTTTTGGGCCGGCGTCGTCCAACTGCTGATCGCATTCTGGGTCGTGTAATCCGAACCACTCGCAGCTATCACAGCTCCGTTGGCGGCGTTGGTTGCATTTTTTACCCAGTTCGTATCTGTCGTGCCGTTGATCGCGACCGCCCATCCTCCGAGGATGAGGTTCGTGTTGAGATTAGTCGTGGTTAAATAAGAGCTTGTGGCTGTAGTCCCGATATTGCCCACATTCAGGCCTGCCCCAGTCGTGCCACGGCTAATGTTTCCGGCCTGAAGAACTCCAGTGCCTGCACTGCGAAGCACCTGGTTTAGTCCTTGCCCGAGCGAAAGCCCGCCAATGACCTCCGTGCCGCCTGAAGTCCCCTGAAAATTCAAGGTCCCTCGATTCAAAGTCAGGGCCGCCGCATTTGCTAACTTATCCTGACCACTGGCAGACTGATCCAAGTTGACCTGGGCACCGCCAGCGACCGTCAGAGCGCCCGTCCAGGTATTATTATTTCCGCTAAGATTGACCACGCCACCTGAGCCACCGACCATACCTGTGACGTTCAGACCGCCGACACCCGATATGCCCGTTGCGGTGCTACCGAGTGTCACAGTGCCCGCAGTGCCGCCTGTATTTCCACCGTAAAATTCGAGCGCCACATTGTGCCCAAGTGCCAGAGGACCGGTGATTGCCAATGTCCGTGAGTTGGCCACTTTCCAAGTCTGCGAAGCGGATGTCGCCAGCGTCACAGAATTACTGCCGTTGTTGCTGAACGTCAGATTCTGCGTCGCACGGGATAGGTCCATTCCAGCGGCACCCAGATTGAGCGTTTGATTTTGGCTGGTGCCATTCTGAATCGTGATCCCTCCAGCAGGGTTAGTCACGGTAATGCCTCCCAGATTGAGCACTCCATTCGCCACATTGGACACACGGAAGACCGTTCCAGCAGTGATTGTGTTATTAAAAAGAATGGTATCGGCAGCCGTGGGCGTCTGGTTTTGGGCGAAATTAGTCGAAGGCGCCACCGTATTAAGTCCCAAGAAGGTATCAGCTCCCGAATTCGTCTTGATCAGCGTCAGGCCATATGAAGGCAGGGTCCAGGTCAACCCGGAGATTAGCAGCAGGGTAGTGACGGGAACGCGCAGTCGGGTGCGCATGGTGGTCATGATTTGTTGCGACAGATCGCGTGGGCGTTCGGTGCGTTTCATAGCGGCGGTTGGGTTGGAATTTAGATCCCTGTAGCTTTGACATCCGGGTGACGGAGAGTCTCAAATAAACAAAAAATAATTCATAAATCGCTTATATCCAATACATTGCGATCCTTGGAGAAAACGAAAAGACATTCGCACAAACTCACAAAAGCGAGAAGCTCCACACCCAGAAGAGTAACCGGGTGCAGTTTGAAAAGGCTCGCTTTTACCTATTTTCATTTAATGACAATGTAATCACAAAGTCATGTCAGACTCCAAGCACAATCTTTGACAGTTTATACCTTCGACGAGCCGAGAAACTCGGCAGCAGTCTGCCTGAAAAAGATTATTTGCGCCGAGAGGGTTTTTATTGGGATAAAAAAAGCGCAGGTCTTTTGGACCTGCGCTCAAGTGAAAGTACAAAAGTTTACCAGCCTTGCGTGCGGCTGTAGGACACCTCGGAAAGAGCGCCTGGCTGAGGAGCGAATTCAGTATACCCCCACCATGGATCGATCTTTTCCTTTTTGTAATACGCAGGACGGTAGGTCAGCTTCCAAGAAGGAACCGGGAAAGTCGCCACTTCATAAACACCATAGCCAGCTCGAACGATCATGCGCTTTGGTCCTTCCACAAAGACATCCGAAAATGCAGCCACGGCACCATCTGAGCTGTTTGTTTTCTGCCAAACATTAATCGGCTCAGCAATTCCATAGAGAAGGTTGCCAATGCCTCGGCTAAGCTTACGGCTCCAGTTATAGTGGTGACCGGGAGGCGACTGGATGTCAGCGAACGCCACGCTGCTAAGCGAGACGGCGGCGAGGAGGATGAGTGCGAAGCGATTTTTCATGGGAGCAGCTAGAGTTAGCCAATTTCTGGGGATTCTGGCAAGAAAGAATCTCACTTTTTTCTAAAACAAGTCAAAATGGACGGCTTATTGACCGAGCATTCACTTCCAATGCCTTCATTACAAGGCTATTACCCCGCCCTGGCATTGTGCCTGATGGATAATACAAATCATCAAATAGGAAGTTCGCGGCACTGTACAAAACATGGCTTCAAAGCGGCAGCGGCTGATCTTCACCGATCACCTTGACCTCCATCTCGAGCTGCACGCCGCGCTCGCGCTGGGCCACTTCTTTGATTTCCGCCACGAGGTCCAAGACCTCGCGTGCCGTGGCTCCGCCTTCGTTGACGAAGAAGTTCCCGTGAACCTCAGACACCACGACCTTGCCGGAGCGTCGGCCTTTGAGTCCCAGGTCATCCACGAGCTTACCTGCACCGCAGAGCTGCGGATTTTTAAACATGCAGCCTGCGCTGGCTCCGATGGGCTGGCTGGTGCGGCGCTTCACGCGGCTGGCTTCCAAACCGGCGTCGATCTCCGCCATCGTGGCTGGTTTGCCCTTCAGAACGGCACCGACGATGTAGCGCTCTTCAAACTCGGCGATGCTGCGATACTGATGCTGGATCTCGCTGAGTGGCTTCTCCTGAATGCTACCATCCGCCGCGATGAACCGCACGCTCACCAGATTATCCGCCATCTCCACGCCCATCGCGCCCGCGTTCATGCGGATGGCTCCGCCGAGATTCCCCGGCACTCCTTCCATCCATTCCAGGCCGCTGATTCCGGCATTCCGTGCCGCACTGGCGATCTTCTTCAAGCGTGCGCCAACTCCGCAAACGAGCTGCCCATCCACCACACGCACCTCTTCAAACTCGCCCTTGCTCGGATGAATGACCGCGCCGCGAATGCCGCCGTCTTTGACGAGCAGATTCGAGCCGCGACCGATCACTCGAATCGGCACGCTGGCATTGCGCAGATGCGTCACGATCTCGGCAAAGCCCGCCACGGTGTGCGGTTCCACCCAATACTGCGCCGGGCCGCCGATCAGGAAAGTCGTGTGGCGATTCATCGGCTCATAAAGCTTCGCCGTGCCGCCGCCGTTCGCTTCGAGGATGCTCCAGAGCTTCTCCAGCACCGGCAGATCCTTCGCGATGCATCGCCCGACTTCATGCACATTGCCTGCGCCGAGTGTGATCAGCAAATCGCCCGGCCTCAGCGCATTGCCTACCTTGTCGCGAGACATCAGCATCGTCGGTGTGAACTGGAAACTCGCCGCCGGACGCACCACGCCGCGTGCTTTGTCATGCTCACGCACCTCTTCCACGATGGTGTTCCCGCTCACGCCAGGCAGCGGTTTCTCACTCGCAGCATACACATCCGTCACGAAGAGCTCATCCACGTCATCGAAGCTCGCTCCGAACTCCTTTTTCAAAAGCTGCGTGCGGCTGTAGCGATGCGGCTGGAAGACGCAGACGATGCGCTTTGGCTGGAGACCCTTCGCCGTCGCCAAAGTGGCCGCGATCTCACTCGGATGATGCCCGTAATCGTCCACCACCGTGAAGCGCTCGCCGCTGTGCCGGATCTCGAATCTCCGACGTGCCCCACGGAAGGTCTTCAGCGCGTGCTGGATGCTCTCGAAGGCCACTCCGAGCTTCGTCGCCAAAGCAATCGCCGCGAGAGCATTCGAGACGTTGTGCTTGCCTGGAATGCCGAGCGTCGCCACGCCGAGAAGCTGGTCTTTGTGATACACCTCGAAGTCCGAGTGATCCGGCTTCATCGCCAAAATGTTCGCTGAGAAATCATGCTCGCGGCTCCAGCCATAGCTGATGCTGTTTTCCGCACCGCCACAGACCTCACGGGCCACCGGATCTTCCGCGCAATGCACCCAATACCCCGGCGTCTGGCTCAGCACCTGACGAAATACCGCTTTGATGGCCTCGATGCCATCGTAAAAGTCCAGATGCTCGGGTTCGATGTTCAGGATGATCGAATGCTGCGGGTGGAAATTCACGATCGTGCCGTCGCTCTCATCCCCCTCAGCCACGAAAAGCTCGCCCTCGGTATCCCAGTGCGCGTTTGAGCCCAAAATCGGGATCTCCGCGCCGACATAGTGACTCGGCTTCAGGCCGCCCTGGCGCAAAACATGGGCCGTCAGCGCCGAAGTCGTCGTCTTTCCATGCGTGCCACCGACGATCACGCCCTTCTTATTCGCCATCACTGCCGCCAGAGCCTCCGCGCGACGCACCAGCGGGATGCCGCCTTTGTAAGCCGCCTCGTAGGCCACATTGCCCGGCTTGATCGCGCTGGAGTAGATCACCATGTCGCAGTCCTCCACCTCGCGTTCCGAGTGCCCGTGGAAGAATTGCAGCCCAAGCTTCTGCATCCGGTCCGTTTCCACCGTCGTCGCCTTGTCAGAGCCGCTCACCTTATGCCCCAGCGCCAGCAGCAGCAGCGCCAGCCCACTCATCCCCGACCCCGCGACCCCGATCAGGTCGATGCGCATTGGGTGACGGCTTTCTTTGAGGAGACTGAGTACTGCGTGGGTCATGGGAGTGTGGAGTAAAGCGCAGCTTTGGCTGTGGGCAAATGCACAGGGCAGGGCAAAGCAGATCGTCAGGCCTCTCGAGACCTTGGTCTCGACATTCTTTGAACACCGCAGCAAATTTCGGCCTGCATATGGCCACCACGGAAAACTTCCAGCATTCGCCCGTCAACCGGACGCTGACGGCGGACGACCGGCGGCATTTTTATCGGCAGATGATGCGGATGCGCGCCTTTGAGATCATGGCGATTCAGCATTATCAGGCTGGGCGCATGGGCGGATTCCTCATCGCGCAGATCGGGCAGGAGTCCATCCCAGTGGCGGTGCGGTCGCTGATGGAGCCGCAGGATCACAGCCTGTGCGGACTGCGCGGCATGGGGACGGCGCTGGTGGCGGGAATGAGCATGAAGGAAGGTATGGCTGAGCTGTTTGGCAGAGCGACGGGATGCGCGAAAGGTAAAGGCGGGCTCTTCGGTTTTTACGCCCCGGAGCATCATCACTGGGGCGGGCATGGCTATGCGGCGACGCAAACAGCGCTGGGCGCAGGCTTGGCCTTTGGGCTGAAGCATCAGGGCATCCCGGGCGTCGTCTTTTGCTACCTGGGCGAGGGCTCGGTGAATCAGGGAGTGTTTCACGAAAGCCTGAATTTGGCGGCGCTTTTCCGACTGCCAGTGATCTACCTGATCGAGAACAACCGCTACGCTATGGGCACGTCTGTCCAGCGTTCCTCGGCGATGAAGGAAAACCTGGCGCAGCGAGCGGAGGGCTACGGCATGGCCTGGGATCTCTGCGACGGCAATGACCTCTACGAGATCCGCGCCAAGCTCCACCCTGCCATCGAGCGCGCTCGGCATGAATATCGACCCACCGTGATCGAGATCGCCACCTATCGCTTCGAGGGCTTCACCATCGCTGATGCGAACAAATTCAAATACCGTTCCAAACAGGAGGCCGACGAGCGAATGCTCAACCATGATCCCGTGAAGCTCTGGGCCGCGCATTTGCTAAAGGAAAAAGATGCCGATGAAGACGAGCTTCGCGCCATCCGAATCGAAGCACGGGCTGAAGCCAAAGAGGCTGCGGAGTTTGCCAAAGCCAGCCCGTATCCCACCAAGGCAGCCATCCTGGAAGACGTGTATTGGGAAGTCGATCACGGGCCGCCCGCTGGCAAGACGGGGCGGCATTTCTTTACGCCCTGATTCGGGTCGTCGAGCTGCGTTTCCCTGCGCCCGCGCGGTCTTGTCATCCGTTCGATTTCTGATGATCGAACCTTTTCCGCTGACTCGTGACGCGGCGCTTTTGCGCTGGCACGAGTTCATGCGGCGGGTGCCCAGTTACGGAGCGCGGCGAAACTTTGTCGGCACGACTCATGACGATGTTTCGAGGCTGTCTCCGGCCATTCGGTTCGGACTGATCACGCCGGAGGAGATTGTGCGGGAGACGCTGGCCGTTCACGATCTCCGACGAGTGGAGAAATGGGTGCAGGAGGTCTGCTGGCGGAGCTACTGGAAAGGCTGGCTGGAGATGCGTCCGCAAGTCTGGACTTCATGGCGGCAGCGGGTGCGTGAGCTGCGCGAAAGCCTGCCCAATGATGTGCTCACGCGTGTCCGGGAAGTCAGCGAAGGGCGCAGCGGCGTGGCGATCATGGACTGCTTCGCGAAGGAGCTGGGCGAGACGGGCTACCTGCACAATCACGCCCGCATGTGGTGGGCCAGTTTTTGGGTTCATGTGGAGCGGCTGCCATGGGAACTGGGCGCGGAGTTCTTCTTCCAGCACCTGCTGGATGCAGATCCAGCCAGCAACACACTCTCCTGGCGCTGGGTCGCGGGTTTGCAGACCGCCGGGAAGACCTACCTCGTGCGCCGGAGCAATCTGGAGCGCTACTGTGATCCATTCATGCTGACCGACTCCACGGGCATGGATCGGCTGGAAGATGGCTGCGTCACGCCCACGATCGCTGCGGATCATGCGGACCTGACTCGACATCCTTTGCCGGAGTTGCCGACGGCTTTGTCGCAACCTGCAGGCCGGGTCGGGATCTGGATTCATGCGGATGATCTATGTTTGGAAACGAGTCCGCTCGCCAAGCTGCACCCTGTTTCCATCGCCGCCGTCACCAGCGATGCGACCTACGCGCACTATGGCCTGAGCGAGCGCCGAGTCCGCTCCATCCACACGGTGATACAAGATGGGCTGACACGAGCTGGGGCGCATTTTCAATGTCCCGTCACCATGACGGATTCGCTCTCCACGGCAGCGGCTTTGCAAACCTGGGCCGAGCGGGAAAAGCTGGACACCATTGTCGCGATGTCTCCCAATATCGGGCCTGTGGCTGATGCGCTGCCTGCGATTCATCGTGCTCTCAATGTGCCGCCGCATCTCGCGCGCCGTCCGTGGGATGCGCAGATGTTTCCAGCAGCGAAGTCGGGCTTCTTTCCCTTTTGGGAAAAGACGTCGCGCTGGTTGGGGCAGCAGTTTCCAACCTCCCAGATGACCCTGCTATGAATGGCGTGAAGAAACAGCAACTGCCGCAAAAGCTCTGCGCCGCTTGTGGCCGACCTTTTGCCTGGCGGAAGAAATGGGCGCGCGATTGGGACCAAGTTCGCTTTTGCAGTGACGCCTGCCGTCGTGGAAAGCATCCCTCATCCGCGAAGCCATGACCCACGAACTCCTTCTCCTCCACATCGCCATCACCTGGGCACTCGCCGGGCTCATTTGGACCATTCAGGTCGTGCATTACCCGCTGTTTGAGCAGGTCGGGGAGGACAGCTTTGTCACCTATCATGCACGCCACATGTGGCTCATCACCTGGGTGGCGGCACCGCTCATGCTGGCGGAGGTAGGCAGTGCGGCACTGCTGCTTTTTCTTGGAGAAAGATCGCCCCTGTTCTGTCTCAGCCTCGTTCCTCTTCCTGCCATCTGGGCTTCCACCATCATCTATCAGGTGCGGCTTCACGACAAACTCACGAACGGCTACCACCTCGAAACCATCCGCCGCCTGACCTTCACCAACTGGATTCGCACCCTCGGCTGGACGCTCCGCTCTGGCTGCCTGCTGGCGGTGCTTTGGCCTGCTTATAACAACCTCCTTTATGACCTCGACCTTCCACGCCAGTACACCTCTCGCCGCGAGCGCGGAAGTCATGTTCGAGTTTCACGGTGATCCGCGAAACATCGTCCACGTCATGCCGCCGACGCTAAAGCTCGTGAAGCTGGAGACGGATGGTCCCGCGCAGGAAGGTCGCCTCATCGACTTCGAATGCCGCGACTGGGGCTTCATCCCCATGCGCTGGAAATGCCGCTGGCAAAAGGTGCAGCCGCCGCGCGTGCTGGTGGACGAGATGCTGAGCGGCCCCTTCGCTTTGTTTGTGCATGAGCATCGCTTTGAGCCAAGCCCGGCTGGCGGCTGCGTAATGCATGACACCGTCACGTATGCCTTTGGCCGCTCCTGGTGGGGAAAGCTGATCTCCGAGATAGGCGTGCGCGCTTATCTGCACCTGCTTTTCGCGTATCGTCATGCACGCACTCGGAAGTGGGCGGCGGCTCACAAGGCTTGACCTTTTCCCCATCGCCCATTCGCCATCGAGAGTCTCAGTCCAGCCAGTTTTCCACTCGCAGGCCTGGCACTTTAGCGAAATCAACCAAGTTGCGTGTCAGCACGGTGGCATCGTGGGCGAGGCCGATAGCAGCGATCTTCAGATCCTGAGTGCCGGCTTGTGGGAATTTCCGACGCAACCCGCGAAAGATCGTCGCAGCGTCTTCATCAAAGGACAGCATCGTCAGTTCCATCAGCAGTTCGAGACTATGCTGAAACTGGGCGTAGCCATGCACCTGTTTGTCACTTCCCGCTTTTTGCTTACGGATAAAGGCACTCCAACCCTCGCTGACCTCTTGCGCCGTGATGACTGTGGTTAAAACTTCCACATCACTTTCCGCGAGCTGCTGTTTCAGCCTCAGCCCTGCGCTGGTGTCATGCACAAGCTCCGCAAAGTGATTGGTATCGAGGATGACGAACATGGGATCACCAGTTCTCGCGGTTCGCCTGTTTCCGCCATTTTGCTCCCAACTTCATCGCTTCGGCAAAGTGCTGGTCCTTCTTGGCCGCTCCGGCGATCTTCTTCCAGCCGCCAGCTCCGCCGTTCATCTTTGATTCGATCTCGGCCACGCGTCTTTGCAGATCGGTGATGGTTTGCTCAAGAACCTTGGTGCTCATGCGTCAGCTTGCCATTTCGAGGCCGTATGCGCAAGCGGGTGATCAGGGGATCACAAACATGGCCTTCCTGTGCCCCAGGGATTCGACAGTTTGAAATGGAGTGCAAGGCTTGACCTTTTCCCCATCGCCCTGACTCTGCGGCCATGCGCAATCCAGACCGCGACCACACGATGGCCATTTTTTGTGACTTCGAGAACCTCGCCATCGGGGTGCGCGAGGCGAAGTATGACAAGTTCGACATGGGCAAGGTGCTGGAGCGACTGCTCGTCAAAGGCAGCATCGTCGTAAAAAAGGCCTACTGCGACTGGGAGCGCTACAAGGAGCACAAGCGCGCCATGCACGAGTCCGCCTTTGAGATGATCGAGATCCCGCATGTGCGCCAGGGCGGCAAAAACAGCGCCGACATCCGCATGGTCGTCGATGCGCTCGACCTCTGCTACACGAAGTCCCACGTCGATACCTTCGTCATCGTCAGCGGTGACTCGGACTTCTCCCCGCTCGTCAGCAAGCTGCGGGAAAACAACAAGACCGTCATCGGCGTCGGCGTGAAGAACTCCACCGGCGATATCTTCATCAGCAACTGCGACGAATTCATCTTCTACGACGACCTCGTCCGCGAGCAGCAGCGTCGCCGACC
>JAGKWZ010000263.1 GCA_021151605.1 Verrucomicrobiaceae bacterium
TCGTTTCACCATCATCCCGATGAAGTCCGAGCGCGTCGTGAAACGCAGCATCAATCCCGCTCCACAAAAGGACGAGTAATTGTGCTGAGCCGCCTACGTCAGGATTACTTCCCAGACTTTGAGGTATCAGCCCCGGCGGCCTTGCTGGACAGCTCCTCTGGATTGAAGGCTTTCACAGGACCGGCGAACTGACC
This sequence comes from Verrucomicrobiaceae bacterium, assembly GCA_021151605.1. Classification (GTDB taxonomy): domain Bacteria; phylum Verrucomicrobiota; class Verrucomicrobiia; order Verrucomicrobiales; family Verrucomicrobiaceae; genus Prosthecobacter. Next base: position 195 of record JAGKWZ010000263.1, read on the forward strand.
GGAGATTTTCACGGCCATACCATCCTGCAGACCAACGAGTCCATCAGCGACGACGAGTTGGTTTTCCTCCAGGCCCTTCATCACTTCGAGGTAGCCCGGCTTCCGGCGGCCGGTGGTGATCTCGACACGCTTGGCTTTTTCATCGGCGATGGTGAACACAAAAGCCTTCGAGCCGATGGGCACCAGGGAACGCTCAGGGATGGAAAGTGAGATGCGTGGCTCCACACGGAGCGATGCGGTGACGAGCATGCCTGGCTTAAGCAAAAGATCCGCGTTTGGCACCTCCGCACGAGCGGGGACAGCTCGCGTGGCGGGATCAATGCGCGAGTCGAGGTGGGCGAGCTTGCCTTTGAAGACACGGTCGCGGCTGGCCTCGGTGCGGGCTTCGATCTCAGTGCCTTCTTTGATCATGCCAAGGTAGGTTTCTGGCACGCTGAAGTCGATCTTCACCACGTCGATCTTATCCAGCGAGACGATCACCGTGCCGGGCGAGACGAGTGCGCCGACACTGATGCGCCGCAGCCCCAGCCAACCATCAAAAGGGGCCACGATCTGCCGATCTGCGAGCCGCGCTTCGGCTTCGTGGATGCTCTGCCGGGCCACCTCGGCCAGCGTGCGGCGCTCCTCCAGCCTCGCCTCAGGAGCTGCGCCGTCTTTAACCAGGCCTTGCAGGCGGGTGATCTCGCGCTCGTGCTCCGTGAGCTGAGATTTCGCCGCCGAGAGAGCTGCCTGCTCCTCCGCCGCGCTGAGTTCCACCAGCAACGTGCCTTTTTTCACCTGCTGCCCATCCTGAAAATGCAGCGCCGTGACTGTCTCGGTGACATTCGCGCTGAGGTCGATCGACTCATCCGCCGCCACCGTGCCGATGGCGAGCAAATCGAGCGCGTAGTCCATCTTCGTGACCTTTGCCGTCGAGACAGGCATGGCTCCCTTCGCCTTCGCCGCAGCGGCTGGAGCCAGCTTCAGGGCTTTTTGCTGCTGCCAAAACAGCCAGCCTCCACCGCCGACAGCAGCGCTGATGATGAGGAAGACGATGGAGCGCACCCAGGGCGCGGGACGGGAATCAGACATAGGGGGGAGATACAAACGCCGCGAGATACCAGCGACGTACCGGCGATACATCTCATTTCAAAGCTCGCCAAAGAATCCGGAGCGCTTAAACTCTATCCATGACACTGACCCAAACCATTCCTGCATCCGCCCTGGGCGGGATCGAGCTCAAGCCGGGCGATGCGCTGCATGTCTTGTCATCCCTCGGCGGAGCATTGCTCGTCCAGATACGCCGCTCTGACAGCCAGGAGGCGAAGGCCAAGGGTAGCGCCAGCGAATGGCTGCGTTCGGCACGCGGCAGCGTACGACTGGCCTCAGGAGAAACCGTGGAAGACGCCCGCATGGCCTTCTACAGTGAGAAGTATGGACTGCACTGAAGCTCTGCCATGCGAGTCTTTCTCGATACCAATATCCTGCTTGATGTGCTGCTGAACCGGCCGGGCCTAGCTGAGGAAAGTACGGCTGTCATTCTAAGGTGTGAGGCATTGGGAGCCGAAATGCTCGTGGCATGGCACGGTCTCGCCACCGCCTATTACCTCCTGAAACGTGGGCGCTCTGAAGCCGAAGCGCTCGTCGAAGTGGACAAGATTTTGAATTGGGCACGGATCGCCGAGACAAGCGATGCGGACGCCCGCCGTGCCAGACAACTCGGATTCGGCGATTTTGAAGATGCCCTCCAAGCCGCTGCGGCGGAGGCTTCACGCGCTGATCGGATCATCACGAGAAATATGACCGACTTTACTCGAAGCACAGTCCCCGCCCTCGACCCAAGCAGCTTTTTGCAGCAGCATCCAGTCCCAGTAGAGGTGCCATAGCATGGGATAAAACCAAGCTGGACAAGTCGGCATCGCCTCCTAGCATTCGGCCCTCATGACCGCGCCCGCCCAGGCTCTGCTTCTGCTCTCCCTTCGACTTACGCAAGGGTAGGCGGCCCGCGTTTCCTCGTCATGCTCCCCAGCCGTCACGTCACGGCTCCCGATCTCAGGCTCTTCCTGTGAATTATTGCCTCTTTGAATACTCTTTAGAAAATCTGTCATGTTAAAGAATCCCTCCGCCAAGTATCAGCCCTTCCCGGCGATCCCGATCCAGAACCGTCAGTGGCCTAGCCGCACCATCACCAAAGCGCCCATCTGGTGCAGTGTGGACCTGCGCGATGGCAATCAGGCGCTCGCCGTGCCGATGAATGTCAGCCAGAAGCTCGACATGTTCGATGCGCTGGTGAAGTGCGGCTTTAAAGAAATCGAGGTTGGTTTCCCTTCCGCATCGAACACCGAGTTCAGCTTCAACCGCCGCCTCATTGAGGAAAAGCGCATCCCCGACGATGTCACCATCCAGGTGCTGGTGCAGGCGCGTGAGGACTTGATCGAAAAGACCGTGCAGAGCCTCATCGGCGCGAAGCAGGTCGTCATCCACATGTACAATTCCACCTCGCCAGCGCAGCGGAAGTATGTGTTTGGCAAGACGAAGGAAGAGATCATCGAAGTGGCCCGCCATGGAGCCAAGCTGATCAAAGATCGCCTGCATCGTCTGACCGAGGGCGGCACCAAAGTCACCCTGCAATACTCCCCCGAGAGCTTCAGCGCCACCGAGGTCGAGTTCGCCAAAGAGATCAGCGAGGCCGTCATGGATGTCTGGCAGCCCACGCCCGAGCATAAGATGATCCTGAACCTGCCCGACACCGTCGAGGTGGCCATGCCAAACGTCTATGCTGACCAGATTGAGTGGATCTGCACGAACATCAAAAACCGCGACAGCCTCATCATCAGCCTGCACACGCACAATGATCGCGGCACCGGCACCGCCGCCACGGAGCTGGGATTGCTGGCCGGAGCCGACCGCGTGGAAGGCACGCTCTTCGGCAATGGCGAGCGCACCGGCAATCTGGACATCGTCCAAGTCGCCATGAATCTCTATATGCACGGCACCGAGCCCAAGCTGGACTTCAGCGACATGAACGGCCTCATCGCCATGTACGAGCGCACCACCGGCATGACCGTCCCCGCCCGCCAACCCTACTCCGGCGAGCTCGTCTTCACTGCCTTCAGCGGCAGCCATCAGGACGCGATCAAGAAGGGCCTTAGCGGCTACGATCAGCACAAAACCATCTGGGATGTGCCCTACCTCACCATCGATCCGCATGACATCGGGCGCGAATACCATGAGGTCATCCGCGTGAACAGTCAGAGCGGCAAAGGCGGCGTCGCATACCTTCTCGAAAGCGAGTTCGGCATCGAGCTGCCCAAAGACATGCAGCGCGAGTTCGGCCCCATCGCCAATGATCTCGTGGACAAGCTGGGCCGCGAGGTCAGCGGCACCGAATTGAAGGGCATGTTCTGGAAAGAATACATCGAGCGCGAGACCCCCTTCGCCCTGCATCACTTCCATGCCGACGGCGTGGATGGCGTCTTCACCTGCCGTTGCAGCCTCGTCGTGAATGACCAAGAGCGCGGAGTCGTCGGCACCGGCAATGGTCCCATCGCCGCCTTTGTGAACGCCCTTGTCTCCGATGCCGGAGCCCCCGCCTTTGAGGTCGCCACCTACCGTGAGCAAAGCCTCAGCAGTGGCACCGAAGCCGCCGCCCTCGCCTTCATCCAGATCAAAACCGCCACCGGCAAACTCGTCTGGGGTGCCGGCGTCGATACCAACATCGAACTCGCCTCCATCAAAGCCGTGCTCAGCGCGGTGAATCGCGCGGGGTGAGACTGTAATTTTCACTTCAATGAAACAGTCAGCGTTTATCCTAACCACTCTGATCAGCTTTTCTCTGTGGGCGTCAAACTCTGACATTGATGCTTTCGCTCAAAAATTTGCCAAGGCAAAAACGCAAGGAGATACAGCGACTTTAGAAGCCCTTTATTACACACAAGGATTATCTGAATCCGAGATCCAGAAAATGAAGGACTATTTCGCCATGTCTCTCAAGTATAGTCATTCAGGCCCAATCAAGTGCGTGACTATTGAGGAACTTGATAAGGATGCGAAGGAGTCGTATGCAAAACCGAAAATCTTCAACGGTGAAAAGACCGAGGTGAATCTTCAGCCTCTTGGCATGATTAAACTCACCTATGAAAGTGGTGGAGCTTCCATGTCACCTTACGCTATCGTTGATGGCAAGCCATGGCTCGTCGGCCTTAAAGTGACCAAGCTAAACTGGAATGGCACGGCTGAAGACCGGTACTACATTGGGGCCAGCACTCCGGGTGACACTGACATTCCGATCAAGATTGAATGCACCTACAAAGCCAGCGGAGAAATTATCCACGAATCAACAGAGGTCATCGTAAAGAAACATGGATTTGCCACCACCTCAATAAATGCCCACGAACTCATTTCTGTGGTCATGACGACCAAAGAAGCGGATGTTCAGGTTGAAGGCTCGATCCGGAAAGACTTAGATAACCAAGGCAAACAGGACCAACTAGCTGAACAAGCTTTCACCAGCGTTAAACCATTCACCTATCAAGGGAAGAAGCACTGAGGTCCACGCTTGAGCGAACAACCTCTATGGCCGTGCCCGCACGCCAGCTCTACTTCGGCAACATCGAGTTCAATACCTTTAGCGTTAGATGTTGGGACGCGATCAAGAATGGTCTCACTGGTAGGAATTCGCCTCAATCAAAGCCGTGCTCAGCGCGGTGAATCGGGCGGGGTGAGGTTCCAATCAACTGACAGCAAATGGGGGCAGAAAGATGGGAGTGATCCTATTTGCGGTCCCCTTTTTTGTCAGTCTGATTTACCACCACCGAAGCATTAATCCAACCGCTTCAAAATCGCCTCAGTCTCTGCTATCTCGCTTGCCCATCCGAGTTTCTGAAAGCCCGCCAGCGACCGTTGCAGGATCACTACCCCTTCATCCCGCCGCCCGACAGCGCATAGCAGCTGCCCCAGATCTAGGCCGACGTAACAGATGCCGTCAAGGCGGCTGAGTTGGAGGTTGATGGCATAGGCGGCTGCGAAATGCTCGAAAGCCGCCTGCCATTCCTGCTTTTTGACCTCGATCTTTGCGATCGACCAGAGTGTATTAGCCTTACCATCTTTGTCGCCCAGGCTTTCGAAGATGTCCAGCATCTCCAAGTTTAAGGCCAGCGCCATGTCCACCTCGCCCTTGTCGGCGTGAATCCTCGCGATGTTGCCCAAGGTCACTGCTCGTGAGCGCTTGTCATCCAAACTTTCATAAACGTCCAACTCCTCTAGGTGCAAGGCCAGAGCTGCGTCCACTTCGCCCTTGTCGGCGTGAATCCTCGCGATGTCTCCCAAGGTCACCGCTCGAGATCGTTTGTCACCCAAGCCCTCGAAGATACCTAGCATCTCCTGGTACAATGCCAATGCTGCATCCACATTGCCTTTGGCTGCGCGAATCCTCGCGATGTCTCCCAAGGTCACCGCTCGCTCGCGTTTGTCGCCCAAGTCCTCGAAGATAACTAGCCTCTCTTGGTGCAAGGCTAGCGCAGCTTCCACTTCGCCCTTGGCGGCTCGAATACGTGCGATGTCTCCCAGTGTCACTGCTCGGGAGTGCTTGTCGCCTAAGCACTTGTAGACTTCAAGTTCTTCTTGGTGCAAGGCCAGCGCCACGTCCACCTCACCCATGTCGGCGCGAATCTGCGCGATGTCGCCGAGTGTGATGGCACGGGAGCGGTTATCACCGAGCTGTAGAAACAGCGGTAGAACCTCTTTTTCGAGTCGTTCCAACGCTGCAATTACGTGTCCACGCTTAAAATCCAAAACCGCTAAAACACGCAGGGAATGTGAGGCTGAATGGATGTCGTCCGCAGCTCGAAACTGCTGCTCGGCTGTTGTGAGATGGTGCATAGCATCTTCCCAGCGACCGAGTGTTTCTAGAATGTCACCGGCTTCCCGGTGCAGTCTGGCCTGGGTGTGGGCGGAGAGTTCTTGGTTTTCCGAAAGGTAGGCTAAAATTTCAGTCAACCGTTCTTGTTTCTCTGACTGGGTCGGACCTGTGGTCAAATTTAGCCGATCTTGGGCGATGGCGGGTAATTCCTGAGTGTGGGTGAAGTCTAGAACGGCGGTACGCCAAGCCCAGAAGTCTGGTGCCTCCATGGCGATGGTCCGTAGATCATCCGGGACGAGCCACCAGAGCAGGCAGGATGGACAACGGGCGGCGATTTCCTCACGCCGGTGATTAAGTTGTTTGAAGGCCTCAGGTCGGCTGAGACGCCAGTTTTCAAATCCAATCACTTGGACCAGAGAATTATTGCGCCCGAGTGACTCGATCTGCTCCAATACAGCCGCGTAATCTGGCGGCCAGTCCTGGGTGAGTGTGAGCAAGGCATTACCAGAGAAAGCTTCTCCCAGATGACGGATGAGGGCGTCGCGGTCTGGGAGCTGGTTCCACTCGGCGAGCAGCAAGCGAAAGCCCTGTCCCTGAGCTGACTCCAAGACCCGCTGGAGCCTGAGGAGGTCCGTGGCGTGCGCGGGTAGCAACTCCCAGGGACGCATGAGCTTTGGAAGTGATAAAGGCTCGGGCTTCATAGGGCCTAGAGCTTTTCCAAAGCAGTCTGGTAGGACGGTAGGGTGCGCACAGCAGGGTGCGACTGCCACCAGAAGCTGTTATACTCCAGCAAGGCTAGATTGTAGAGCAGAGCTCGGGTTTCCTCGTCTGTGGCGTTGGCGTCAGCAGCGGTGGTGTCGATCTGAGCAAGCCGCTGATAGTCGGCGGACTTGAGGATGTGGCGGTAGTCTGTGGCGAGCTTCTTTTCCGCGGCTTGTGCGCTCGCCAGATCAAATAGCTCGGTGGTGGTGCTCTGGAAGGCGTAGTTTAGCAGCCGGATCAAATCCCGTAGATGCCCGCCCGAGACGCGGATGAAATAATCGACCGTGGACCAGTCTCCGCTGGATTCGGGGTTGGGGCGGAAAAAATGTGCCGGAGCGCGTTTCAGGATGAGTCTGCGCATGACATCAAAAGCCTCTGCGTGCTCTATACGCAGATTCGGAGTCCGAGGGTCAAACTTGTCCGCCAGCTTTAGCGCTGGCACCTTGCAGATGTGGTCGAAAGCGCTACGCACAGCACTTGATTCATGCACGAGGTGAATCGGTGCACAGTAGATGAACAGGCTGCGCAGAAGACGGAGCTGATAGACGTCCTGGATGAAGAATCGCTTGCTGTCTTCACCCGTGAGGCGGTCGGTGCCATCTACGATGAAAAGCAGCCGCTTTGCCTTCCAGGCTGTCTCCATACGCTCCTCCACGTGAGCGATGAGTTGATTGAATGCTGAGGCGAATTCGCCGAAGGAGGATTTAAGAATGGTGCGGGCCTCCTCCTTGCGTCTGGTCCCTGTTTTGAGCGTGGTTGATAGCTTCAGGAAGAATTCGCTTAGAAACGGAATACCGTATTTGGCGTTCACTCCCGCTGCGGCCTCGCCTGTCCATTCTTTGAAAGTGTCAGTAACCAGCACCCGCTCGGAGAACCATTTTTCCAACGGCGTGAGGAAGACCTGATCGACGACAATTCCATCCTCATCCTTCAACTCCTCGCAGAGTGTACGGGCAAGAGCGAGGCAAACGTCGGGATACTCGAGGTTATTGAGATCAAGACCAACATCCTGCCCGGCATCGACCAGGATCACTTTGAAGAGTCCAGGCTGGTTTAGGTGTTGCCTGATACGGCGGAGTTCCGTGCTTTTGCCCGTGCCCCGATGACCACAGAAGAGAACGTATTTGCTCGGGTGATTCTGGGCGACCTTGCGATTGACCAAGTCAACCCCAAGATCCCGGTATAGAGCCGTGTAACCCAGCTCGCGAGCTGGGCTGGTATCCACATAACGGGGATCGTCTGTATCTTGAAGTGCTTCGTTAAAGGCAAGCTGAGAGGAGACCTCCCAGATTGTTGTGGGTTCTTTATACATGGGCTCATTTTTGCAACAGCCTCAGCGGAAAAGCAACCCTGCCTCTAGCCGCTCAAGCGTCGCATCGGAAGAAGATCCTGCCACATGGCATGGCTTCAAAAGATCGCCTCCGAGGGTAAGCGTGGCGGCTTCTGCTAAGCATCACATCCGGCCGGCGGGTGGTGGCTCTGGAGACTGAAGGGCTGTGGCGGTCTAATGGAGGGTGGAAGGAGATGCCGGTCTGGCGATGTGGCGCAGGCGGGCGCTTGGCTGACTGGGCGTAGATCCCCTGAAGCATGGGAGCTTGGCCGCAGGAGCCGTGTGGAATGCCATGGAGTATGGGATTCATGCAGGGCGGCTGTGTCGTGCTGTTGGGTGAGCGGTTACGAATCCCCGGACGCATGGGATTTGTGCAGAAGCTTCCGCAAAGAATACCATCAAGCATGGGATTCGTGCAGAAGGGTTGTTTCGTCCTGCCGAGTGAGCGAGAGCGAATCCCAGGGCGGATGGGATTTATGCAGCGTGAGCCGTTCGAAATCCCGTGGAGCATGGGATTCATGCGGAATGGTATTCACGGCCAAAGCCTCGTCATCGAAGTCTGAGATCAGCAGCGTAGGAATGGAGAGATTGCGCCCACCAGAATCGTATTTTTAGCCCCCTATGAATCCCGTCCTTCACGACAAGCTCCAGTTCCGCACGCGTCGCCAGTTTCTCGGCAACGCTGGGCAGTTCAGTCTCGGTGCCATCGCCATGCAGGCGATGCAGGCCGAGGCGGCTCCGAAGATGGACAATCCGCTGGCACCGAAGCATCCGCTGCACGCCGCGAAGGCCAAGCGTGTGATCTACCTGCACATGTCAGGTGCACCGCCGCATCTGGATATCTTTGATTACAAGCCACAGCTGGTGAAGCGCGACGGCCAGAACTGCCCGGATAGCGAACTGAAAGGCCGCACTTTTGCCTTCACATCCGGTGTGCCGAAGCTGATGGGCACACCGCGCACCTTCAAGCAATACGGCAAGGCGGGCATGTGGATGAGCGATGCCTGCCCGAACTTCCACGGCATCGCCGATGATATCACGATGGTGCGGTCGATGCACACAGATCAGTTCAATCATGCACCTGCGGAGCTGCTGCTCTTCACAGGGCACACGCGTCAGGGCAGGCCCTCCATGGGCTCCTGGGCCACCTACGGTCTGGGCACGGAAAATCAGGACCTGCCCGGCTTTGTGGCGCTGATATCCAGCGGCACGCAGCCGAGTGGCGGGCAGGCCTGCTGGGGCAGCGGCTTTATCCCCAGTGTGTATCAGGGCGTGCAGTGCCGGAGCAAGGGTGACCCCGTGCTCTTTGCCTCTAACCCCGCCGGCATGAACCGCGAGATGCGCCGCAAGACGCTGGATGCCCTGCGTGAGCTGAACGAGGCGCAAGCGACAGAGTTTGGTCATCCTGAAACCGTCACCCGCATCGCCCAATACGAACTGGCCTACCGCATGCAGACGAGCGTGCCGGAGGTGATGGACATCTCGAAGGAGCCGCAGCACATCATCGAGGCCTATGGGGCCAAGCCCGGAGAGTCCAGCTTTGCCAACAACTGCCTGCTCGCCCGCCGACTCATCGAGCAAGGCGTGCGTTTCGTGAATCTCTTCGACTGGGGCTGGGATTTCCACGGCACGGGCGTGGACAATGGCATCACCGACGGCCTGACGAAAAAGATGGCCGCCACGGACAAACCCGTCGCCGCTTTGATCAAAGATCTGAAACAACGCGGTCTGCTGGATGACACCCTCGTCGTCTGGGGCGGCGAATTTGGCCGCACGCCCTTCCGCGAAGGCCGCACGGCTGCGGGCAAGGTGCTGGGTCGAGATCACTACCCGGACTGCTACACGCTCTTCATGGCGGGTGGCGGCGTAAAGGCTGGATTCGACTACGGCAGCAGCGACGAACTCGGCTTCCACGTCGCGGAGAATAAAGTGCATGTGCACGACCTCCAGGCCACCATCATGCACCTGCTCGGCTTCGACCACGAACGCCTCACCTACCGCTTCCAAGGCCGCAACTACCGCCTCACCGACATCCACGGGCATGTGGTGAAGGATTTGCTGGCGTAGTGATGATGACTTTTGAAACAGCTTTAGTGGTGGGTGTATTCGCGCTCGTGCTTTGGCTCGAACTGGGTCTGCCGCTTTGGAGGTTCTTTTTCCCACGCAAGTCACAAGTGTTGGAGCTCACAGCCCGGCAAAAGGTGATGAGACGTCGCTTAATCATCGCCGCCTGCCTGTTTCTGGCATTCATGGCGATCTGGGATGGCATCAATTACTTCCTGAGTGAGGCCAGATAGGAGCCGCAGCAAGCTTCGTGCTTGGATCGGACACCTTGGTCCGCCGCCCATTGCATTTTGTAACTGAATGCACCAATTTAGCTTCATGAGAACGACTTTGACGGTCACGCACCTGCTCATTTCTCTGCGCAAACTTTGTAATTGCTTGTCGCTGCCAGGTGCTCCTGAACGCCTTTTATCATTACGTGAGTACAATGAACTCGTAGCCAGCGGTAACGCGCCATTGATTGCTCCAAACATCAACTATGACTCGCCAGAAACTAAGATGCAGGACGCAATGAAGCAGCTTGTATCAATTGAAGGTGTTTCAGAAGTGGCTCTTGGGGTATGCGATGATTCTGAATTTCCAGACGAGGTTTTTTGTGATCAAGTTTTTGTGGCTGGAGATACAAGTTGTTACGATGCTCTTCGAGCTTGGGCAGCAAAGGAAGAAGCTGATGGCGTTTGGTGTCTTCCAGGCCGCCACGGTCCTGTTTATGGAATGAAAAAGGCGAACACGATCTATTTCATCCCCTGGGACTGAAGAGTGAACTTTATGAAGACATGAAGTCATAGTGGCGTCATCAAAAAGATGATCACTGTTCTAGCCTGAGAAAGAATTGATGCTTGCAGCTCGTGGCATCAGCCACCATGAACCGCCGCCACTTCCTCCAAACCACCGCCGCTACCGCTCTCACCTCGTGCTCCACTTTGCGCGAGCCAGATGCGCTGATCATCGACACGCATCAGCATCTCTGGGATCGGAGCGTCATCAATCCGCCGTGGGTCGGAGGGGCACCGGAGGTGCTGCGGCATGATTTTGTGACCGCTGACTATGTGAAGGCCAATGCGGGTCTGAACGTGAAAGCCATCTACATGGAGGTCGATGTGGCTCCGAAGGATCATGTGAAGGAAGCGGATGACATCGTGGCTCAGTGCCGAGCTGGAAACACACCCACCATCGCCGCGACGATCGGTGGACGGCCTGCTTCGGAGGACTTCGAGACTTATGTGAAGCGCTATGCGGGCAATGGCATCGTCAAAGGTCTGCGGCAGGTGCTGCATGGTGATTCCACGCCTGCTGGCTTCTGCCTGAGCCCGGAGTTTGTGCGCGGGGTGCGCACGCTGGGCAAACATGGGCTAAATTTCGAACTCACGATGCGTCCGACGGAGTTGCAGGACGCCGCGAAGCTCATCAAGGAATGCCCCGACACCCGTTTCGTGCTCGACCACTGTGGGAATGGCGATCCCAAGGCCTTCAATCCCAAACTCGGCCTAGGCTTGAAGCGAAGCTGCACTTCTGACGAATGGAAACGCGGCATTGATGCCGTGGCCGCTTCACGTGCTGATGTGATGTGCAAGATCAGCGGCATTGTCGCTTTCGTCCCACCGGGCAAGTGGCACGCCGAAGACCTCGCCCCTGTCGTGAATCATTGCCTCGACACCTTCGGCCCAGATCGCGTCTTCTTCGGTGGCGACTGGCCGGTATGCCTGCTCGGCAGCCCAGTTCGTGGCTGGGTGGATGCGCTGAAGCAGATCGTGGCCTCACGCCCCGCCAGTGAGCAGCGGAAGCTGTGGAGCGGCAATGCGATCCGTTTCTACAGGCTGAAGGTGTAACTGCCCAGCCAAACGCAGCCACGTTTTACCCCCCTAGATAGGGCTAATCCTTTAGCGCTGAATGATCACTCTCGGCCTTCTGGCTCAGCAGCGGCTGGATCGTTGCCTTCAGGAAGCTCATCGAGCGCTCCACGGCGATGGCGAGAAGCCAGCCCCAGGCAATGCCGGTGCCGAGCCCAGTCAGAGCGCCCATGCCTGCGGCAGTCCAGGGG
>JAGKWZ010000031.1 GCA_021151605.1 Verrucomicrobiaceae bacterium
GCTGGCAACCCCATCGTCATGACGCTGGATCTCTCCGCCGCCACGCCCGCGTCAGCATGGACTCTCAGCGAGAGCGTTTCCTGGCTCAGCCTCAGCGCCACCTCCGGCACGGGCGCGCAGACCGTCACCGTAACGATCGATCCCACCAGCCTCGGCAATGGCACCACGACCACACAGATCAGTCTGACTGCTGGTGCTGATACCCTCCAGATCCCCGTCAGCTTCCGCACGCACGGCATCCTGGAAATCTCCCGAATGATGGCAGACCCCACATTGCCCGTCGTCTATGCGCTTCATAGAGAAAGCGGAACCAATGAAGGCTGGCTCCTGTGGATCGACCCAACCACCGCTCGCACCCTTTACGCCATCGCCATCGACACAGGCATCATCGACTTCGCCGTGCATTCGGGAGATGATCGGATCTACCTCCTCGCTGGCAATGGCGCACGCGTCGTCAGCATCGAGCGTCAGGGGAATCATCGCGTCACTGGCACCTGGAACACCGCCAGCCCCGCCGCCGCCATCCACAACGGCCCTGTCGGCCGAGTCGTCCTGCGCAGCACCTCAAATGTGCTGCAAATGCACCACAGTATCACTGGTGGCACCGTGGGCACTTCCGTCAGCCTGCCCGCAAATGCCACCACGCAAACTCCCGGCAACGGCACCTTCATCGCCGCCGCCGTGCAGCAGAGCGCCAACGTCACCGGTGTCGCCCGCTACAATCTCAGCAGCAGCGCCATCACCTACTTCACCACCCATTACTGGACCGGCACCTACAGCCCCGTCTTCTCTCTCTCTGGCGATGGCACCCGCGCCATCTATCTAGGTCGAGTCTATGATGCCACCACGCTCGCCAACCTCTACGACCTCGCCACAACCATTCACGCGACTTCCTGGCGTGGTCACATTGGCTGGAGCACTACAAAGGGCTACAGCACTGCGAATGGTGCCGACCTGGGCAACCTGCCCTTTACGACCACACTCATGGCCGCCACGGCGGACGACTCACGCCTCGTGCTTTGCAATCCATCTGGGGTGCTTAGCAACAAATTCATCAGCATTGTTCCCCATACGATCGCCATCAGCCCCTCGCCATTGGCTCTCGGAAACATCCCTCAGACGTCTCCGACGACTCGGTCCGTGACTGTCCAGAACCTCACCCCGCTGGACCTCACCTACACCTTCGCCTCCAGCGACCCCAAAGTCACCGGCCCCACCACACCCTTTTCCATCAATGCCTGGCAGAGCGCCCAGATCAGCATCACCTGCACGCCGCAGGCCCTGGGAGCCATCACCGCCAACCTCAGCCTGACCGCCACAGGCCTGCCTGCCTGGGATAAAGTCATTCCTTTCTCTGCCAATGTGACCAATGAGGTGCAAACCACCATCGGTTTTGAGATTGGTGCCCCCTCAGCAGGCACCCAGATGGGAGGCGTCACTTACACGGAAAGTGGCTACTTCTTCACCTCGCCTCAGAATCTACTGCGGATAGGCGCCAACCACACTAACCGGCCCAATAACGGCACCGCCCATGTGGCCCCTCTTTTTGGTCAAAGTCCGATGTCCATCACCCGTCCTGGCGGCGGCACCTTCTCCCTGATCAGTGTGGATCTCGCCGAATACAGCACTGTCTTCCCCAACCCTATGGACATCCCCTGGACCGGCACCACCGCTACCGGGCAGACTGTGACCACCACCTTCCGAATCGATGGCATTATCGACGGCACAGGCCCCACCGCCGACTTCCAGACCTTCACCTTCCCCGCCACCTTCCAGAATCTGGTTTCCGCCAGTGTCAGCGTTACCCCTTACGCCTTTGATAACCTGACGGTGCTGACCAGTGCCACTACCGCATCAGTCGCCACATCAGTCACCGCATCAGCCCTCCCCTCATCCCACATCACCTTAGACACCGACGCCGATGGCACCCCCGACTTCGAAGCCCAGCCCGCCACCAGCTTGCTAAACCCGGATGGCACGCGCATCCACCGCTTCGACTGCCGCCATCTCCCCACCACTGACCCCACCCGCCTCACCGTCCAGGCCAGCCGGGATGGCAGCAGTTGGAGTGACCTCACCCCAGGTCTCGATTACACTTGGCAGCCCACCGCCGCAGCCGATGACGACAACGCCTGGCAGCGCACCCAGCTCAGAATCCCCAGCACTTCAGATTCGACCTGGGAGTTCCGCATCTTAACAGAGCCCTGATGGACGCGTCGTCATCACGCCCTCGGTGAAAGGATAGGCGGGAGGCCATGTTTACAGGGGATGTTACGTTCCGCCCTGCTTTCATTCTTCCTCGCAGCATCCAGCCTCGCCCAGGATTTGCTGCCCAAACCTGTGGTTCTTCGACCTGATGGCAAGTGGTGTGATTTCCCTGCGACATGCACGGATGGCGACGGCACGCCCTGGGTAGCTTATGTGCAGTGGGACGGCGTGGAAGACAGCCTGCATATCGCCAAGCTCAAAGGTGACGTTCTTGTGGATGTGCTGACCATGAACGGCCCTGGCATCATCCACCAGCCAAGCATGGTCCGAGACGGCGCAGGAATGCTCCATGTGTTCTGGTCGCAGGTGAATGGCAAAAATCTCATGGAGCTCAAACATGCTGCCGTCGCCTACGAAAACACGCCGCCTTCGATGGATGCGTTCACACTCGCTAGTTCGCCAAAGGGAGGCAATGCCTTTGCCAAATCAGCCGTGGATCCTGCTGGCAACGTCTGGCTCGTCTGGCAAGGCATGCATGGTCGGCCAGCCGATGTGTTCTGCCGTGTTTTCAATGCCAACCGCAGCACATGGTCGGATGACATTCAGGTGACGAAGGACGCGGCAGGCGATTGGGAGCCGTGCGTGGCTTTTGCAGGTGGAAAGGCCTGGGTCGTGTTCGATTCGGCCCGTGGCAACGAATTCAACATCTACGCCGCGCCCATCGACGACGATCTGCAAGTAGGCGAAACGAAGCCACTCATCGTCACCGATCGCTACGAAGGCCGCGTTTCGGCCATCGGATCGAAGGACGGCAAAGGCCTGTGGATCACCTGCGAACGCGGCAATCAGCAATGGGGCCTCGACATGCGTGCGCATGGTCATCAACAAGGCCTCAATGGCCGTAAGGACACCGTGTTCGCCTACTTAGACATCGAAAGTGGCAAGGTGACCGAACTCCCCGCGCCTGACGCCCTCTTCGCTGATCTTCCAGGCCCGCAACCCGGCAAAGCAGCCGCTCCACGCGGCAACAACCCGAAGGCGAAAGCCAAGGCCGAGCAGCAAGCCAAAGCCCGCGCCGCGAAGGACAAAGAAGTCGGTCGCGCGGGTCCGAATCAAGTCGCTGCGGTGAATCTGCCACACGTCATGCTCGATGCCGCAGGTCGCCCATGGCTCACCGTGCGCTACTTCAAGAACTACGCCTGGCGCATCGCGCTGACACGCTATGACGAGGCCACGAAGCAATGGACGAAGCCCTTTGCCATCCCTGGCAGCGTGTATTCGCAGGACCATCAGACCACGCACGCGCTGGGCAAAGATGGCAGCCTTTGGATCGCATGGCCGAGTGATCTGCGCAGCTCCAAACTCCAGCTCAACACCGGCATTCACCTCGCCAAAGTCGCCACCGATGCTGAGGTGCCACTCGTCGCCGCGCCCGCAGTGAAACCACGCGATCCTTTCCCCGCCTACATCAATCCCACCACGCCCGAGCGTGCGCAAAACGAGCGCCACACCTGGACGCACGATGGCGTGACTTACCAGCTCTACTGGGGCGATTACCACCGCCACACGGACGTCTCGAATTGCATCACCGCGAACGACGGCTGCATCGTCGAGCAGTTCCGCTACGCCATCGACATGGGCAAGCTCGACACCCTCGGCACCAGCGACCACACCGACATCGCGAAGATCTACACGCCCTACGAGTGGTGGCTGAACCAGAAGCTCGTCGATGTCTTCTACGCGCCCGGCTTCTTCATGAGCATGTATGCCTACGAGCGCGAGCAAAAGTGGCCGTATGGACATCGCAACATGGTCTTCGCCCAGCGCGGCGGCCCCATCGTTTACATTCAGCGGAAGAACTACCTCGCCAGCCCCTGGCAGGCCCTTTTCCCCGTCAAAACAGACGGAGAGGCCGAACTGCATCCCAGCGAACTCTGGAGCGTGCTCACCCGTTACGGCAAACCCGTCACCGCCATCTCTCACACCGGCGCGACGGGCATGGGCACCGATTGGGATCAAATCCCGCCGATTGATCATCGCGTCGAAAACGTCATCGAGATCTACCAAGGTGCCCGTGTCAGCTACGAGGCCCCCGGCGCTCCGCAGCCCACCGTCGGTCTGCGTGAAGGCGAGAAGTACAACCATTCCTCCGATGTCGTCGGCGTGCCCGTCGTGGGCGAGCCGATTCGTAGCTTCACCGTGAAGAACAACGGCGTGTATCAGCACGCGCTTGAGATCGGCCACAAACTCGGCGTCTGGGCGAACAGCGACCACATTTCCACTCACACGAGCTACGGCGGCGTCTATGTGAAGGAATTCACCCGCGAAGGAATCATCGAGGGCCTCAACGCCCGTCGCACCATCGCCGCCACGGACAAAATTTTCGTCGAGTTCACCTGCAACGACAAACTCCTCGGCACCGAGATTGCCATCAGTGGCAAACCGGTGCTGAAATTCGCCATCGACGGCACCGCGGCCATCAAACGCGTCACCTTGGTCCGCAACGAAAAGGACCACCAGCAATGGGAACCGGGGGCAAAGACCTTCTCCCAGACCTTCACCGACGAATCGCCGCTCCTGGGCGAAAACCGCTACTACCTCCGCGTCGAGCAAAACGATGGCAACATGGCCTGGAGCAGCCCGGTGTGGGTGCAGGTGAAGTAGGTCTCCGCAGCCAGTCTTCGTCAAAAGGTCAAGGAGGTCATCTCGACCTCCTTGACCCTTTTTGACAAAGCACAGCGCCTGACCGGCACTGCCACTACTTCATCGGATGCTCTTTGAGCAGCTCAGTCGTGTTATAGAACATCATGCGGCCGGGGTTGGCGGCGCGGATTTTGCCGACTTGTGTAGGGGTGATGGGGTCGGCTTGGTTGCCGAAGGCGTTGCGCACAAAGGTGAGCACGGAGGCCATTTCATCATCCTTCAGCATCCCGGCGAAGGGTGTCATGGGGACTTGGCCATCGTATTTTTTCCCGTTTACTTCGAGCGGTCCCATGAGGCCATACATAGCGATCTTGATGAGGCGATCAGCATCGCCCATGACCCAGGGGCTTTTCTCGATGGATGGGAAGGCGGGATCGAGGCCTTTGCCGTTCGGCTGATGGCAGGTCACGCAGTGGCCTTCGCGGTAGTAGATCTTTTGTCCGGCCATGAACTGGGCTTTGGCTTCGGCGCTGAGGTTTGCCGGGGCCTTGATCTCGGCAAACTCGGGCTTCTCGACTTCGGCGATGCCAGCGAGGCGATCTGCGGCGGTCTTGGCGGCGTTTTGGCTCCACACATCCAGCGGCTTGCTGCTGGCGATGGCGACGATCTTCTTGCCTGCATTGGTATCAGGCAGCCAGGAGGCGGCGACGATGGCTTCCAGGCGCACGCGGCCATGTTCATCGGCAGCGGCTTTTTCCAGAAGCGCTGCATGATCGGCGATGACGTGGTGGTTGTAGCGCAGCACGCGGACGGCAGCGGCACGGGCGTGGAAGTCGGTGGATGCGAGCATCTCGCGCAGCAGGTCGCCATCGACCTGATTCATGCCCCAGGTGACCCAGAGGGCTTCGAGCTTGGCGTGGACATCGGTTTGCTTTGCGGCCCAGGCTTTGACGGCGGGGATCACTTCGCTGGCAGGATGACTGCGCAGCTCGCGGCGGGTGCGGTAGCGGACGCGGAGTTCGGGTTCCTTCAGGTTCTCGAGCAAAGCAGCGACGGGTGCGCCATCGACCTGCACGGGCTTCACCAGCGGCCGGCTCGGGTAGGTGATGCGGTAAATGCGGCCATGGACATGGTCACGCAGCGGATCACGAGCATTGTGCTGCATGTGGCCGATCAGGACGTTGTGCCAGTCGATGACATAAAGGCTGCCATCGGGCGCGAACTCGAGATCGACGGGGCGGAAGTTGCCGTCGCTGCTCTTGAGCAAATCCTGACGGAAGCTGGTCTTCCAGCCGGTGCTGTCGTCTTCGATTTTGTGTTGCTTGATGCCGAGGAAACCGATGGCGTTGGCGAGGATGATGTCACCTTGTACTTCATCGGGGAAGTGACGCGAAGAGACGATCTCCAGTCCGCTGGTGGGACGCACTTTTTGGGCGGACGGGATGAGGTCGGGCGTGGACGGTGTCTTGCTGCCGAAGGTAGGTTTCACCGAGACAGGCAAGCCCCAGTTCATGCTGGTGCCGGAGGTGTGGAGGAAGAAATCCTGGCCCCACTTGTCGAACACGAAGCCCCAGGGATTTGGGATGCTCATCTGGATGGTGCGCTCGAGCTGGCCGCGCTGTGGGCTGTAGCGGAAGAAGCCGCCATCGACGCAGCGGACGGGGCCGTATGGCGTCTCGACATTCGAGTGGAGGAAGACGCCCTCGCAAAGCATGAAGGCACCGCTCGGATCGGCAGTGTAGGCGCTGATGGCGTGATGCGTGTCGTGCGTGTCAAAGCCGCCGAGGATGATCTCCGTGCGGTCGGCTTTGTCGTCGCCGTCGGTGTCGGTCAGCAGCACGAGGTTTGGCTCCTGCGAAACATAGACGCCTTCAGGGGCAAACTCGAAGCCGATGGGCAAATGCAGTTTGTCGGCGAACACGGTTTCTTTGTCGGCCTTGCCGTCGCCATTCGTGTCTTCATAAATGAGCAGCATGTCGTTCGGCATCGGATCGCCAGGGCGATAGTGCGGATACTTCGGCATGGTGGCGACCCAGAGGCGGCCTTTGTCATCAAAGGACATCTGCATCGGCTTGGCCAGATTTGGGAACTCCTGCTCGCTGGCAAACAGCTCGACTTTGTAGCCCTCGGGCACCGTGAGCGACTTCACGGCTTCCTCGCCGTAGAGATACTTCGTGCTGCCGTTCTTCACGCTTGGCTGGTAGTTCGTCGGCACAGGCGAAAGCTTCAGCGTCTTGCTGTCATCGACGGCGAGATCCTTCTTCTTCGCGGAGGCGACATCGTGAATAAGAGAGTCACGCAGCGCGGCCATCTCGCGTGTCTTTTGCACTTCTTCGGGGTAGTTCTGCGGGCCAAAGGGATTGTATCGCTGGCCGTGCGTATGGACGCCGTTGAGGATGTTGTAGTCGTTGTTCCAGAACCAGTCTTTCTCCTTCACGGCTTCATGCACGAGCTTCGGATCAGCCTTCGATTCGCGGCTTTGATGTCCATACATGCCCGTGGTGAGTAGTTCGGCGATCTTCTCGTAGCCTTCTTCGTTCGGCACGAAACCACCGGTCGTCAGCGATTGCTCGGTCTTGTCATAAAGCGCCTTCGTGGGCGAGAAGAGGTCGATGAAAGTCAGGCCGCGCTTCTTGGCCACGGTCTCCACAGCGGCGGCGTAGAGGATGAGGTTGGCGTTTTCCTTGTCGCCGTTCGGCAGGTCGCGCTTGGCGCTCAGATTTTCATAGGCGATGGGGCTGACGAGCACGAGACGCGGGGCCGCTTTGCCATTGTAGGCCTTGCTCAGCGTGTGCGTGACCCAGGCGTCGAGTTCGTCCTCGAAGTTCTTCACCTTGCTCGGGCCGTCGAAGGATTCGTTGTAACCAAAGAAGGCCACGATGGTGTCGGCCTTCAGATGCGTGAGCCACTGGTCAGGCGTGGAGTAGAAGCCTTTGCCGTTGTGAATCTTTTTGTCGGGGTGGAACTTCTCCGCGCCGGGGAAGGCCCACTGAGAAACGCGCGCTGGATGCGGACGGAAGCCAGGGGTGTCGCCCACATGGCCCATGTTGCGGAAGAAGAGTTCTTCGTTCGGGTAGCGCAGGTGCAGCTCGGTTTCGATGCGGCTATACCAGGTGTCGCGCTCGGCGAGTCCGTTGCCGATGAGCACAATGCGCTCGCCCTTCGCCGGAGGAGCCACGGATTGAGCACGAGCCGTAGTCGCGGTGGCAGGTTCGTCACTTGGAGCGTGAGGATGATCATTCGCAGCAGCGGCTTCCTTTTTCTTTTCGCCGGGCAGGCCGGTGGAGGGGCTCTTACCGGTGGCGAAGTCGCCGGGCTTGAGATTGATCTGCTTGTAGTGGTCGCTCTTCAGCGCGGAATAGTTCGTCGGATTGAAGGGATCAATGAAGTCCACTTTCGCCTTGGCTGGCACCTCGATGCCGAGCAGGTGGAAGGAAGCGTTCACGATCAAGCGGCGCAGATCTTCGTCAGCGAAGTCCACAGAGGCACCCATCGTGGTGCAGAAGGACTTGCCCGTGCCTTTGCCATCTGGCGTCTTGTATTCAAAGAGCCAGGCCAGCGCTTGCATGGGCTCGTTCTTCGGACCCTTCACCGGATACGAGCGATCATGCAGGCTCTCCGTCACTGCGCCGCGCAGAAGGATCGTCGCCTTGCTCAAGTTCAGATTTTTCACAGAATAGACATCCGTGGTGCCAAAGATCTCCTCCACGCCTTGCAGCACGGGATGTTTCAGGTTCGCTGTCTCGAAGACACTGCGAGTGCCTTCTTTCTTGTGTGCGCCATGATGGGCCACCCATTTCTCACCGAGGATCTGAAGGCCGAACTCCGACCATTTGAATTCACCTGTTTTAGCTCCGCCGGAGAAAGCGTGCGTCGCTGTGCGGATGCCGATCACCGGCTTGCCAGCATTCAGATAGCGCGCGAAGGGGGCAAGCTGCGCCTCGGGGAGCTGGCGGAAGCGCGTGCCGATGATCATGAGGTCGGCGTTGTCCAGCACCTCGGTGCCGCGAATGTTCTTCTGGTTGTTCGGGTCGATGTATCCCGCTTTTTCATCCGTGGAGAAAAGGACAATGCAGTTAAAGCCATGTATCTTCGCCAGGATCTTCGCCAGCATGGGCATCGTCTCCTCAGTGCGGTATTCCTCATCGCCTGCGACGAGTACGATGGTTTTGCCTTTGCCAGCGCCGCCCGGATTGGCAGCTATTTCGAGGTAGTCCTGAGCAGACACGAGGCTGCACAGGAAAGTGAGGGTGAGGAGGAGGTACTTCATGGTTGGGTCAACGGGCGGGAGTCGTAATACCGCGCGAGGTGATAAAACCGGACATTTTTTCTGCGACTTCTTTTTCAGAGGCGACCGCACACAAAAGGGACTGGGGCTGACGTTAAGCGCACGAACCGCGCACCGCGCCATCTCACCCATCCATGAAACCCACCCCACGCACTCTGCTCATGATCCTCGGTGTGGCCGCCCTGAGCGGGGCCGCCATCGCCCAAGAAAATGCCCCACCGTCACCTCCTGCCACCCCAGCGCCGGAGGCTGCCAAGCCCGAACCCCGCCGCGAGCAGCCTGCTGAGCGCCCCCAGGCAGCGGAAAGCCGCCGCAGCGAATCCCGCCCGCAGCCGGAGGCCAATCGCGAAGGCCCGCCTCGTCGTGGCCCTGCGCCAGAGAGCCGTGGCTCCGAGCGCGGTGAAACCCGAGGCCGCCCAGATGCCGACCGTGACGGCCCCCCACGTGGAGGCCGCGAGCCAGAGGCACCCCGCGAGGGAAATCGCGGAGATCATCCTGGCCCCCGTGACGGAGAAAAGCACCCGCCAATGAATCCTGACGGCGAACGTGGTCGCGGCCCGCAGCCCGGACCCCGCGAGGGCGAGCACGCCGATCGCGGCCCTCGTGACGGAGCCCACCAGCCTCAGCGAGGCCCGCGCCAAGACTTCGCCGAGCGTGGTCACGAGAGGCAGATGCCTCGTCACGGTGGGCGGAAACATCGCCGCCATGGCCGTGGATTCGGGCCCCAGCAGCACTTTGGAAACGGTCCCCAACAGCGCGAGCAAGGCCCGCAGTTGGGTCGCGGCCCAGGCCCTCAAGGACACCACGGTCACCGCCATGGCCCACCTCCGCCGATGCAGCATCGCCGTGGAGGTCCCGAAGCCGGTCGCGGCCCAGGCCCCGATCATCGCCCCATGCCACGATGAATTAACTGGACTGCGTGCAGGCAGGCGACATCTGCGCCGTCACGGGGCTGCGTGATTTTTCCACAGGCGATACTTTGTGCCTAGAAAATCACGCACTCATGCTGGAGCCACCGGTTTTCCCAGAGCCCGTGGTGAGCATGGCCAACGAGCCCGCGAAGTCAGCCGACCAGGCACGCCTTTCCACAGCGCTCGGGCGTCTGAGAGATGAAGATCCTACCTTACAAGTGCGCACGCTTGAGGAGACCAGGCAGTGCCAGATCTCCGGCATGGGTGAGCTGCATCTCGAAGTGATCCGCGAGAAACTGCTGCGCGAGCATGGCATCGAAACCATCGCAGGCGGACCGGAGATGGTGCCGCCGACAACTGCATCCTCGATGACCACACCACCACCGCGTTACAAAGGCTGCACGCTTAGCTTCACGCGCGCATACATGCCGAAGCCTCCACTTTGCTTCTTCAGCAAATGGTCCGCCTCAGCCGTCATCGTGATGGTCTCCCGGCACGCGATCCTCTCAATTCATGGGTGCGGTGCGTCGTCCAGGGCGTTGAACGGACTGAGCGGCGGCCATAACTCGCAATCATTTGTGCTAAAACACATCACATCGGACCATGCGCTGTCATCCTCATCACAGACTGGTGTAAATTGCTGGCGCAACGGAAAGGTCTTGCCGCCAGGTCCCGGGATACATGGATCACCAACTTGACCTCTTAAACAGTGCTTTGCTGTTATGATGAATAATCGATCTTGGAACTTGGCCGCAAAACAAGTTCCTCCACAGACTCAAACTGGAGTGGATAAGAAAACCGCAATTGTGCTAAAAATTGATCTGCGAGCTGCATGTCTTCAAAGTTTCATACGAGATTATAGCCCATTCAGATTCCAAGCTGTTTCAATTCTACACCTGCGACATTTTATTTGAATTAGCTCGTCAAGAAGGCGCAAAAAAGCGGCGGGGAGAGCCAACAGCTTTTCGAAGTCGTGCCCGGACTGGCTGCTGCTGAACGTGCTGAAAGGATACCACAAAATCACGCAGTGCACCCTCTTCAGGGGTGGGTTCAATCATACAGCCTCAAAAACACGTCCAACTCCTCATCTGGCCGACAGAGGATAACGTCAAAGGGGATCAGGTCGCCGTCCTTGAGGTAGCAGTTTCGGGGTAGGCCAAACTTTGGCGGGATGGTGATCTTCACCATGCGCTCGAAGTCTTCGTCAGATTCGACGGCGTGTCGGTGCCGAAGTGTAGGCCAGGGTTCTCTCTTCTGAACTCCTCCCAAGTCTCCGAGGCCAAATTCAGGAGGCCATGTTCGCGAGCGAGAGCAAGCGCTTGTTCGGCTTGGTCTTTTGCGAGGCGGGGCCGGTCGTGCCGAGCACCTTCGAGGTGGTGGCCACAAAGGTCGCGTAGTCGGTCACGGAAGGCTTCAAGCGAATGGCCTTCGTGGCTGGCTGCGGGCTGTTTTTTTCGGTGTCACGACGGGTGGAGTATCTGGCATCTGCCCGGTGGCGTCAATCGCAGTCAGGTGGGATTCGGGTACTGACGATAAGATCCACGACAGCAAGACGAACGACTTCCCAGTCGTTCGTGGATACAAAGCATGCATACATCACTCCTCCTTGTCTTGGCATCGTTGTGCCTCATTTCGTGTTCGTCGTATCACCCCCTGGGGCAGCGTGATCTTTACCCTGCGCCGCTCATTGCCAAAGCCGGTCCTGGAGTGCGGGCGACATTCCTCGGCAATACCACCATCCTCATTTCAGACGGCAGCACTCATCTGCTCGTGGATGGGTTCCTGTCGAGGCCCGGCGGATTAAAGACGATCTTTGGCCGAATCGCGCCTGAAAAGGATGTTATTACGGACGAGTTGAAACGCGCTGGTATCACGAAGCTCGACGCCATCCTAGTCGGCCATGCGCATCACGATCACGCTCTGGATACGCCCGAAGTCTCCCGGCAAATGAATCATGCTCTCGTGATGGGGTCCCCCTCTTATGCCATGATCCATGAGGGTGCAGGAGGCCTGATGGATGCAAAACATCTCATCACCGTGCCACGCCACGGGGCGACCCGAGAGTTTGGCAAATTCACGGTCACCTTTGCCGAGTCGGATCATGTGAGCTCGCACAACATCCTGCAGAGAGTCGTGGAAGGAGAGATCACCAAGCCATTGAAGACGCCCGCCCACTTCTCACGCTTCAATTGCGGCGGGGTCCATGTTCTGCACATCGCGCATCCTCATGGGAACATCGTCGTCACCACCACTGCCGGAGCACGTGCGGGCCAGCTTAAGGGCAAATGTGCTGACGTTGTCTTCCTTGGGGTCGGCCTGCTGGCGAAGGAATCCAAGTGCAAGCAGGACTTCTACTGGAGTGAAGCGGTCGATGCTGTGAATCCGGAAATGGTCATCCCAGTTCATTGGGATAATTTCAGCCGCAAGCTTCACGCCGGGCTCATGCCCTTCCCGCGCTATGCTGACAACATTCAGGCGGCCATGGAGATCGTAAAGACCAAGGCCAAAGAGCAGAAGTGTCAGGTGCGAGTCATGGGACTGCGGGACTCGATCCTGATCAGAAACAGGAAGATCCAATGATATGAGAACGAAATTCTGGTTGGAGCTTGAACCTCAAGGCAGCCCCTCAGGCCACTCGATCTCGGTCTCGCCGTGCATGATTTCGGCGAGGACGGGGACGTCGAGGAAGTTCATGAGGACCATGCGGTTGGAGATGCTGGCGGCATCACGCTCGTCGTGGGCATAGTTGAGGATGACGCCGGCGCAGGTGAGGCCGCGCTGCTGGATGTTCCGCACGGTGAGGAGGGTGTGATTGAGGCAGCCGAGGCGGTTGTTCACAACGACGATGATGGGCAAACCAAGCTCGGCGGCGAAGTCGGCGAGTGTTTCTTTGCCTGAGAGCGGGACTTCCCAGCCGCCAGCGCCTTCGACGAGGACATGGCTGTGCCGTGCGGCGAGGCTGTAGAAGCCCTGGCGGCCTGCTTCGACATCGACGGTTCGGTTTTCCAGCAAGGCGGCGGCGTAGGGTGAGGCGGGGACTTTGAGGAAGACGGGGTTGATCTCTTCGACACTCAAAACGCCACCACTGGCCTGCTGGATGACGAGCGGGTCACGCCGATCACCACAGGCGAAAGGTTTGTAGCCGACGGCATCGTGCCCGGCGCGGCGGAGGGCTTCGATGAGGAGGCAGGTGACGTAGGTTTTGCCTGCGTCGGTATCGGTGCCGGTGATGAAGTAGTGCATGGAGGAGTCGCCTCAGGTGGAGGCGGTCAAGAGGGTCAAGCTTTGGTCAAGGCGGGGTCAAGGCTTACGCCCAGTTCATCCAGTCTTTGAGCACTTTAAAGTCGCGGACATGGGCCTCGCGGAACTCTTTCAGCACGGCGGGGTCCTTGGGGTTGCCTTTGAGATACTCGACGTGGAGGGAGATGGGGCCGGTGTAGTGGTTCTTCTTCAGCAGCTTGGCGAAGTCGGGGTTCACCTGCCCCTGACCGAGCGGGCAGCCTTCGGCTTTACGGCCTTCCCATTTGAAGTCCTTGAAGTAGATCGCGCCCCAGCGGTCGGAGGTCAAAGCGGCGCTGAGAGGCCACTGGAGGCCGCCTTCCACGGTGGCGTGGAAGATGTCGTAGCAGAAGTAGAACTGCTCCGGCGTGTAGTCCTGCATGAGGCTGTAGATGTCCCAGATGGGCGCGCCGAAGTAGTCCTTGCCGCTGTGGTTCTGGAAGAGTGGCTGGATGCCGACCTCGCTGCAAAGCTGGATGAGGTCTTTGAGCTTCGGTTTGACCTCCTGAAGCTGGGCCCAGATCGGCTTTTCGAGGTCATACTTGTAGTAGTTCATGCGGAAGCGTTTCACGCCGAGCTTGGCGGCAGTGCGCAGGACGACTTCGGTGTTTTGCTCGGCGCTGACTTCGTTGATGCCGGAGGTCATGATGGTGAGCTCCAGGTTCTGCTTTTTGAGCGCTTCGACATACTTCGGCAGCTCGTCGGCGACCTTCTCCGGCTCGATGTGCCCCTTCGGACGGATGGGCGACTCGACGCCATCGACTCCCATTTCCACGGCGAGGCTGGCGATGTCATCGAAGCTCAGGCCCTGGAGGTGCTTGGTGAAAAAGCAGAGCTTGTTGGCTCGTGGCTCAGCGGCGCTGGCGGTCGTGAGACCTGTGGTGGCGAGTGATCCGGCGAGGAGGGAGGCGTTTTGGAGAAAGCTGCGGCGGGTGGGCATGGCGGTAGGGATTGGAGATTTTGAAAACGTGGCGAACTCAGGGCTTCACACGCTTGGTGACATCGAGTTCGATGACGCCGTACTTTTGCTCATAGGCCTGAAGCGTCTGCGTGAGGTGCAGCCAGAGGCGCTTGGCACCATCGTAGGAAGTGGCCACGCGGCTGACAATCTGAGCTTCCTCCTCGATCATGGGGCCGAAGGCATTCAGGTTCATGGCGAAGTCGAGCACGACCTCGTTCGGCGTGGCAAAGACGCGGGTGACATTGGAATACACGGCCTGGGGAGCCGGCGCGGTTTTCACAGGCGCGGGTGCTGGGGACTCGGGGGCGACGATTTTGACGGAGTTCGACATGGCAGCGCGAGCATGGGCGCGGCGGATGTCCCTGCCAAGACTCAATCTTCGGCGGCAGATCAGTTCTTCGGCGCGCGGATTTTGTCCGTGTAGAAGGTCATCTGCATGCTGATGCTCTCTTTAGCACCGACCATCAGGGCCACGAGCGGGAGCGGAATCTTGTATTTGAAGTCAGGATGCGGGTTAAAATCGCGGTCCAGCGCCAGCATGGGACCACGGAAGATGAGATCGGGCCACTCACGATACGGCCCGGTAAATGCCTCGTGGAAATGATCCACACGAGCGCTCAGCGGAGTGACCACGATACCGGCCACCATTGCGCCTTTGGCCTCCGCCTGCTCGGTCATGGCAGTGAAATCCGAGCGCTTCACCGGCAGCCAGGCGGAGCGGACATCCGCATACCAGGCCACAAACCATGGAGCATCGGCAAAGACCATCTCTTCCGGTGAGGTGAGGCGGCGCACATAGGTCACACGATCCGGCGCGTAGGGCGGCCAGTGCGGGTAGATGCGGCCACGCAGCAGAAGGCCCTGCTTCACATGCGCGGGCAGCTCGGCAGCCATGGGCACCGCACTGAGCACCACGGCCAGTACGCCAAACCCCAGCCGCGCCCAAAAAGTCACCGCCATGCCGCCCTTCAGACGCAGCCAAAGCACAGCGAGCATGGCCGTGCCGAAGATGCTCATGGCCGGAGCTAGCACGATGTAGAGCGCATGGTCATCCTCCGTCTTTGCTGGCAGCCCGAGGAAGCCCAGCCCCAGCGCCACAGCCCCGAAGATGATCGCCAGCCCAAGGCAGCTACGGGCGGTCTCGCGGCGGCGGAATCGGTGCAGCAGCGCGATGAAAAAGACCGCCGCAGGCAGGATGTAGCCAAGGTGCGCAAAGCCCTGCGAGAGCTGGTTTTCCCAATTGTGCGCGATCTTCCGCAGCAGGTCATCCACTGCCACAGGCTGTGTCACGATGGAAAAATCACGCTGGAGGAGAGATGGGTCGATGGACAACAGGTGGCACTGAAAAATCGTCTTCGCCCCGCCCAGCGGATCACCACAGGCACCCACCAGCCACCAGCCCCAGGCGGCCAAAGCCAGCACAGGTGGCACAGCCATGACGACCACGGCGAATCGCTTCCCAGGCAGGGTAAAGGCAGCCGCGATGAGCAGCCCAGCCACCAGCCAGAGCGCCATCCATTCCGTGAGCAGCATCAGCGCCGCGAGCAGACCGATCAACAGTGCCTGGAGGAAGATCCCCTGCCCTTCCTGCAATCTCACCTGGGCGGCGACGAGCAGTCGAAACGAAAGGGCAAAGAGCGGCAGCAGCAGCGCCAGCGGACTGCCGCTCACCGAGAGCTGCCAAAGCGGCTCGCACACGAGCAGACTGAGCGCGGCAAAGGCTGCGACTGTGTCATCAAAGAGGAGCCGCGCCGCGCCATGTGTCCAGATCAGGGTCAAAAGCATGCCCACGACGCCGATGCAGGCGATCACACGGTCGAGCAGATAAATGGAGCCACCCTTGACTGGATCGAAGAGCTGATGGCGCTCGAAAAGCTTGAACGCTGGAGCCCAGATGAGCGGCTGAAGCGGCGGCTGGGTGATCTCCGGCAAGGCCTCCAGCGTGACTGTTTTCCCCGATGCATTCATCCGCGCCCAGGCATAGGGACGGATGACCTTTGTCGTGTAGCCATGGCCCCGAGCGATCTCGCGGGCGAGCTGCGCCTGCTCCATGCCCGTGGCGCTGCTCAGACCACGAAAGGTGACAAAGACATGCAGCATCGCCAGCACGATGGCGGCACCATAGACGACCACCCGAAGCAGTGGATGGCTGGTGTTGACGGCGTGCGGAGCAGACATTTAGGGCTCTATTGTGTCGTGCTTTCTCCGTTTGGAAAGGCTAGTCCTGGCAATCACGGTGGCAGAAAGTCTGGCGATGTGGCACCACGGGCAAGATCCAGGTCAGGCGAGGATGCCGGGGATGAGCGCGCCGTGGACATCGGTCAGGCGGAAATCACGGCCCTGATAGCGGAAGGTGAGGCGCTCATGGTCCAGGCCGAGCTGGTGGAGGACGGTGGCGTTTAGGTCATGCACGTGAACCCCGTTTTCGACGACGTTGAACCCGAAGTCATCCGTCCGGCCATAGCTCACGCCAGGTTTGATGCCGCCTCCGGCCATCCACACGGTGTAGGCGTCCTTGTGGTGATCTCGCCCGATGCTGACTTTCTTGCCGCTTCCGTCCTGTCCTTGCTTGATGGGGGTTCGGCCAAACTCAGCGCCCCAGATGACGAGGGTTTCGTCGAGCAGGCCACGGAGCTTCAGATCGCGAACAAGGGCCGTCATGCCCTGATCCACGTCTCTGGCCTTTTCGGGCAGGCGTTTGTCGAGGCCTCCGTGATGGTCCCAGTCGGCATCGTAGAGCTGGATCATGCGGACACCACGCTCGACGAGGCGGCGGGCGAGGAGGCAGTTGTTCGCAAAGGAGGCTTTGCCCGGGGTGGCACCATACATGTCGAGCGTGGCCTGGGATTCTTTGGAGATGTCCATGAGGTCAGGCACGCTGGTCTGCATGCGGTAGGCCATCTCATACTGGCTGATGCGGGTGGCGATTTCGGGGTCGTGGAGGGTGCGGAGGCGCTCTTCGTTGAGCGCCTTCACGGCGTCGAGCACCTGTCGCCGGTCGCTTCGGGAGTGCCCCTTGGGATTGCTGAGGAAGAGGACCGCATCACCCTCAGAGCGGAACTGGATGCCCTGATACACGCTGGGGAGGAAGCCGGTGGACCAGAGCGACGTGCCAGCGCCACCTGGCGGGCCGGAAAGCATGACGACATAGGCAGGCAGGTCACTGTTCTCACTGCCGAGACCATAGGTGACCCAGGCCCCCATGGAGGGCCGCCCACCCTGGCCGAAGCCACTGTGCAGGAACATCTGCGCCGGGGCGTGGTTGATCTCGTTCGTGTGGAGAGATTTGATGACGCAGAGGTCGTCTGCGACGGTGGAAAGGTGGGGCAGCAGCTCCGACATCCAGGTGCCGCTCTGGCCGTGCTGTTTGAATTTGAATGGCGAGCCCTGGAGGGCGGTCTCGGTGCCGATGAAGGCAAAGCGCTTGCCTTCGAGCAGCTCGGGAGGGCAGGGCTGTCCATTGCGCCGGACGAGTTCGGGCTTGTAGTCAAAAAGATCCAACTGCGAGGGTGCCCCAATCATGTGGAGGTAGATCACATGTTTGGCCTTTGGGGCAAAGTGCGGGTCCCTGGGCAGGCCGACATCCTTGGAGGCCGCCGCGGAGAGGTCACGAGAAAGGAGGGAGCCGAGGGCAGCGGCCCCGAGGGACAGTCCACCCGTCTGGAGCAGGCTGCGGCGGGAAAGGTGCGGTGAGTGCAGGAGCTGTGCAGGATTCATGCGAAGGTCAGTTTTTAGTGATGCACTCGTCGAGGTTCAGGAGGGCCGTAGTCACAGCGGTCCATGCCGTGCTGAGATCGGCACCATTGTCTGTCATGGTTTGGTGCAGCCGGGTGAGGGTGGTCACTTCCGTGGCAGAGGGTCGGCGGGCGAGGGCGAGTCGGAAGGCATGGGTAATCTGTTCCGTGAAGGGGACTCCAGCCTTTTCCTTCAGGATGCGGGCGGCGAAGGCCTGGGCAGCTTCGACATAGACTGGATCGTTGAGAAGCGTCAGCGCCTGAAGCGGAGTGTTGCTGCGCGACCGCTTGACCACACAGGCCATGCGGGCAGAGGCATCGAAGTTCACAAAGCTCGGATTCGGTGCGCCGCGTTTGAGGACGACGTAGAGACCCCGGCGGTTCTTCTTTTCACCCGTGCTGGTCTTGTACTCATACTGCTGGCCGCCGACCTTTCGCCAGAGGCCGTCGGGCTGGGGAGGATAGATTGGGGGGCCGCCTTTCTCCGTGCTCAGCAGGCCGGCGATGGCCAGTGCATTGTCGCGGATGCCTTCGGCATCGAGGCGGAGACGAGGGCCGCGGGCATACAGGTGGTTGGCATCATCTTTTTGGATCAGTTCCGGGGTGAGGGCTGCATCCTGGCCAAAAGTGGCGGAGGTGGTGATGAGGCGCAGCAGCTTCTTCATGGACCAGCCATTCTCCATCAAAGTCACCGCCAGATAGTCGAGCAGCTCGGGATGTGTCGGCGGGCTGCCTTTGATGCCGAAGTCCTCGACGGTCGCGACGATGCCATGACCGAAAAGTTCAGCCCACCAGCGATTGACGGTGACACGCGCCGTCAGAGGATTTTCTTTGGAAACCAGCCACTGGGCGAGGCCGAGGCGGTTCGCTGGGCCGGGGGTTTTCGGAAGGATGGCGGGTGTCGTGGCGGATACCGGCGTGGCAGGGTCAGAGTAAACGCCGCGCTTGAAGATGGCGGTCATGCGCGGCTGAGGCAGCTCCTTCATCACTTCCGTGGTCGGGGTCTTGGTGGCGGCGAGCTTCTTGTCGATGTCCGTCATTTGTTTTTTCATGGCGGCGAGTCCTGGCATCTCGAGGTCGAAGTGTTCGCGGAGCTGAGCGAGCATTTTCGCGTTGAGTCGTGGACGCTTGAGGAGGGCGGCGATCGGTGCGGGAACGTCCGTGGTGGAGAGGCTGCCAGTGACGGCGGAGAGCCGGAACCGACCCAGCGTGCGACCACCACCATAAGTTTGGGTGAGAGTGACCACGAGTTCCTGGCTGCTAGAGAGTTCGGCTGGAGTCTCCAGCTCGAAGGTGGCTTGGTGGGGTTTGCCGAATTCAGGATTGATGGCCCAGGCGGTCTTGGGGTCGTCATCAATGGCTCCCGCTGGATCGAAGTTCTTTTGAGAAAAGTCGGCGGTGGCGCTGGCAAATTTCAGGACCTGGCCCTCGTCGTCATTCGCGGCGGCGAGACGGGTACGAACCTCGAAGGTGTTGAGGACAAAGTTTGGGCGGTCTGGGGAGCCGCGCCCAGGGCCGGTGCCGGGTAGATCGGGATGGGTGAGAGCTTCGAGCTTGAACCCCGTCACCTTTTTCAAAGTGGGGGCTTTGAGCACGAGGCGGTAGGTATCCGTGTCAGGAGTTTCGCCTGAAAGGAGGATGGAGCCATCATCGAGTTCGCGGTGGCTGGCGCCGTTTTCGGAGATGAATTCGACGACATCGAGAGTGTGGTCGATCACGGGTTCGTCGGAGCTATTGCGGGCTTTTTCAAGCCAGGCCTGGAAAGCTGAGTCAGCGTCTTTTTTCAGGGCGGACATGCGGGCTTCGATGGCGGTCTTTTCGGCCTGGAGTCTTTGGCGCTCCGGATCGGGTGCAGAGCCCGTCATTGCGAAGGGGCTGCCGTTGAAGGCGATGGAACCTGGCACTTTGGGGTTGGTGCGTTCGGCCTCCTTCTGCGTATTGTTAAAGTAGGCCAGCAGGCTGTAGTAGTCGGCCTGGGAGATGGGGTCGTATTTGTGGTTGTGGCACTGGGCGCACTCCAGGGTGGTGCCGAGCCAGACGGCACCCGTGGTATTCACCCGGTCGAGCACCTGGTTGATGCGACTTTCCTCCGGTTCGGTGCCTGCTTCGACGTTCGTGGGCGTGCAGCGGTGGAAGCCGGTGGCGACGATTTGATCGATAGTCGGGTTGGAGAGGAGATCGCCCGCGACTTGCTCGATGGTGAAGCGGTCAAAAGGCATGTCAGCGTTGAGGGCATTGACCACCCAGTCGCGGAAACCCCAGATCTCGCGGAGATCATCGCGCTGGAAGCCGTGAGAGTCGGCATATCGGGCGAGATCGAGCCAGGGCCTGGCCCAGCGAACTCCAAACTCGGGCGAGTCGAGAAGCTGATCCACCAGAGACTCCACCGCAGCCTGACGACCACGAGCGACGGCGGACTCAAAAGCGATGACTTGCTCAGGCGTCGGCGGCAGCCCGATGAGGGCCAGAAACAGACGGCGGGCGAGTATCGCAGGCTCGGCGGGCGACGCGGGGCTCAGCTTTTCGGCCTCAAGCCGGGCCAGGATGAAGCGATCGAGATCATTCTGAGGCCACTGGGTGTTTTTGACTGGGGGAGGCGTCGCTTTGACAGGTTTTACATAAGCCCAGTGGGCGGCAGTGCTCACGGAGTCAGGCCACACGGCACCTTCAGCCACCCAGGCGCGCAGCGTGGCGATCTCGGCGGCAGAGAGCGGGGTGCCACGGCGGGGCATGGATTCCTTATCCGAACGCGGCAGCGCGACCCGGCGGAGAAGCTCACTGGTAGCAGGCTGGCCGGGCGTGATGACAGGTCCATGAGCACCTGGGGCAAGGGCATGCGATTTGGCATCCAGCCGCAGGCCCGCTTTTTGTACGTCGGGGCCATGGCACTCAAAACAGGCCCGCTTCAGCAAGGGGAGGATTTGATCTGGAAAACTGACAGCCGCACCGGCAGGTGCAGCGATCAGCGTGATGGCGGCCAGGGAGGCGGCATAAGTCCGGGGCATGTCTGGGGAAACGCCTGGTGGTGGAGGCTCTTGCAGCGGAGGCCCCTGCGACAGGTTGCGACTCCTGGCATCCCATCCATACTGGCAGCCATGTCAGACACGCCCTCCGTCCTTTCCCTCCTCGGCCGCTCCGAGCACAAACTACCGCCCTCGCCCGATGAAGCAGTGCTGGAGACCTTCCCAAACCGCACGCCGGGCCGGAACTACACCATCCACCTCAGCCAGCCAGACTTTGGCTCGCTCTGCCCCGTCACCGGCCAGCCGGATGCTGCCCACATCGAGATCCTCTACATCCCGGACACGCTGTGCGTGGAGACGAAGTCGCTGAAGTTCTACCTCGCCAGCTATCGCAACCACGCCTCGTTCAATGAAGCCATCGTCAACCGCATCCTCGACGACCTCGTGAAAGCCTGCGCGCCAAAGCAGGCCATCGTCCGAGGGCGCTTCGCCCCGCGCGGCGGCATCCAGCTAACCTGCGAGGCACGCTTTCCGAACTTCGAAGGCAGGCTCGAGTGGGAAAAGAAATAAGGCACCACGTATGAAAACCCTCGTACTCCTCAGCGGCGGCATGGACTCCACCGTCGCCCTTTACCAGGCCCGGCAGGAGCACGAGGTCGTGGGCGCGGTGAGCTTCGATTACGGCTCCAAACACAACGCCAGCGAGATCGCCATGGCGCGCTGGCATTGCCAGCAGTTCGGGCTTCGGCATGACGTCGTCGCGCTGCCTTTCGTGAACGAACTCTTCGCCTCCGACCTGCTGCAAAGCGGCGGCGACATCCCCGAAGGGCACTATGCCGATGAAAACATGAAGCGCACCGTGGTGCCCTTCCGCAATGGCATCATGCTCGCCATCGCCTGCGGCATCGCCGAATCCCGAGAGGCCGAGGCGCTCGTCATCGCCGCCCATGCGGGTGACCACGCCATCTATCCCGACTGCCGCGAGCCCTTCATGCAGGCCATGGCCGCCTCCATGCGCGAGGGCACCTACGCGCGAATCGAGCTGCTGCGTCCCTTCATGAGCATGGACAAAACAGGCATCGCCAAGCTCGGCCACGACCTCGGCATCGACTTCGCCCGCACCTGGAGCTGCTACAAAGGCGGCCCCATCCACTGCGGACGCTGCGGCACCTGCGTGGAGCGGCGTGAGGCCTTCATGCTCGCCGGTCTCGATGATCCCACGGAGTATGCGTTGCAAGGCGCGCTGCCATCGGCATAGCCACAGCCCTCCATGATCAGCATCCTCGAAGCCACTCCCGGCGCCACCGGCCCCTCGCTCGCCGAACGGATGCATCTGGCCTTTTCCCAGGATGGAAAGCTCGCCGAGTCGCCCCAGTTCGAGTTCCGCCCGCAGCAGCAGCAGATGGCGCAGCTCGTCGGTGATGCTTTGGAAAAGAACCGCGCGCTCATTTGCGAAGCCGCCACCGGCGTCGGCAAATCCCTCGCCTACCTCATCCCCGCCGCCACCTTTGCCATCGAGCAAAAGCGGAAGGCCATCATCTGCACCCACACGATTAATCTCCAGGAGCAGCTCATCCATAAAGACATCCCCATCGTCAAAAAGATCGTCGGGGACTTCCACGCCGAGCTGCTGAAAGGCCGGAACAACTACCTCTGCCCCACGCGCCTGAAGCACGCCTTTTCACAAACGGGCGATCTCTTCAGCAGCAGCGAGGCCGCCGAGCTTCAGCTCATCGAGGAATGGCATCGCGAGAATCCCACCGCCACGCTCAGCGAGATGGACTTCACACCCGGCGCACGACTTTGGTCCATGATCCGCAGTGAACCGCACGCCTGCACCCCACGGCGATGCCCGCCTGGAAGCGGCTGCGTTTACCAGGATGTCCGCCGCCGCATGGCCGCTGCGGATGTGCTGGTGCTGAACCACACGCTCTTCTTCACCCTGCTGGCCTCCGCCGATGAAATCCTCACCGAGGACGCCAACTTCATCTTCCCGCGCGACTTCGTCATCATCGACGAAGCCCACACCATCGAGAACATCGCCGCGCAGGCCTTCGGCATCCATGTGAACGAATCCAGCGTGCGCTTTGAGCTCGGCCGCCTCTACAATCCGAAGACGCGCAAAGGCTTCTTCCAGAGTGTGGGCGACAGCGATGCCATCCGCGAAGTCACCCAGACCATTGGTGCTGCCGAGATGTTCTTCCGCGAAGCCGAAGCCCGCTGCAAATTCAGCGGCCCGTATGGCAAAGAGTTCCGCATTCGCGAAGCCGGGCTCACGGAAAATACGCTCGCCCTGCCTCTGCAACGTGTCGCCAACTATGCCATCAAAGCCGGCGATGCCGCGAAGAGCGAAGGTCAGAAACTCGAGCTGCACGACATCGCCAAACGTCTCACCGCGCTGCGGACCGACCTCTCCGCCTTCCTCGATCAAACCGAAGATGGCCATGTCTATTGGGCCGAGCGCGGCACCGGTGACACGCGCAATCTCTCCCTGCACAGCGCTCCCATCGACGTGGCACCGAAGCTCGAAGAGATCTTCTTCTCCGGCGGCAAAGCCTGTGTTTTCACCAGCGCTACTCTCGGCATTGGCGATGACACTCAGCTCAACTACTTCCGCAACCGCGTCGGCGCTCAAAAGGCCCGCGCCTCCTGCATCGAGAGCCCCTTTGACTTTAAAAAGCAGATGCGGCTTTATCTCGTGAAGAAGATGCCCGAGCCCAAGGAAGCCAGCTACGCCGACGCACTTCAGGAGAAGATCGAGCACTTTCTCGAACTCTCCCAGGGACGCGCCTTTGTCCTCTTCACCAGCTACTCCCAGCTCACCGCCATGGCGGACCGGCTGGAGGACTTCTGCGATGACCACGGCTGGCGTTTGCTAGCCCAAGGTCGCGGCATGCCACGCCACCAGATGCTCGCTGAGTTCAAAAAGGACGTGCACAGCATCCTCTTCGGCACCGACAGCTTCTGGACCGGGGTCGATGTCCCCGGCGAAGCCCTCAGCAACGTCATCATCACCCGACTCCCCTTTGCCGTGCCGGACCATCCCGTCGTCGCCAGCCGCCTGGAGCACCTCGAAGAACAGGGCCGGAACAGTTTTAGCGAATACAGCGTCCCCGAAGCCATCCTCAAACTGCGCCAAGGCGTCGGCCGTCTCATCCGCACACAGAAGGACAAAGGCATGGTCGCCATCCTCGACCCCCGCATCATCTCCAAGCCCTACGGCCGCGCCTTCATGGCCAGCCTGCCGGATTGCCCGGTGGAGATCATCGGATAGCGGCAGGTCATGCCCGGCATTCTCCGGGGTTGAAAAGCTCTCCCGCCTGCCCACCCTCCGCGCCCTTATGTCCTCCCTCAAACTCCTCGTCACCGGATGCAAAGGCCGCATGGGCCAAGCCGTGCTCGCTGCCGCCCAGGCTCAGAGCGTCGAAGTCGGTGCCGCCATCGATCTCGGCGACTCCTTCCCCGATGCCCTCGCGAAGTCCGACTGCGTGATCGACTTCAGCTCTCATCACTTCACCACCGAGCTGCTCGCTGAAGCCTTGAAGCAGAAAAAAGGCCTCGTCATCGGCACCACCGGCCACACCAACGAGGAGCTGGCTGCCATCAAAGATGCTGCCAAGAGCATCCCCATCGTCTTTGCCTCCAACTTCAGCGTCGGCGTGAACACCCTCTTCTGGCTCACCCGCAAAGCTGCCGAGCTTCTCGGCCCCGATTTCGACCTCGAAGTCGTGGAGATGCATCACCGCCTGAAAAAAGACAGCCCCAGCGGCACCGCCCGCACCCTCGTGGAGATCCTCGCCGACGTGCGCGAGCTGCAATATGATAGCGACTGCCGCCACGGCCGCTTTGGCGATGTCGGTGCCCGCACGAAGGCCGAGATCGGCGTGCACGCCGTTCGCGGTGGCGATGTCGTCGGTGATCACACGGTCATCTTTGCCAATGTCGGCGAGCGCGTCGAACTCACCCACAAAGCCAGCAGCCGGGATACCTTCGCCAACGGCGCCGTCCGCGCTGCCCGCTGGCTTGCTGACAAACCTGCCGGCCTCTATGACATGCAGGACGTGCTGGGGCTGAAGTGAGTTGCCGTGCCGTTTGCCGTTGTTGTCGCTGGTCAACGGTGATCTACTGCCAAGACCAGAAGCCCCAGGTAATCCGTCCTCTGCCATGTCCGCCGCCCAGACCACCATCGCCGTCATCTACGACTACGATCAGACGCTTAGTCCCACCTACATGCAGGATGAGACGCTCTTCCCGCATTTTGGCATCAACGCGGCCCAGTTTTGGAAAAAGAGCCGCGAGCTTGTGGATCAGCAGGGCTACGACGGAGAGCTGGCCTATCTCAAATGTATGCTGGACTACCTGGAGATGGACCGGCCAACCAATGACGAGTTGGTGAAGCTCGGTGCCAAGCTGCGCTATTTTAAAGGCGTGCCTGAAATCTTCGATGAACTGAACGCCACCCTTAGCAGCCAGCACCGTTCCTTGGGGATCAAGATCGAGCATTACATCGTCTCCTCTGGTCTTAAGGCGCTGCTTGATGGCAGCTCACTCGCGCCATTTGTGAAGCGCATCTTTGGTTGTGAGTTCGGCACGGATAAAGACGGGCGCATCAGCTTCCCCAAGCGCGTCATCAGCCACACTACCAAGACGCAGTATCTCTTTCGCATCAACAAAGGCATGCTGGAACCTCACGAAGACGTGAACGACCACATGGACCCCGAACTGCGTCCCATCCCGTTCCAAAATATGATCTATGTGGGCGACGGTCCTACGGACGTGCCCTGCTTTACTCTCATGAAGCGCTACGGCGGCCACGCCATCGCCGTGTACAATGCCGAAGAGGCCAGCCGTGCCAGCTTCCGCAAATGCTACCAGCTCAATGCCCTCGCGGACCGGGTCAAACACATCGCCCCTGCCGATTATCGCCCAGGCAGCCACCTCCGTCTGCTGCTTGAGGAAATGATCCTCGACATCGCGGACGGCATGATTCGGAAAAAGAAACTTGAGATTGAAGAGGGCACCGTCTCCGCGCCCCACTTTTGAGATCGTGCGCTAAAGCCCCTGAACCGCACGGTCATCATGCTTCCAGTAGCGTCCGCATTGTCGAATGAATCCATCCGCCCCACGCGCGTGGAGGTGGACCTCGGGCAGCTCGGGCGGAATTTACAGGCGATCCGACAGCATGTCGGCGCAGCCAAAGTCATGGCCGTGGTGAAAGCGAATGCTTATGGTCATGGCTTGGTGCCCGTGGCGCTGGAGATGGTGAACGCTGGAGCCGACTCGCTCGGCGTGGCTTTGCTGGAGGAAGCCGTCATTTTGCGAGAGGCGGGCATCACCGCCCCGATCCTGGTCTTTGGCGGCATCGCCGAGACACAGATCCCCATCTTCATTCGGAATGACCTCACCCTCACCGCGCCTTCGATTGATAAGCTGAACCTCATCGACAACGCTGCAGCTGCGATGGGTGTGACGGCGCGAGTGCATCTGAAGATCGACACCGGCATGGAGCGGCTCGGCATCCACTATTACAGCGCCGACAAACTGCTGGAAGCCAGTCTCAAAGCCCGGCATGTGCAGGTGGAGGGTATCTACTCCCACTTCGCCAACGCCGACTCCGCTGACCTGACTCATGCACGTGAGCAGCTCTCTCGCTTCCACGAAGTGCTCAGCTTTTACGAGAAGCGTAGCCTACCCTTACCGCAGCGGCACATCGCGAACAGCGGCGCCATTTTACAGCTTCCCGAAAGCCACCTCGATCTCGTGCGCCCGGGCATCATGCTCTACGGCGTTTATCCGAGTCGCAAATGCGCATGCACCGTATCGATCCAACCTGCCCTGACCTGGAAAAGCCATGTCGCCTACTTCAAAGTGGTGCAGCCAGGCCATCCGGTCAGCTACGGCAGCACTTGGCAAAGTGATCATCCCGTGCGTGTCGTCACCGTGCCCGTGGGCTATGGCGATGGCTACTTCCGCGCCCTTTCCAATAAGGGTGAAGTGCTCATTCGCGGTCAGCGGCATCCCATCGCCGGTCGTGTGTGCATGGATCAAATCATGGTGAACCTCGACTGGGGAACGGCTTACTATCGCGATGAGGTCGTCCTGCTCGGCAAGCAAGGCGGGGCAGAAATCAGTGCCGATGACCTCGCCGACTGGGCCGGAACGATCTCCTACGAAGTGCTCACGAACATCAATTCGCGAGTGCCCAGGGTCTATGTTTGACCTGAAACCAACCCTCTGAGGTAGAAACGTTTTTCTTCCTATAACGCAAAATAAACACGTTATAGGAAGAAAATCATCCGAGTATCTCTGAAGCTTGAATGATGCGGTGGAAGTAGCCAGAGGCTGGAATTTCCTTGGAAACAGGCCCATCCACAACCAGCACAGGCTGCACGGTCCGCCGTGGGTAGGCCGCACGCAGCGCCTCCGCCTTCCGCTCCACCTCGACAATGACAGCTTTACCCAGCGGCGCGGTTTGGCGCTTCATCTCGCACAGCGTGATCACTCCATCCGCACGATCATAGGCGAGGTCGATCTGCACACCCGTCAGCCCTTTGCGTGGTGACCTGAACCACGGCCCGGCTTCATAGTCGATGGCATCAAACTTGAGCAGACGCGCCAGCAGTGCCTGATGGCGTAGGCACACCAGCTCAAAGGCGCGCCCCATCCATGAGCGGAAGGCTCCGCTCTGTCGCAGGGTGATGAACATGTCCTTTTTCCCGCCTGTGCGGATCTGCTTCAGCCGAGTGCGCAGGAAGGCGTGATAAAAACTCATCCATGGATCACTCAGGTAGTAGCGGATGAGGCGGGACTCGCTGCCTTTGTCAAAAGGGCTGTGAGAGGAGATGAAGCCCGCCGCCTCCAGGTCATGCAGCCGCTGACTGAGCATCCCGCCTTCAGCTATCTCCGCCTCGGCAGCCAGCTCGCGACGATTCAGACCATAGGGCGAATCTGCCAGCGTGCGGACGAGGCGCGGGTACTCGGCATTGCGCCCAAAATGGCTCACGAAGATGCGATCATACTCCTCCACGAAGTAGCCATCCGCACGGAAGGCCTCCTTCTCCATGCCGAGCACCACCGACGGCGCGGCTGCGAGCAGCTCCAGATACTTTGGCACTCCACCCGTGTAGCATTGTGCATCCAGCACTTCCTGAAACCCACGTCCCCGCAGCAGCCGAGCTGTTTCATGAAGCTGGAAGCCTTGCAGATGAATCACGAGGTCCGTGCGGCCATAAAAGGCACTGGAGCGGATGACCTTCGTCGTCATGAAGGAGGCAATCGAGCCGCACAGGATCAGGCTGCGACCTGGAGCACGTGAGAGATACTGCTCCCAGGCCATCTTTAGCGTCGACACCAGCTCCTGTCGGTAGTTCGCCAGCCACTGAAACTCATCCAGCACGATGGCCATGGGCCGCTTTCCCAAAGCCGTGTCCAAAGCCATCAGAGCCTCATGCCAGGAGGTCGCGGGGGGCAGTTGCCGACGAAGCTGGCGCGATGCCTGAGCCAGGAAACTCTGAATCTGGGCCTGAGTGGGCTGATTCTCCAGTCCCTCGATGAAAAGTACAGGCTCACGCCCTACTGCCTGACGAATGAGCGAGGTCTTGCCGATGCGCCGACGTCCGTAAATCACGGCAAGCCGCGGCTCACGAGCCTGGATGGCCGTGCGTAGCGCCTGCAATTCTTCGTCGCGTCCGATGAACATGATTTTCTTCCTATAACGCGAAATAATTACGTTATAGGAAGAAAATCGTCCACGGCTATTTCTTGCCATCGCGGACTTTTTGAGATGAACTTCATGCCGTGATTCGACAGGCCGGATGAACTCGGCTATGCACAGAAACCCTTCCCGCGATGCCGACGGCCCAACTCAGCCTTTTTGCCAGCGATGCTCCTGCTCAGGAGCAGGCGGACGTGCATGGCGCGGCGCCGGGAGTCGCGCGTGTGCAGCTTGAGGGCTCGGCAGCTCTGGAGCTGGACTATGCCATTCCGGAAAAGCTCGCGGCACGCATCGGTGTCGGCACACGGGTGATGGTGCCTTTGCAGAATCAAAAAGTGCCGGCGGTGGTGATTGAGTTGCTGGCGACTTCGGAGCATCGCGGCAGGCTCAAGGAGGTTTCCAGCATCGTGGGATCTCGGCCCATGTTCACGCCGGGCCTGTTAAAGCTCGCGGAGTGGGTGGCGGAGTATTACATCGTGCCGGTGCATCGCGTGCTGCGCGCCATGCTGCCGCAGGCGGTGCGGGACAAGCCGGAAACGTTTCTGACGGACAGCCATCTCAAGCTGACCAAGGAGCCGCCGCCCGATGTGCTCGATAAATTGCACACGCGTGCACCGATGCAGGCTCGTGTGATCGAAGAACTGCGCCGCCGTGGTGGCGAGGCGGCCTTGAGTGATCTCCGTCGCGATCTGCCGAGCGCGACCACCGTCGTGAAGGCGCTCATGAAACATGGCTGGATCACCCGCAGCGAGGTGCGCGTGGAGCGTGATCCTTTTCAAACGGAGGAGTTCCTACCATCGCAGCCGCTCACCTTCACCGAGGAGCAAAAGGCCACCTATGATGAGGTGATGAAGGCCATCGAAAAGCCCGGCGAGGCAAAGCCGATCTTGCTTCATGGCGTCACGGGCAGTGGCAAGACGGAGGTGTATCTGCAGGCCATCGCGGAGGTGTTGAAGGCGGGTAAAACGGCGCTCGTGCTTGTGCCGGAGATCAGCCTCACACCGCAGACCATCGAACGCTTCAAAGCGCGCTTTTCAGAAAAGAAAGATGCCATTGCCGTGCTGCACAGCCACCTCAGCGATGGTGAGCGGCACGATGAATGGTTCAAGGTGCAGGAAGGTAGGGCTGACATCGTCATCGGTGCCCGCAGTGCCATCTTTGCACCACTGGAGAAACTGGGTTTGATCATCGTGGATGAGGAGCATGAGCCCAGCTACAAGCAGGAGGAGTCGCCCCGCTACCACGCACGTGATCTCGCGGTGCTGCGAGGGCGTATTGAACGCTGTGCCGTGCTGCTCGGCTCCGCCACGCCGAGTTTGGAGTCGTTTCAAAACGCGCTCACCGGCAAGTACGAGCTGCTGCGGATGACCAAGCGCACAGATGGCAAATCCATGCCACTCATCCGCATCATCGACATGCGGCTGCAACGCCGCAAAGGCACGGGCACGAGCTTTGGCAATGCCACGATCCTTTCCGAACGACTACGCGCTGCCATCACCACGCGGCTGGAGCAGAAAGAGCAAACCATCCTCTTCCTGAACCGGCGCGGCTTTCATACCACGCTCGACTGCGCCGCGTGCGGTGAAGTGGTGCATTGCCAGGACTGCGCCATCCCGATGACGCTGCACAAGGCGGACAACCGCCTCGTCTGCCACATCTGCGGCTCACGGCGAGTGCCGCCCACGAAGTGCCCGAGCTGCAAAGAGCCCGGTTT
Organism: Verrucomicrobiaceae bacterium; assembly: GCA_021151605.1. Lineage (GTDB taxonomy): Bacteria > Verrucomicrobiota > Verrucomicrobiia > Verrucomicrobiales > Verrucomicrobiaceae > Prosthecobacter. The sequence continues at coordinate 30,416 of JAGKWZ010000031.1, forward strand.
AAAATATGGCGGCTTCGGCACCGAGCGTGTCGAGCAGGCCGTGCGTGAAGTTTTCCCGCAGGCTCGCATGGCCCGTGTGGACACGGACACGATGCAGCGGAAAAACCAACTGCGCGATACGCTCAAAGACTTCCGTGCGCAGAAGCTCGACATCCTCATCGGCACGCAGATGATCGCCAAGGGGCTCGACTTCCCGAACGTGACGCTCGTGGGCGTGCTGAATGCCGACACCGCGCTCAACATCCCCGACTTCCGCGCGGCTGAACGCACGCTGCAATTGCTCATTCAGGTGGCTGGACGTGCTGGACGTGGTGAACTGAAGGGTGAAGTCTTTGTGCAAACGCACGCACCGCACAGTCCGGCGATCCAGTTCGCGCGGCACAATAACTTCGAAGGCTTTGCCGATCAGGAGCTGGAGCATCGGAAGGCTTTTCACTATCCACCTTACAGCCACATGGTGCTTGTCAGCAGCCGTGGCAAACATGAGGCGCAGGCTGAGTTCACGCTGCAAACGCTGCATAAACGTCTGCTGCAAGGCTTGCCCGAAGGCACGACGATGGGCGAACCAACTCCTTCATCTCTTGCGAAGGCACACGGGCAGTTTCGCTTCCAACTCCTGCTACGCACAGACCGTATCCGCACCTTGGCTCGGCACATCCAGACCGTGATGGATACGCTCTCTCCGCCACCGGACATCCTCGTCATGTGGGATGTCGATCCGGTGAGCCTGACGTGAAGGTTCGTCTTGCATCGCGACGCGGGTTCCGCTTTCACTCGCTGCATGGATACCGACCTGCCCGATCTCATCACGCTTACGCAACTTCGTCAGATCGCGAGTCCGATGCCGCAGCCTTACCGCGTGCATGTGCAGGTGGACAGCCGCACGGAAAAGCTCACCTCCACGGGCAGTCCATTCCTTGAGGTAAAGCTCGCCGATGGGGGTGACTCGCTCGTGTGGCGGCTCTTTGACAGCAATCCGATATTCAATGAAGCGCGCTCACTGACTCGTGGGGCCTCCATCGAGATCATGGCGCAATGGGTGGACACGGGGAAGTATGGCATCGAGCCACGTCATCCGCAGATGCGTGTGCTGACGGATGAGGAAAAGCAGGCTCTCATCGGCGGCGACCCCGAGCTGCTCGCGCGGCAGCGGGTCGATTACGCGGACATCGAGAGTTTCGTGGCAGCGATCCGTGATCCACGGCTTCGTGGTGTTTGCAGTCTGTTTCTGGAGAGACACGGCGAGCGCTTCAAGCGCACGGCGGCGGCGCGGGAAAACCATCATGCTCGGCGTGGAGGGCTGGTGGAGCATGTGGCGCAGATGATGCGTTGCGCGGTGGCCATCGTGGGGGCGTATCCGCATTTGAATCGTGATTTGATCGTCGCGGGCGTGCTCTTCCACGACTGCGGGAAGCTTTGGGAGAACTCGTATCCTGAAAACAGCTTCGCCATGCCGCACCATCTTCATGGCGAGATGCTCGGGCACATCACGCTCGGTCTGGAACTCGTGAACAAACTCTGGCGCGATCTGATGGAGCGACCCGAATCGGCGGAATGGGCGACGATGGAGCCAGCGGGAGAACATGTGCGTCTGCACTTGCTGCACCTCATCGCCTCCCATCATGGCGAGCTGCAATACGGCTCGCCAGTGCTGCCGAAGACGCCGGAGGCCATCGCGCTGCATCACGTCGATAACATCGACGCAAAGCTGGAGATGCTGCGCCGTGGCTATCAGAACTCAAAGGAACTCGCGCCTGGCATCTTCGAGCGCTTCCGGCCATGGCCGGTGAACATCATTGCGCCGCTGGCATCGGTTCCGGAGCCTGTTGTTCCGGTGGTGGAGGATGAGGCGCTGGCGCTCGAATAGCGTGGGCTATTCCGCGAAAGCTTCGCTGACTACTTCGCCATCGAAGGACTCTGGCTGGGGCACGCCGAGCAGCCAGAGGACGGTGGCGGCGGTGTCGTAGGTCATGACGGATTTTTTGCCGATGGCGCGTCCTTTGGTCACGCCCTTGCCCCAGGCGATCCAGGGGATGTGGATGTCTTCGGGGATGGGGTTGAAGTGGTTCTTCTCCTTGCCGCCGTGGTCGGCGGTGAGGATGACGGTGCTGCTGGCGGTCAGGCCGGCTTTTTCGATGGCGTCGAGCACTTGGCCGAGGGCCTGATCGCAGACTTTGAAGGCCTCAAGCTGCTCGGGGGAGCCCCAGCCGTTTTTGTGGCCGGCGCTGTCGGCATCGGGGAAGTGGATGAAGCAGAGCGTGGGCTTCTTTTCGAGGATGTAAGGCACGACCTGGGCCACGACCTGCTGGGCGGGCACGAGCTTCTTTTCTTCACTGGCGGGGATGGGCTTCTCGTCATAGACGCCGCCGCAGTCGAAGACA
>JAGKWZ010000264.1 GCA_021151605.1 Verrucomicrobiaceae bacterium
TTGCTGATCTGATTCGTGAGGCTTTGGGCACGTGAATCAGCCGCAGCAATCTGGCCTTCAAACTGGCGGATCATCTCACGCACAGCGCGGCGATCTTCATCGAGACGGCTACGGTCTGGCACGATGCTGTTATGCACCGTGAGATGCTCGTTGAGCGCCATCTGACGTGTCTCGATGGTGCTGCGCAGCATGTCCATTTGCTCGTCAGCGGTGAGAAGATCACGGCGCTGCTGGTCGAGCGTTTCACGCCCGATTTCGATCTGCTCTTCGTTCTGGCGGATGCGATGGTTCAGCTCTTCGTTGCGCTCATTGTTGAAACCAATGCGACCCTCAGCGCTCTGCACCTGACTGCGGAACTCGCCGATCTGGCCGCGCAGTTGGTTGATCTGAGATTCGATGCTGTGGTAGGCCTCGCGGGTTTCCAGTGCTTCGTGCTCGGCGGTTTGCAGGCGTGCCTGCACCTGATCGAGCTGCTCAGTCATCATGCGCACATGATTATCAGACTCAGCCTTCTCGGCGCTGTAGTCGGTGTAGTGTTTGTGCGCGAGGTGGGTATCGAGCATCCGGGCATCATCGAGCAGGACTTGGTAGCGCTTCGCCTTGGCGGCCTGCCTTTGCAGCGAGCCCATCTGGCGCTTCACTTCGGCGATCACGTCCTGCACGCGCAGGAGGTTGGCTTCGGTGTATTCGAGCTTGCGCAGAGCTTCGCGCTTCTGGCCTTTGAACTTCGTGATGCCCGCCGCTTCTTCGAAGACGGTGCGGCGATCTTCGGGCTTCGAGCTGAGAAGCATGTCGATCTGGCCCTGAGCCATGATGGAGTAAGCCGCACGACCAATCCCGGTGCCGGAGAAGAGGTCGTGGATGTCCTTCAGGCGGCAGACGGTGTTGTTCAGTCGGTATTCGCTGCGTCCATCGCGGAACACGCGGCGGCAGATGGCGACTTCGTTGTAGTCCACGCCGAGCGCTTGCTCGCAGTCCGCCATGACCAGCACGACCTCAGCCATGCCCACGGGCTTGCGCTTGTCCGTGCCGTTGAAAATAACGTCCGCCATTTCCTCACCACGCAGCGCTTTGGCCGAGGTCTCACCGAGCACCCAGCGGATGGCATCGACGACATTCGACTTACCACAGCCATTGGGACCGACGATGCCGGTCACACCTTTGTGGAACTCGAAGTTCGTCTTGTCGGCGAAGGACTTGAAGCCGTGGATGGTGAGGGTTTTGAGGTACATGGCGGCAGGAAAGATTAGAACCCTCCATGAAACGCCAACCGCGCGAACCCCAGCAAGTGAGAAGGCTGTTTTTTACCCTATCTTGGGGATAGTTAAGATATCCGAAACAAGATATGGGATTTCTCGGCACTCTATTCGTGTGAATAAAGAAGGTGCCTGTGAACAAACCCGCTAAGCGCCGAGCTGGCGTGCCCACTCGATGGCTCGCAGCATCCCGGTGGCCTTGTTGACCGTCTCCTGATACTCGGAGGCGGGATCAGAATCGGCGACGACGCCCGCGCCGGCTTGCACGTAGGCTTTGCCGTCTTTTACCACGCAGGTGCGCAGGGCGATGCAGGAGTCGAGATTGCCATCGAAGCCGTAGTAGCCCACGGCTCCGGCATAGGCACAGCGTTTGCTCTTTTCGACCTCATTAATGATCTCCATGGCACGCACCTTCGGGCTGCCACTGACTGTCCCGGCGGGGAAGGTGGCACGCATCACGTCGTAGGCATTTTTGTCGGCGTTGAGCTGACCTTCGACGTTGCTGACGATGTGCATGACGTGGCTGTAACGCTCGATGATCATGAGGTCGGTCACTTTCACGGTGCCGTATTCAGCCACGCGGCCCACGTCGTTGCGGGCGAGATCGACGAGCATGATATGCTCGGCGCGTTCTTTCGGATCGGCGAGCAATTCGGCGGCAAGGGCATCGTCCTCAGCCTTTGATTTGCCTCTCCAGCGCGTGCCTGCGATGGGGCGGATCTCGATTTTGCCGTCGAGGCATTTCACATGCACCTCCGGTGAACTGCCAACGAGCGAGAAGCCGCCGGGCAGGTCCATGCAGAACATGTAGGGGGAGGGATTTACATGCCGCAGAGCGCGGAAAAGGTCGATGGTGGTGCCGGTGTAGTCGGTCTCAAAGCGCTGGGAAGGCACGCCTTGGAAGATGTCCCCTGCCCCGATGTATTCCTTCATCTTCGTCACCATGCCTTCGTATTCGGCGCGCGTGGTGTTGCTGACCGGCGGTGGAAGCTGGTCGTTTTTCACCGGGGCAAAGGTTTGCAAAGGCTTCACGGCGAGCGGCTGGGAGAGCTTCGTGATCAGCGTCTCGATCTGCGTCTTGGCCCAATCGTAGGCGGCTTCCAGGCTGGCGTGCTCATCGGTGTGAACGTTTGCCACCAGCATGAGACGGCGGGTGCGGTGGTCAAAGATGAGGACCGTGTCCGTCACCATGAAAACCATGTCCGGCAGGCCGAGCTCGTCCTTGGGCGGTGCTGGCAAGGAAGGCTCAAAGAAGCGCACCATGTCATAGGCCAGATAACCCACGGCTCCGCCATGGAAGACGGGGATGTTTGCTGCCTCAGCAGGCTTATAGGGCAACATGATCTGGCGGAGTTCCTCCAAGGGATCGGTGATGGAAGTGTAGCGCCGGGTTTTGCCGCGCTCTTCGACTTCGATCTCTTTGCCGCGAGCGGTAAAAATGAGGCGGGGTGAGCTGCCGAGCAGGGAGTAGCGGGATGGAGCTGGGGCATGGCGGCGGGCAAGAAAGGAGCGTAAAGACTGGATGCGATTGCCGATGTGGTCAAAGGGAGGTCAGAGCTTCGTCATAAAACGAACCCATTAGCCAGCCACTCAGCCGTAATCGAGTTTGGAGAACAGATGGTGGCTTCTGGCAGTTGCTATATTGAACTCGAGTCGGAAGAAGCCCAATCTGTCACATGCCAAATTTCATGACTCCTGCAGAACGAATCACCCAACTCCGCCAATCGATGCCCACCGAGGGCATGTTTCGTGACAAGGAATGGGTCCTTTCTCCCGAGGCCTTTCCGCTAGATGCACCCACGCTTTCGCTAATCCAGTCCCTGGGCCCAGCTCTCCGAGCATTTCAGCGCGCCTGTAATGATCTCTATTTCACCAGCCTGGAGCAACCAGATCTCACCTGGGTATCCACCCTCCTGGACCGGGGAAAGCCAGCCCGCGTCGTGGAACTCGGACGCCACGAACGCTGGCGGGCAGATCTCCCCAGTGTTTTGCGCCCCGACCTCGTGCTCACTGAAGACGGTCTGGCCATCTCCGAGTTGGATTCCCTGCCTGGCGGCATCGGATTGACGGGCTGGCTAGGAGAAACCTATTCCGCTATGGGCCAAAACGTCATCGGTGGCAGCGACGGCATGGTCGCAGGATTCGCCGCCGCCTTCCCGCAGGAAGACATCCTCATCTCCCGTGAGTCGGGCGACTACCAGCCCGAGATGGAATGGCTCGTCGGCAAACTCAATGACAGCGGCAACAGCCTGCCAAGCCGCGTGATGAATCCATGGAACCTCACCCCCAATGAACTCCACGGCAGCAGCATTTACCGCTTCTTCGAGCTGTTTGATCTCGACCAAGTGGATATCTCCTTTGAAATGCTGCGCATGGCCGAGCAAGGCGAGCTTCATTTCACTCCGCCGCTGAAAGCCTTTCTCGAAGAAAAGCTTTGGCTGGTGCTTTTTTGGTCTCCTCAACTCCAGGACTACTGGCATTCGGCACTAAGCCCTGAGCACCTCGCACTTCTCCGCCGTTGCATCCCAGAGGGCTGGGTTGTTGATCCTACCCCGCTTCCTCCCCATGCCATCCTTCCCGGCCTCGACATCCATTCCTGGGATGAAGTAAAGCGCTTCGGCAGTAAGCAGCGCGAACTCGTGCTGAAGATTAGTGGCTTCTCCGAGATCGGCTGGGGCTCCCGCAGCGTCTCCATCGGCCACGATCTCTCTCAGGAAGAATGGGCCAAGGCACTCGACGAAGCGCTCGCCAGCTTCCCCACAAATCCCTTCGTGCTCCAGCGGTTTCACAAAGCCAAAGTCCTGCAGCATCCAGCCTGGAATGAAGACCGTCAGGACACGGCGATGATGAAAGCTCGCGTCCGTCTTTGCCCCTACTACTTCGTCCCACAAGGCACCGAGGAAACCCAGCTCGCCGGCGTGCTAGCCACCGTCTGCCCTGCCGACAAAAAGATCCTCCACGGCATGAGAGACGCGATGATGCTGCCCTGTGTATGACCTGCCAGCGCATCGTGCTGACCGCAAATTTTCGTGGGCATGAAGGCTCCATGGGGGATCGCACCCTGCATCTGTCGAAACGCATCCTTGTCTGTGCGCACATGTCGTGGATGGTCGGGCATCGTGAATCCCCCCTCACCAGCCGCCCCTCCCCTTGCTCGCTGGAGCCAGGAAGGCACCACTGTGGCCCTGACGCTCTCTGGCGTCTGGCACCGCGATGGCCCTCCTGTAAAGGTGGAAGGCATGGTGCCAAGCAGCCCGGCTCAGAGATATGAAACTTCAGCCCTGGGAGAGTTTGACTCCACGCTGCCCGCCTTTCTGCTGGCGCACATTCGCTCAGTCAGCCATTCAGATACCACCGTAAAACCAGCGTGGACAGGTTTGCCTGACAATCTACGGGGCCTTATGGAGCTGGCGCTTGGAGTGCCTGAAAAAGGCGAGACGAAAAACGACCCGAATAAGACCTCCGATCTTAAACAGCTCGGTAAGATGACGCTGAAGGCTTGGGAGGGCGTGCGTGGCACGACGGAGTTCGTCGGGCAGGCGATGCTGTCCTTACTTCGCTTCGCCACAGGGCGCGCGCGTTTCCGCCGCAGCGACTTTTGGATGACTGTTCAAGAGTGTGGGCTGGAGGCACTGCCGATTGTCTCTCTCATCAGCTTCCTCATCGGGCTGATCCTGGCCTTTGTGGGGAATGTGCAGCTCACCAACTTCGGCGCGAACATCTTCGTCGCGGATCTGGTAGGCATCGCGATGGTGCGTGAAATGGGTGTAGTGATGACGGGCATCATCATGAGTGGTCGCACTGGAGCCGCGTTTGCCGCGCACATCGGCAGCATGAAGGCGAATGAGGAGATCGACGCGCTGCGGACCTTTGGCCTGAACCCCTTTGATTTCCTGGTGCTGCCGCGTCTGCTCGCGCTGATGATGATGCTGCCGATCCTGACCATTTACTCGAACATCATCGGCATCGCCGGTGGCATGGTGGTGGGCATCTCGGTGGGCATCCCGCCGGTGCTGTATTGGAATGAAACGCTGCTTTCCATCGACATGACCACGGCCTCTCTCGGTGTCTTTAAAAGCTTCTTCTTTGCCGCTGCCATCGCCATCACCGGCTGCCAGCAGGGCATGATGGCGGGGAACTCCTCCGCTGCTGTTGGCGAGGCCACCACGCGCGCGGTGGTCGCCTCCATCACGGCACTGGTGGTGATCGACTCTTTGTTCGCTGCCATCTTCACCATCCTCGACATCTGACCTGCGATGACACCTCTGCCAGACCCGCCAACCGCCAAGATCTCCGTGCGTGATCTACGCATGGCCTATGGCTCCTACGTGGTGATGGACAATCTGAGCTTCGACATCCAGGCGAAGGACATCTTCATCATCATGGGCGGCAGCGGCTGTGGGAAAAGCACGCTGCTCAAGCACCTGATCGGCCTACGTGAGCCGGCAAAAGGAAACGTGTTTTATGATGGCGACAACTTCACCGCCACCGATCCCGAGGAACGCGAGCGCTTCATCCGCCGCTTCGGTGTGATGTATCAATCCGGCGCGCTGTGGTCCTCACTCACGCTCGCCGAGAATGTGGCGATGCCGCTGGAAGAGTTCACCAAGCTGCCGCCGAAGACCGTGCGCGATTTGGTGTCCTACAAGCTGTCGCTCGTCGGCCTTTCCGGCTACGAGGACTTCTATCCGAGCCAACTCAGTGGCGGTATGAACAAACGCGCAGGCATCGCCCGCGCCATGGCGCTAGACCCTGACATCCTCTTCCTCGATGAACCCGGTGCGGGGCTCGATCCGCTCAGCTCTCGCCGACTCGATGATCTCATCCTGCGCCTGCGAGATAGCCTTGGCTCCACGGTGGTCATCGTCACACACGAACTCGCCAGCATTTTCAGCATCGCCAATAACTCCGTTTTCCTCGACACCGAAACACGGACGCTGGGTGCCACGGGCAATCCATCTGAACTTCGCGACCACTGCGAGAGTCCTACTGTGCGTCGATTCCTAAACCGCGGAGCTGAAACCCAAAAAGCATGAGCAAAAAAGCCAATCCAACTCTTATCGGTGCCTTTACACTCGTCGGTCTCATCCTCGCTGCTGTGGCCATCGTGCTCTTTGGCGCAGGAAAGTACTTTGAGAAATCCCATCGCATTCTGCTGCACTTCGAAAAAAGCGCCATCGGCCTCCTAGTAGGCTCTGACGTGCGCTTCGGCGGCGTGCGCATCGGTCGAGTTGCTTCCATTAGCGTGCTGGTAGATCGGGAGAAGAATCGCAAGATCATCCCAGTGGTCGTCGAACTGGCGGAGACGGATCTCAAAGCCGTCGGAGCCACTTCTGGCAGCGCCATCGACTTCTCCACCGAGGAGGGCGTGGACAAGGCGGTCAAAGAAGGACTACGAGCCGGGATGAAGCAGCAGAGCCTGCTCACCGGAATGCTCTACATCGAATTCGACATCGTGCCTGACGTGCCCGGCTTTATCTATGAAGGCCCGGGCAAAGCCGACTACCCCACGGTGCCCACCATCCCCACAGAGATCGATGAACTCATCGCCGGGGTGGCAGATGGACTCAAAAAGATCAACGCACTGGATCTGGCGGGCGTCATCAAAGACCTGCGCACCGTCCTCGTAAATGCCGAAGGTCAGCTCAAGGAGCTAAACATGAAGGCGATCAATGATAACGTGGTGGAGATCACCCAAGATATCCGTGCCATCACCAGCAATGACAAAATCAGTCATGCATTCACCACGCTGGATGAAGCCCTGATCGATCTCAAAGCCCTGATCGCCAAAGCGGACAAAGGCATCGACCCGATCATGGCAGACTTTGACAAGGTAGCCATCAAGGCCAGCACCAGCCTGAGCGGAATCGAAACGGCCTCGAACGATCTCGCCAAGATCACCAACCCCCGCGGCCCGCTGATCCTCCGAATCCAATCCGTGCTACAAGAAACCGAGCGTGCCGCCCGCGCTATCAAGGAACTGGCCGACGACCTGAAGCGCAACCCCAACGCCATCCTGAAAGGCAAAGAACAAAAGCCATGAAGCCCCACCTTTTGCTGATTCCTCTGCTGCTGAGTTCCTGTTCACTGCTCATGCCCGTGCGTGACACTTCCGTGCGCCATCGCCTGGAGTCCACCCTTGCTGACCGCAGCGCCAAAGACTCACGGCCAAGCGTCGCCATCGCCCGCGCTTCTCTGCCTGCCTATCTGGATCGTGAAGAACTCGTAACGCGGGATGCCGAAGGCGAGCTTCAGAAACATGACTCCCACCTCTGGTCCGAGTCCCTCGACACCGGCATCGCACGAGTCATTGCCACCAATCTCCGCCGCCTCACCGGCTCCCGGGCGATCCTGCCCATCGATGACTTCATCGCACTCGACTACAGCCACCTCGTCGAACTGCGCTTCGCCCAGTTTGATCCCGATGCCTCGGGCAATCTTATCCTTCGATGCAGTTGGAAAGCCCAGCCGGTGGAAGGTGGCGAAGTAAAATCCCAAAGCTTCAATACGGCGATCCCCATCCAGCCCACCAAGGCCCCCATTACCGGCCGCATCACCGCCATGAACGAAGCGCTGGAACAGCTCGCAAGAGTTATTGCGAAGTCGCTTTAATTATCAGTGCTTCATCACCGGCAGCAGGATGTGTGAGGGATGATCAGCATCATGATGGATCGTATTGATCGCCGTCTTCACGCTCCGATGCTGTTGCAACGGCTCGCCAGTGTTCGGGTTCACGTCAAAGCGCGGGAAGTTGCTGCTGCTGAGGTCCACCCTTAGGCGATGACCTTTTTTGAAGACATTGCTCGTCGGGTAAAGGCGCACGGTGAGTGGATAGATCTTCCCAGGTTCCATGAGCTTCTCTTCCTTTAGCGAGTCACGGAAGCGCGCACGGCAGATGCCATCGGCGATGTTGAGATCGAAGCCGCCGGGCCAGTCGGTGCTCGGCGGATAGACATCGACAAGCTTCGCGGTGAAGTCCGTGTCCACACAGTCGGAGGAGACCCAGAGCTTCACTTCGAGTTCGCCAGTCACTTCGAGATCATCACTCAGCGGCTCAGTTTGGAAGACGAGGATGTCATTGCGCGATGACAGTGGCAGCGGCTGCGTCCAGTTCCACACATGCGGGCCGCCGCGCTGATCCCAAGCGCCTTGCAGCATGATGCCATCACCGCTGGAAATGTTGCCACCGATGGTCGGCACAGGCAGTTTCGGATCAAAGGTGTAGCTCGATTTGCCCTCCTGCTTCTTCGTGGAAAGCGCGCCATCACTGCCGAAGTAGAACGGCGTTGGCTTCACGTCCGCAGGCGGCCAGACGGTGGAGTCATGCCACTCGCCGCCATGGAAGAGCAGGCCTTTGTCTGTCTTGTGACCATCCCCTTTGCCCATGGTGAAGTAGCGCACCTTGGTGGCAAAGGGCGCGGCCTTGCCGACACTGTTATCTTTGCCCTTAAGCGTATGATCATACCACTCGAGACGCCACGCGAGTTCATCGGCAATGGCCGCCTCATCACCGAAGTCCGCCATGCCATGAGTGCTCTTCGCCTGCTGGCCGTGAATCCACGGCCCCATGATCAGATACACATCGCTCTTCAGCACCGGCGTCAGCGTGCGGAAATTTGTGGTCGTGTTTCCCGCCCAGGAATCATACCAACCACCAACAAGATAGACAGGCATGTCTTTGTAGTCCGCCGAGTGGTCGATGATGTTGTTCTGCGCCCAGAACTCATCGTTTGCGCCATGACGCATCGCATTGATCAGCCAGTCTTCGTATTCCGGCGCGAGCTTCAATGGCGTGGTGCCTTTCCGAAGCGGTAGATTGGCGATGTAGCTCAGCCTGTTGTCCGCCATCTCCTTGAGCACCGTTTCCGTGCCGGGATCTTGCGCCGCGTTGCTCCCCTTCCCTCCATTCAGCATGATCCAGTTCCAGAAGCGCATCTCAAAGGCACCCGAATTGCGCATCGACTGCACACCACCGTTCGACACCGCATCCACCGGGATCACCGTCGCCAGCCCGGGTGCCTTTGCCAGCGCCATGGCGTGCTGCGTTCCGCCGACATAGCTCGTGCCGATCATGCCGATCTTTCCATCACTCCACGGCTGCGCGATGATCCACTTTGCGCAGTCCACACCGTCCGGCGCATCATCCGTCATCCAATGCCACACTCCCTCGCTGGCATAGCGGCCACGCGTATCCTGCGCCACGAAGACGTAGCCATGACTGGCAAAGTATTCTCCATGCTTCTTCGAGCCGCTCTTGTTGTAAGGCGAGCGTGTCAGGATAACCGGCAGCTTCGTCACATCACCCGCAGGCCGATACACATCCGTCGCCAGCTTCACGCCATCCCGCATCGGCACCATGAGATTGGTTTCGATGACCAGATCACTGGCCGGAGACTGGGCTTGGACCGTGGTGAGAAGAAGGCTGGCAGCCAGCAGATGAAGGAATGAGCGAACGAATAAGCGTGACATGTCATGAACCAACGGGACGAACCCCCGTGACTTTCCTCGCGAGCGGAAGATCGCGATCACCGCGCCCGTTACGTCAACTCGCCACAGGCGTTCACACATATGTCCACTCTCCTGCTCGTCCGCCTCTGGCTCATGGTCTTTCTGCATTACTTCATCTGGGGGGCCTGGTATTCGGCGATGAGCACTTACCTTTCAAAGCTGGGCTTTGAAGGCAGCCAGATCGGACTCGCGTATGGCACCACGGCAGTGGGTGCGCTCGTGTCGCCGTTCATCGTTGGGATTGTGGCGGACCGCTTCTTTGCCACGCAACGCATCCTGGGCGTGCTGCATCTCGTCGGCGCTGGCCTTCTTTATTGGGTGTCCACATTGAAGGATTTTGGCAGCTTCTATCCCGTGCTGATCGCTTACACCATTACCTACATGGCCGGACATGGACTCACGAATGCACTGACGCTGCAGAGATGAACGTCTCTGATCCCACCGCCAAGATGACCCTCGGTCAGGTGTCGGATGTCGTCTTCCTGCTGATGCTGCCCTTCCTGCTGCCACGGCTGAAGGCGAAAGGCATCCTCATCATCGGCATGGCTGCCTGGGCCGTGCGCTTCAGTTTGTTCGCGCTCTTCCATCAGCAGCCCACCGCGCTCTGGATGCTCTACACCGGCATCCTGCTGCATGGCATGTGCTATGACTTCATCTTCGTGATGGGCCGCATGTATGTGGACAAACGCGCAGGTGAAGACATCCGCGCCGCAGCTCAAGGACTGCACGCCATCTTCACGCTGGGTGCGGGCATGTTTGTCGGCTCATGGCTCTCGGGCATCGTCGCGCAAAAATACACGCACGGCACTCTGCACGACTGGCAGGCCATCTGGCTCATCCCTGCCGCGATGGGTGCGGTGCTGGTCGTCGTCTTTGCCCTGTTTTTCAAGGACAGCACCACGAAGGAACAAACGACCCCATGATCATGCGCTTTCTCATCCTCACTCTCCTTTGTCTTCAAGCAAACGCCGCCGACTTCCGTGTCGGAGCCGCGCAGGTGGACATCACACCGCCGCCGGGGACGCCGATGGCAGGATACTATGCCTTCCGTGCAGTCGGTGGCACGCTGGACCCGATCTTTGCCAAAGCCATCGTCGTGGAGCAGGACGGCACTCATGCGGCGATGGTCGTCATCGATCTCTCGGGCACGACTCGACCCATCGTGGAAGCTGCGAGGAAGGCCGTGCAAGAGCAGTGCGGCATCGAAGGCGATCATGTCATGATCTCCGCCACGCACACTCACACTGGGCCTCAGCTCGCACGCGGATCGCTGATGGATGACATCACGAAGGCGAACTCGCCGCCCGGCCTATCCTACATGCAGGCACTACCTGCCTACATCGCTCAGGCAGTGAAGGCGGCGAAGAGCAAGCTCTCCCCTGCCCTTCCATCCGTGGCCATGGGCAAGGCGGAGGGCATCAGCTTCAATCGCCGCGTGCTGCGCGATGGCGTGGCCGAAGCCATCTGGCAGCCAAAGACGATCGACTCCACCAAAGAACGCCCCGCCGGGCCGATTGATCCCGAGGTCGGTGTGCTCGTGTTTCAGGCAGAAGGCAAACCCATCGCCAGTTACCTAAACTTCGCCATGCATCCGACAAGCGTAGGCGGTGGCGTGAAGATCTCCGCCGACTATCCCGGCGTCTTCTCACGCCTCGTGGCCGAGCGTCATGCACCGGGCATGGTCTGCCTCTTTGCCAATGGCTGCTGTGGGAACATCAACCACGGAGACTACATCAGTGGCAAACGCCGCACGACGCTCGAACTCGGCACCGCACTCGCCGATGCCACAACCGACGTATGGCCGGACTTGAAGCAACTCAGCACCTACAAGCCCCGCATCCGCAGCGAGCAAGTCACCCTCCAGCGCCGCAGTGTCAGCGAGGCCCAGCTCGCGAAGGCCAAGGACATCGCCAGCCGCATGATGACGGAGAAACTCGGCACCGTGCCCATGGCTGGGGCTGTGTGTGTGCTAGAAACCGTGGCGAAGAAGGACGTTCCACTGCTCGCTGAAGTACAGGTCATCTCCTTCAGCGACGATCTCGCCATCGTCTCCCTGCCTGGCGAGATCTTTGTGGAACTGGGGCTGGCTTTAAAAAAAGCCTCCCCATTCAAGCACACCCTCATCGCTGAACTCGCCAATGGCAGCGTTGGCTATGTGCCGAACCGCGAAGCCTACCCGCAGGGGAACTACGAGATCGTCAGCGCGCGCGGTGAGGCTGGCAGCGGTGAAAAACTCATTGATGTCGCCCTGAAGCTTCTCGGCGAGGTGAAGGCCGGGAACTGAGTTTTACTTCAACTCCTGAATGCGGATGTTCCGCCACATCACTTCCTTGCCCACGGCTTCCGTCTTTTTGCCGATGCCATGAACCTGGAGTGCGATCACGCCCTCTTTGGTCATCTCGTCCGTGAAGTCAGCGGCGGCGACACCGTTGATGAAGGTCTTGATGCTGCTGCCACGGCACTCGATGCGTGCTTTATTCCACTCGCCCTGCTTGAACGCCTTACGCGCGGCTTCGTTATTTTTCAGATCGAAGAGCCAGCCGCGGCGACCTTCATCATAGACACCCCCAGTATAGGCGCGCGGGCTGGGATCGATCTCGAACTGGTAGCCATGCACTCGGTCGGCAGGGAATTTCTTTTTCTTCCCAGCGATCTCCACCTCCGTCTCCTGCGTGTAATAGTTGCTGCGGAACTGCACGCCAGAGTTCATTGAGGGATCGACCTTGAACTCAAGCTCCAGGATGAAGTCGGCATACTTCCTCGCGGTGCAAAGGAAGGAGTTCCCCGTGCCCGCCACCGTCTTGCCCACCACCGCGCCATCTTGAACGCGATACTCGGCGGTGCCGCTGTGCTGTTCCCAGCCAGTAAGCGTTTTGCCATCGAAGAGAGCTACAAAGGCGTCCTCCGCATGAACCAGCGAAACGAAGGAAAGAACGGCGGCAGAAAGAAACAGGTGGTGAGTCATAGGCGGCTTCTAACGCACGAATTCGACCACTCTTTTCCACCACTTCTCTTCAGCTTTTCCCAGGCTGGAGAGCTGATCAGTTCAGGAGGAGATGAAACAGCCGCAGTGCCGTGCAGGTGCCTTTTAGTTTGTGATCATTAGCGATGCGGACTTAGCCAGTGGCTTACCAGGCTTTAGTTGATCATCGAATATCAGCACGCAGGACGGTTGCATCCAAACGTCCAAATACTTGAAGGTGCCGAAATCGCGAAACTCTTCGCCCTCTATGCGTCTAGCATCCGGCACATAAAGCATGAGCGGCTCAACTAAACGCCCGCGTCAACTCCGCCTTTCGACAGCTACAGTGATGCTCGCTGGATGACAGCCAACAGCCACCGCAATCGCAGAGTCTGTGTGGTGCTGGTGTGAGAGCGTAACAGCACTTCCAGTTTGATTTGGCCGAGCGTGGAGGCCTGTTTGGCGAGTTCCTCGAGTCGTGCGACTACCTGGGCGTTGCGTGAACGGCTTCCAGATTCAGCCAGCCATTCGAGAGCACTGATGCAGGCGAGAACGAACTGCGAAACAGGGGTTTGCGTGCTGACAGCTTCCTCCGGGACAAGGTCATCAACTTCTTCGGCTTCGGTAACTGGTGACGCGATGTCCTGACGAGTGGTGACCGTCTTTGCATCGGCGAAATAGAGTGACGTGACTTTGCCATCACGCATCAATGCCATTGGATGCGCCTGAATGCGGCCGGAGATCTGGAGGCACCGGCAGAGCAGTCGTGCGTGCTTCAATTCGGCATCAGTCATGGCTTCGAGACGCTCAATGGCTGGCTTGGAGAGGTCATCGAAAGCGAGGTGCATCTCAATCACGTGTCCGTGGGCATCCAACAGATGCCAGACGAGGGATTGAGCGATGGGATCGAAGGCTTGGCGCTCCCAACTGGCAGGTTGAAGAAGTTGATAGGCGTTGCGCGGATCACGCTCTTTGAGCCCGAGGGATGGCTTGAGGTCGATCTTCGTCCAGTCATCGCAGGCAGGTAGAGTGCTGAGATCCGTGGCTCCTGTGACGAGCGCTTTGCTTTGGGCAGAGGAAGAGAGGCGTCCCCAGCGGTTGCGTTTGGCCTGCATGAGGCGGAAGCGGCTGCGCGCGAGCTGGGCGGGCGATTCGGCTCCTTCCCATGGTCCGGGCTGGGTGTAGCGGGCGACAGCGCTGAAGCCTCCGGCGAAAGCACGGGGTCGAGCATCGCTCCAGGTGTTCCAGGTGGCGTTGGCGGGATCCCAGAACAGCAGTGTGAGGCCTTCATAGCCGCTCGGTGTGCGCCATGGCCATGCTGCGACGCCGAGGAGATCTAGCCCACCGACCTCGATATAGCTTTCCCGTGCGACTCCGGCGGCGAGCTGCGGTTTCGCATGGGCGAGCGCATACGCGGTGGCCATTTCGGCAAAGATCAGGCCGAGGTCGGCATGCGGACGCCTTTGCAGCCAATCGGTAGCCTGGGTGGCGATGCGCTGAAGCACGAGGCCGAGGCGATGCAGTTCGGCGGTTTGTGCAGAGATCGACAGCGCGTCGAATCGCTCGATCAGTCCTGATGAAAGCCGTGCAAGTCCTGTGGCTATGGCTTCTTCGAGCAAAGCAATCACCGCTTTCAGCACCTCATCGCGATGCACGGGTATCTCACGGTTTGCTTCCGTCATGGGCGGCTGCCAGACGATTCCTGACTCACGCCGGACGACGAGCACCGCCGCCGCCGCGAGCTGCGTGTGCTTCTTTTCATTCAAGCCATGGACAATGATGCCCGCTAGACCCGCGCCTGGAAGAGCCATGACTTCGGCATTTAACGAAGGGAAACGAACGGTGAGCACGGTGGACCGTTCGATCTGCGCGGCGTTGGCGAGGGTCAGTTCATGAGCAGCACGGAGCACGGGAAGACCGTAGGTGGCGATCATTTGCTCATTACTGAGAGCGAGCCATTCCGCGTGAGCGTCACCCGTGGGCTCCTCTGACGGCTCCTGCATGAGTTTGAGGCAGGCGGCGATGATGTGCTGGCAGACACCTGGAGCCGGACAGGTGCAGGTGGCTTTGGCTGGGCCAGCCTCGATCAATGTCACCCGATGGCTGCTGACGGTGACGACCAAGCCTTGCTCGGTTGTTTCAAAGCCAGCCACCTCGCCACGCTCCAGATCTTTCTGCGCACGACGCATCAAGCCTTTGTTGGCGAGGGCTTCGAGAGCCTCCAGCGTCAGGGCGGCATGGGTCTGGCGGATGGTGGTTTCGCGGCTCATCGGAGGGAGGTGATGCGGGCCAGCCAGCCGGCGAGTTGTTTGGGAGTCAGCGCGGCGACTTCCATACCGGCCTCGACGAGTTTCTGGCCCATCTGCGGATCATGCACGGGCACGGCATTGGCATCGAGCGCGGCAAGGCCGAGCAGCGTGACGCCAGACTCCTTCATGCGCTTCACCGTGGCGAGCATGGCGCTGGCGGACCCGCCTTCGATGAAGTCGCTAACGAGAACGAAGACGGTGCGCCGTGGCTGCTCGATGAGCTTTTCACAGTAGCCGAGCGCTCGGGCGATGTCGGTGCCGCCACCGAGCTGGACGCTCATGAGCACCTCCACGGGATCTTCCGCATGCTCGGTGAGATCGACGACATTCGTGTCAAAGACCACCAGCTTCACTCGCAGTGAAGGCAGTCCGGCAAAGATGCCGGCCATCACCGCGCTGTGGATGACGCTCTCCGCCATGCTGCCGCTCTGATCGACGCAGAGGATCACATCCCAAGGCAGATGACGGGTGTTGCGAGAGAAGAACTTCTGCTCATGCAGCACGACGGCTTTCCGCTCGGGATCATAGTGCTTGAGGTTACGCCGCAGCGTGGTGCGCCAGTCAAAGTTTTGCGCGGCCTTCAGCGGACTGTGGCGGAATCGGTTCAGTTTGCCCGACAAGGCCTGCCGCACCTCGCTCTCCCATCGTTTGCGTATTTCCTCGACGACATGGCGGATGATGCGGCGTGCCTGATTGAGCACTTCGCCCTTGAGATGACCGCGGAAGCTCAGCAGCGTCTTCAGAAGGTCGAGATTTGGCTCCAGCTTGGCGAGCGTCTCGGCATCGGTGACCAGCTCCTTCATCTCGTAGCGCTCTAGGGCGTGCTTCTCGATGACTTCGATGGTTTCCTGCGGGAACAACTCGCGCACCTCGGACAACCAAGATGGAATGGTGAACTGTGAGCCCTCATCTCCACCGCCGCGGCTGGGATCGCCCTCGCGCATGCCACGGCCCCGATATTCACGTGAGTATAGGTAATCGAGTGCGGCCTCCATGCGCTGCTGCTGGCTGCCGAGCTCGCCGGGCAGCTGTTTTTTGGCAAAACGGCCAAGAACAAGACGCCAGCGTTCAAGGGCCGTAGAACGACTTTCCAAGTCGTTAGCAGGGGGGACACTCATACCGTCACCTCCATCCATGATTCGAGTCCATCTTCCTTCAGACTCTCTTCCACACGACTCCAGGCTTTGAGCAGATGCAGCGTGTCCTGCTCGCTCAGCGCGGAGACACGGGTGAGATCGCGTTTGTCCACGCCGTGATATTCGGCCACGAGGGACGCCACGCGATCCGTTTCACGCGGTGTAAGATCGCTCCACGCGAGGCGCAGATGAGGCAGACGGAGGAGAAACTCGTCGTTGTCCCAGCTCGCGAACATTTGCTCCACTGCTTGCAGCAACATCGGCTCGCGCCAGGCAAGCTCGCGGGCGGTTTGGAGCAGTCCCGTGAGAAAATCGACCTGACGTGCACCATCGCCCACAGCTGGAGAAAGCGCTCCCTGAACCGCCTGAACCACCTTTTCGGCATCAAGACGCCCCGCCGTGTGCAAAAGACCCGCCACAGCGCCACGCAGCATGGGCGGCGTGGTCGTGTGGGCGAGCAAGGTGGCGAGACTTTGCCAGAAAAGATCCGCGTCGAGGCCCTGCTCGTCGTTTTCGACACTGAGCCGACTGTTGAGCAGCATGGCCCCCTCGACAAAAGCTTCCGCCTGATCATCAGGAAGCTGAACGGCCAGTTCGAGAAGCTGGCATGCACGCGTGTAGGCAGTGCGCAGCAGTTCAGGCAGCACGGTGAGCTTGGCGGCCTCCAGCGGCTCGCGGCTCTGCCAGAGGAGCATGAGCTGGCTGAGCGCCTTGGCAACGGAGAGAAAGGCCGCGTCGCGACCGATCCAGTCCGCAAGCTGCATGACAAGATTCTCCACCGCTGCGGGCAGGCCCATCAAGCAGGCGCGGACGAGCAGCGAGACGCCTGTGCTAGCACTGTCGGCGGCCTCGTCGTTCAGCCGTGTAGCCTCCTCCTGAAGCTTGGCACCAGCCGCTTCTTCGACACTCGCGCCATAAGCCGAGCACTCGATCAGCTTCGTCTCCGTTTGCGGAATCCACTGGCAGTCCCAGTGCTCGATAACACGTCGCAGATCAAAGCCACGCAGGAAGTCGGGACCCGAACGACGGCTGCCATAAGACACACCGAGAAACTCCAGACGATGAAGGAAGCGGCTCGTGTCGCGATGCGGCTCCTTTTTGTAGATCTCCAAACTCACCGCCTGGGCTCCGCCAAAGCTCACGGGCAACTTCCTCCCCTCGGCGACACGACGAAAGTCATCCACCAGCGGCGGCACTCCGGCATCAGGCGGCACATCGCCTGTGGCATCGCCGGTGAAGAGCTTGCGGGCGAGGGCGAGCACCGCTTCACCATCCGCACCGAGCTCTCCTTTCACCAGGCAGCCGCGAACGGCATCCCAGAGATCCTCGCGTGCAGGTCCATCATGCCCTCGGAGCTGCGCAAGCCGCCGCGCCTGCTCCAGCGCGGCGATTTCATCCGCCACCGACACGCTGGCGGACAAATCTCGCGCACGCGCGGTGTGTCCGAGGTTCACGAGCAATCGCAGCGCGACTGCATCGAAAGGGGCCGTCTCGTTTGCCTCCAAAGCCTCCCACAAGGCCTGATAGTAACCCGGCTGCGGCATTCCGGCAGCGTAACCAGACATCGCATCGAGCTGCGCGAAGGTGTAGCGTGTGAGGCAGGCATGGCGTGTGGATGGCGTGTGACGCTTTGGCGGCGGAGGAAGTTCAGCGACCAGCCGCGGCAGCACCACGGAGTGAAAACCACCCGTCACGACCAAAACAGGCCGTGAATCATCTTGATCGAGCACTTCGCGAATCGCGCGAGCCATCACCTCCTCACGTGCATTGGTGCCGTCGGAGTCCAAAACTTCATTCGGCGTATCCAGACGCGAGAGATGGCAATACGTCGCCACATCCCGCACGACCTGCTCAACAGGGCGATGA
>JAGKWZ010000265.1 GCA_021151605.1 Verrucomicrobiaceae bacterium
TCGCGAACCTCGAGCGCCTCCACCTCGAAAACACCAAGGTCACCGACGCAGGCATCGCCAAACTCGGCGCACTCGCCAAGCTCGAATACCTCAATCTCTACGGCACCAAAACAACCGATGCAGGCATCAGCAAACTCAGCACCGCCAAAGGCCTGAAGAAGCTCTTTGCCTGGCAGACCGGCGTGACGAAAGCTGGAGCCACCGCCCTCGAAGGTCAGATCCCCGGCTTGAAAGTGAACGTCGGCCTGAGCGAAGCCGAGATCGCCGCCCTCACTGCTCCGCCGCCTGCACCTCCCGCACCACCACCAGCTCCCGCCAAACCAGACGCAGCGAAGAAAGCCGACCCCAAAGCTGCTCCAGCCGCAAAACCTGCGACAGGTGGAAGCGACGTGATCAAATCGGCCATGAAGACCTACTTCAAGCCCGATGACGCTCTTTGCAAAAAGGTCTCCGGTGGCACCGCCAGCGATGCCGACCTGGCTACCATGCTGAAAATCTGCCAGGACATCTGCGCCGCCACCCCACCGAAAGGTGACAAAGCCGCCTGGGTCGCCAAATGCCAGGCACTCGTCGGTGCTGTGAAGAAGATCCAGGCCAAGGACGCAACCGCCGTCGCTGCCTTCAAGACGGCCGTGAACTGCAAAGCCTGCCACACGGATCACAAGGGCTCTTAATTCACCCGTTCCTGCAAGCCTCGACAAATCATCTGGAGGCCGACAATGCGTCGGCCTCTTCCTTTTAAGAGCGACCGATGGTCGCCATTTCACATCTCTGCACCGCCGCCTTTCGTATCTCCGTGGTATTCACCGAGGTTGCTGCTAATCATCCCACCCCTCACGCGTTCCCCCCACACGATGAAATTTCTCCAGCCATGCAACGCGTTGCTCGCGTGCAGCCTCCTTTCCGTCTCCTGTGATCGTCTGGACGAGCGCGAACCCATCACGGAATCTCGCGAACTCTCCAGCTACGCCCGCAAGCCAAACGTCGATATCGACAGCGCCACGCGATTCTACGATCAGGCCGAGCCCGAGGAAGATCCGAACGCCCCGCGTGAGCATCCCCTCGTTTGGAAATCCCCCGAAGGCTGGACCGAGAAGCCCACGAGCCAGATGCGCCTCATCGACTTCACCTTCGGCCCGAATGGCGAAGGCGAATGCTATCTCTCCGCCCTGCCCGGCCCAGCAGGTGGCCTCGCGGCAAATATCAATCGCTGGCGTGGGCAGATAGGTGCAGCGCCACTGAGCGATGAAGAGATCGAAAAGCTGCCGCGCAAAAACTTCCTCGGTGGCCCTGCGCACTTCGTGAGTGTCGATGGCGATTTCAAAGGCATGGGAGATGCCGCTGATGCCAAAAAAGACTACCGCCTCTACGGCCTCATCCATCAAGCCGCTGAGCTTACCCTCTTCATCAAGATGACGGGCCCTAAAGCTCTCGTGGAGCAAAACACCGCCGCCTTCGAAGCCTTCTGCGCTTCTGTGGATTTCCGCAAACGCAGCCAGGAAGCACCCCAGCAATAACCTTCAGGCTACGGCATTCCTTCGTCATTCGGATTTAGTCTTTCGCCATTTTCTCCACCGTGTCTTTCCTCTCTCGCACCTTCTCTTTCCTCGCCAGCTTCGGGCTCGCGACCGTCGTGCTCACGCTTCTGCTGGTGCTCACGTTTCTTGGCACACTTGAGCAGGCCGAGTTCGGCCTCGTCGCCAGTCAGGCACGCTATTTTGAGTCGATCTTTGTCGATCGTATCGACATCGGCGCGTGCTGGCGTGCGCTGGCGCTGGATGTGTATTGGAACATCGGCAACGTCGTCCTGCCCACGCCTATCCTGCCTGGCGGTTACACGCTCATGGCCATCTTGTTCGTGAACATGTTCTGCGGCGGCATCATCCGCATCCGCAAAGCCCCGCGCACCGTCGGCATCGTCATCTCCCACTTCGCCATCCTCTTCATGATCGCATCGGGAGCGGTGACGTATCACTTCGCCAAAGAAGGCATGCTGAACCTCGCCGAAGGACAGACGCACGATGAATTTCAGAGCTTCCATGAGCGCGTGATCGAGATCGAAAAAGTGCAACCCGAGGGGCAAAAGCGCACGGCTCTCGTCATCGACCAGCGCCTCTTCACCGATCTCTCGAACAGCAGCGATCACGGCAAAGCGCGCACCTTCACGCACGACAGCCTGCCCTTCGACCTCACCATCACGAACTGGAAACAACACGCCGAACCCAAGCGCGACAAAGTCGGCGACCGTGGCGATGCGGTGGACGGCTTCTTCATCCAGGAACTCTCGAAGATCGATCCGAAAAACGGACAACTCCTCGCCGATGAAGCCCTCTCGCAGGCATGCATCGCCGTCGTGAAGGACAAAAAAGGCGGGCCTGAGCAACGCGGCATCCTTTGGGAATATGCCGCCGCGCCGTGGACCGTCACCGTCGGCACCGACAAGTATCTCATCAACATCGGCCGCCGCAGTTACAAGCTGCCCTTCGCCATCCGTCTCGATCACACCGAGCAGGAAAAGCACCCCGGCACTGAACGCGCCCGTCGCTTCGCCAGCAAGGTCACGAAGCTCCACGGCACCCGCGAAGAAAAACGCGAGGTCACCATGAACGAGCCTGTGCGTGGCGAAGGTTACGCCATCTTCCAGAGCACCTTCGATGACGGCTCCCGCAGCCAGAGCAAAGTCAAAAGTTCCGGCTTCCAGGTTGTGGAAAATCCCTCCGACCACTGGCCGCTCATCTCCTGCATCATCGTCGCCATCGGCCTGCTCATTCACTTCGTCATGATGCTCTCACGCGCCATGAAGTGGAACCCCTGGATCGCCGTCACCGCCTCCCTCGTCATCACAGCCGGTGGCTTCATCGTCGCGTATTGGAAACTGTAAGCCCTGAACCGCCCGCACCCTATGTCACGCACCCTTTTCGCACTTGCCTCAGCTTTCATCCTCTCGGCATCTCAGGCCGCCGACCTCCCCGCGCTCGATCTCTTCCGCGATGCCGAGATCACCGCGATCTACGATGCCATCCCCGTGCAGGAATCCGGCCGCATCAAGCCGCTGCAAAAGGTGGCCAACACCCGCCTGCTGAGCTTCCGCGCACGTCAGAGCATCTGGCTCACGGACAATGGCGAGATGGACGGCGGCAAGCCTCTCATCGATCCCGCCACGCAGAAGCCCATCGTCAAAGAAGGCGACAAGCCCGTGAAACTCACGGGCACGCAATGGCTGCTCATGACTTGGTTCCGGCCCGACATCGCGAGGACGGTGCCGCTTTTCAAAGTCGATAACTCCTCCGCCATCGCCGAGCTCGGCCTGCCCACGAAAGCCAAGCGCGACCAATACACCTACGCCGAGATCGAGCCCGCCCGCGATGTGCTCATGAAGAAGATGCGCGAATACCGCGAACTGCCCGGGAAGTTGAGCCCTGAGCAGCGCATGATCGTGCAACTCGCCTCCAGCTACCTCGACTTCGAGATGATGATGGGCCACTTCGACTTCATCCGCGCACCCTTTGGCGAAGCCGAACTGCCCGCAGGAATCACCAAGCCCATCCGCCTTTCTCAAAGCCTGCCTAAAGTCCTCGAAGCGCTCAAGGCCGGCGGAGCGCCGATGCAGCTCCCATGGTTCCGTGAATTCTTCAAGACCGCCCTCGGAGCCATGATGTCTGGCAATGCCGAGTCCCAACTCCGCATCTTCCCGCTCACCGACAAAACCAAAGAAGTCTGGAGCGGTCCTGGCGAACTCTTTTTCGAAGCCATGAATGGCAGCGCCACACCGACCGCCGATCAGCTCCAGTGGCTCGCCACCTATGAAGATGTCTTCCTGGCCCTGCCCGATGCCGCGAAATTCAAAGCCGCCTCGCAGACACTCCTCACGAAGATTCAAACCACGGCTAAAGAGCGCGGTGAGGCACAGCAGGTCGGACTGGAGCTGCATTCGATCAAAGCAGACTACTTCTTCAAAGCGCAGTGGGCCTTTCTCGTCGGGCTCGTGCTCGTCGGGCTCACCTGGATCTCCCCCGGCTCGCGCTTTGACAAGATCTGCAAACTGCTCGCCTGGCTCGTTCTCGGCTATGCCACCGTGCTCGCCGTCGTCGGCGTCATCGTGCGCTGCCTCATCATGCAGCGTCCGCCCATCACCACGCTGTATGAGACCATGCTTTTCATCGGCTCCGCCTGCGCGCTCTTCGGTCTCATCGCCGAATGGATGACCAAGCGCGGGCTCGGCCTGCTCATTGCCGCCGTGGCCGGTGGTGCGTGCATGTTCCTCTCCATCCAGTTTGATACGGCGGAGGCCACGGACAATCTCCAGCAGCTCCAGGCTGTGCTCATCACGAACTTCTGGCTCTCCACCCATGTGCCCATCATCAATCTCGGCTACGCCGCCTGCATGGTCGCAGCGCTGATCTCGATGATTTACTTCATCCAGCGCATCTTCGGCATCACTAAGACAGGACAGGAGAATGCCCGCTTTATGACCAAGGTCGCCTATGGCTTCGTCGCCACAGGACTGCTGCTCTCCCTCGTAGGCACCGTGCTCGGCGGCATCTGGGCGAACTACAGTTGGGGCCGCTTCTGGGGCTGGGACCCGAAGGAAAACGGCGCACTCATGATCGTACTCATGTGCCTCGTCATCCTCCACGCCCGCCTCGGCGGCTACATCCGCGAGATCGGCCTGCACTGCTGCAATCTCATCCTCGGCTGCATCGTCATCTTCTCCTGGTTCGGAGTGAATCAACTCGGTGTCGGTCTCCACGCCTACGGCTTCACTGATGGGACTTGGCCGAAAATCTACGCCTTCTGGCTCTTCCAGATCGCTCTACTTTGCTACGGCATGTTCATCGCTTGGCGCGAAGGCCGCGTGGTCAAGAGCAAGCTCGCAGCTTATTGATTTTGGTCGTGAGAAGGATGGATCTTCATGCCGTCCTTCGGGTTTCCTGGTCTAATTTAACAGTGGCGGTGAGGGAGGGATTCGAACCCTCGGTAGCGGATAAGGCTACGCATCTTTAGCAAAGATGTGCTTTCGACCACTCAGCCACCTCACCAAAACTGTTTTCCCCGCAGCTCGCGGGAGGGCGCTATTTATCCCGACACGGGCGCGAACGTCAACGCAAAAGATGCTTCTCAACGAATCAATTTTCCATGCTGCGCTCTACAGTGATGATTCAGATCTCATTCACTCCAAGTCTCGTTCACGCCAAGCTCAGGAATTAAGTTGAAACTAGGGCTCAAGAAATCTTCATTCAACGATACATCATGCCACTCCCTGACCTCCCTCTGACCACGCCGTCGCTTTTGTTTCCGGCGATCTCCCTGCTGATGCTGGCTTACACGAACCGGTTCCTGGGATTGGCGAGTGTCGTGCGGGGGCTACATGCGAACTGACAGACGACGCAGGAGCCGCTGCTGCTGGCGCAAATCAGGAATCTGCGAAAGCGCATCCAGATCATCAAGAACATGCAGACGCTGGGCGTGCTGAGCCTGATGTTTTGTGTGGTGAGCATGACGCTGCTTTTCTTTGACCGGCAGGCGGGCGGGCAGGTGGCCTTTGGGGTGAGTCTGGTTCTGATGCTCAGCTCCCTGACGCTCTCGCTCGTAGAGATCCAGATGTCCGGGACGGCACTGGACCTGCAATTGAAGGATGTGAAGTGCCGGGAGGGATGAAGCGAGGCGGCTGCGCCTATCCCAAAAATACCGGAAGCCGTGCTGCGTTGGGCTGGATGTTGGCTTGTCTGGGGCGTTGTTAAGGGACCATGCTCCTTACGATGAAAGCCGCACCTGCCTCACTGATCCTGCCTTTGCTCCTGCTCGCCCCGCTGGGGATGGCGCAGGCGCCGAAAGATGGCATCCAGACGAAGACGACCTATGCCAAGGCCTATGGCGAAACGAAGAACGCGGTGAATGTCGATCCGGCGAAGGATCTGCCGCGCTATCCCGCCGTGGAACCGAAGGATGCGCCGGGCACCTGGCAGGTGAAGAAGGGCTTCACGCTGGAGCTGGTGGCGAATGAGCCGCAAGTGCGCGATCCCATCGCGGTCTGCTTTGATGAGCGCGGGCGCATGTTTGCCTGCGAGATGATCGACTACAGCGAGATGCGTGATGTGACGCCGCACCTCGGGCGCATCTCGATGCTGGAAGACAAGGATGGCGATGGCTTCTTCGAGACCTCGCAGGTCTTTGCCGATGATCTGCCCTGGCCCACGGGGCTGACGTGGGCGAACGGCGGGCTCTATGTGGGGGCGACGCCGGACATCTGGCGCTTTGAGGACAAGGATGGCGATGGCAAGGCGGAGGTTCGGGAGAAGGTGTACACGGGCTTTGGCACGGGTTTAAAAATCCTGAACGTGCAGGGACTGATGAACAGCTTCCAATGGGGCCAGGACAACCGCATCCATGTGCTCGCAGGCGGGGGAAATCGCGGGAAGATCAAGTGCCTGAAGCGCCCCGATCTGCCGGAGCAGGAACTGGGCGGACGCGATTTCTGGTTTGATCCGCTGACTCATGAATTTGGCCTCGAAGTCGGCGGTGCACAGTATGGCATGAGCTTTGACAACTACGGGCGGAAGTTCGGCTGCTCGAACTCTGACCACCTCCAATACTGGCTCTACGATGACCGCTACTCGGCCCGCAATCCCTACTACGACATGCCATCTAGCCGACGCAGCATCGCGGTGGATGGTGGGGCTGCGGAGGTCTTCCGCCTCAGCCCGGACGAGCCCTGGCGCATCATCCGCACCCGCTGGCGTATCGCTGGTGTGGTGAAAGGTGCGGTCGAGGGTGGAGGGCGCGTGAGCGGCTACTTCACCGGTGCCACGGGCACGACGATCTATCGCGGCGATGCCTATGGGCCTGAGTTCGTGAACAACAGCTTCAGCGGCGATGCTGGTGGTCAGCTCATTCATCGCAAACAGATTCGTTATGCCGAAGACGGCATCAATCTGGTGGGTGAGCGCCCCGCCGACGAGCGCGGCTTTGAGTTCGCCGCCAGCAAGGATACCTGGGTGCGCGTGGTGAACTTCGCCAATGCTCCCGACGGCTGTCTTTATGTCTGCGATATGTATCGCGAGGTCATCGAGCATCCCTGGAGCGTGCCGGACGAGATCAAGAAGCACCTCGACCTCAACAACGGCAATGATCGCGGTCGCGTCTGGCGCATCTTGCCGGACAAAGGCGTTGAGCGCAAAGGGCAGAAGGTCACGCTGGCGGAAGCGAGCACCGAGGAACTGGTGAAGGCTCTCGGCCACACGAACGGCTGGCATCGCGACACCGCGCAGCGTTTGCTTTATGAGAAGCAGGACAAAGCGGCGGTGCCGATGCTGAAGGCGATGATCGGCGGTGAGGATCATCTGGCGAAGATCCATGCGCTGAATGCGCTGACCTCGCTGAACGCGTTAGAGCCATCCTTAATCAAGCGGGCGATCGTGGACAAGGATGCGCAGGTTCGTGAAAAGGGCGTAATGCTCGCTGCTAGCTTTCCGAAGGTTTCTCCGTTGACCGAGGACATTGTCCGAGCCAGCGAGGATACCTCAGCTCGGGTGCGCTTCACTTATGGGATGCTGCTGCCGCAATTCTTCAAAGTGCTGCCGCAATTCTTTGCTGGCACGACTCTGAATCCCAAGATCTCTCTTGCGAACCAGCAAAAAAAGCTGCTGGAGAAGTCTCCTGACGATTCGCTAATGCGTGCAGCGATATTAAGTAGCTCAGGCACGCAACCGTACAGCCTGCTACTTGAACTAAGTGGCTCGAAACTTTCCACTGAGAAGCCCATGATTACACAGGCTTTGCTGAGTATGATCGGCCATCAGCGCGAAGACGCCGCAATTCAGGGTGCAATGCGACTTCTTTCTTCTAACGAACTGAATTCCAGGTTGCGCCTAGAATTCATCAAAGCCTTCGCCACAGGGCTTCGTCGCGGAGGTAGCTCCATCGCCAAAGTGGATGCGGAGGGCAAGCTGGCGGCGGTTTTTACCCAAGCGGCCTCTTTGGCCCAAGGCACGTCAACGGAAGCCGCGAAGGTCGAGGCCATCGAACTGCTGTCGCTAGCCACGAAGGAGCAGGGTGAGGCAGCGCTGATGGCCTGTCTCGGTGCCGATCAGAGCGAGCGCGTGCAAGCTGCTGCCGTGAAGGCCTTGAGTGAGCTGACAGGGAAGGCCGCGAGGACCTCGTTACTCACAAGGCGACTCAAAAGCGGGCCAGAACCATTACATCTCCCGCTGTATGGCCTGCCATCAAGCCAACGGCATGGGCATCGAAGTGGGGCCGAATTTCACCACGGTGAAGACGAAGGGTCGCGATGCCTTGCTGACCGCCATTTTGGAGCCGCACAAGGAGGTCGCCTCCCAATACATCGCCTACACCGTCAACACGAAGGACGGCCAGACCGTGCAGGGCGTGATCACCGCCGACGATGCCAGCAGCATGTCTCTGAAGATGATGGGTGGTGCTGCGGTGACGCTGCAACGAGCCAACATCAAAGGCAGCAGTTCCACCGGCCAAAGCCTCATGCCCGAAGGCCTCGAAGGCGGCCTCAGCGTTCAGGACATGGCGGACCTGCTGAGCTTCATCGAAGCTGCGAATTGACCTGCTGATGGAGAATGGTGCTTGCCGAATGAGTGCCTTTGATCATCGTCAGGTATGCCGCCCGCAACTCTAAGCACCGATCCATTTCCCCGTGAGGATGAGTTGTGCCCTGATGTGATTGGAGATGATCAGATCGACCTCTCTTTGATTCGCGAGAATCTCAAACTCAGTCCGTGGGAGAGGCTGCTGGCGAATGACGACACGGTGAATTTCTGCGACATGGCGCGTGCTGCCATGAAACAAGCCCATGCAGCATCTTAGCCAACTGCTCGCGAGACTCATCCGGGCCGATGTCGAGTTCGTACTTGTCGGAGGCCTTGCAGCGTCGATTCATGGCTCCTCCTTGGTGACTCGCGATGTGGATGTTTGCTGCCGCTTTGACG
The DNA here is from genome assembly GCA_021151605.1 of Verrucomicrobiaceae bacterium. Lineage (GTDB taxonomy): Bacteria > Verrucomicrobiota > Verrucomicrobiia > Verrucomicrobiales > Verrucomicrobiaceae > Prosthecobacter. The sequence continues at coordinate 8,958 of JAGKWZ010000265.1, forward strand.
AGGTGAATCTCATGCGGTTGCAGGAAGCTCTCCAAGATCTCCATCCAGTGCATCGGATGCGCCCCGATCTACCTCTGGCCCTCTCACCTGAGCTATGTCGCACGCTGAAGAACCTCTACATCAAGACGGATCTCGGCATCATCGATTGTCTCGGCAGTGTGCTCGGAGTTGGCGACTATCAAGCTGTCGCCGAGCACAGTGTCACGATCCAGATGCCAATCGGTCCTGTGAGTATCTTGGACATCGACACGCTGATTCAAGCAAAAGAGGCGATGGGTCGCCCGCATGATCTCATCACCATCCAGCACTTGCGGGCGGTGAAGGAGTCGTCTAGGCAGAGCTGATCTGCCTGAGAGCCTAAAAATACCGGAAGCAGTCCGCCTGTGTGCTGGAAGAAAGGCTGCTGTGCTGCTCTGATCCTTCCTCTCTGATTTGCGCCCTATGTCCAACCCCACTGACTCCACTCCCACCCTGAAACTCGCTCTCGTCGGCGCCGGTATGTTCGGCGGTGATGTTCATCTCCGTGCTTATGCGGACCTTCAGCGCTTCGGTATCGCGGGGCAGCTTGCGCGCGTGGGGTTGGATGAGCACACACGGGATCTCGCGCCGGTGAGGTTTGATCTCGTGGCGGTGGCGACTCGCTCAGAGGCCTCGGCGAAGAAGTCGGCGGCGGCTTTCAAAGCGATCACGGGCTGTGAGCCAAAGTGCTACCACGGTGAGGCTCCCTGGGATGACATCCTGCGCGATTTTCCAGACCTGGATGTCATGGCCGTGGCCACGCCGGACCATTTGCACACACAGCCGATTTTAGCCGCGTTGGCAGCGGGCGTGCATGTGCTCACGGAGAAGCCGATGTGCCTCACGACTCAGGAGTCGGACGAGATCATCGCCGCCGCGAAGGCGAAGAACCTGATCGTGGGCGTGGACATGCACAAACGCTACGACCCCGATCATCTGCGCATTCGCGATGACATCCAGAACCGCATTGGAGCGCCACTTTATGGCACGGCTTATCTGGAAGAGCCGCTGGAGGTTTCCACGAGCACTTTCAAGTGGGTGGAGAGCAGTGATCCCTTCAGCTATGTGGGGCCGCATTGGACGGATCTGATCTGGAGCTACTACAAATCCAAGCCGGTGAGTTTGACGGCCGTTGGTCAGAAGAGGCGGCTCATTCGTGATGGCATCAATGCTTACGACGCCGTGCAGGTGCGTGTCGATTTCGACAACGGCATGAGCATCAACTTCCACAACAACTGGGTCACGCCTGCGGACTTCGAAGGTCCGGTGAATCAGGGGCACGAGATCGTGGGAGCTGATGGCAAGGTGGAGAGCGATCAGCAGTATCGCGGCTTCCGCTGGTGGAATGCGGGTGGCGGCTCACGCACGAGCAACAACCACTTCACCCGCGATGTCCTCCGCCACGATGGCACGAAGGCTTACATCGGCTACGGCGTGGATAGCCTCACGGTGGCGTTAGTGGCGATTTGTCAGGTGAAGTTTGCCGGAGCCAGTCGTGACTCGGTGGCTCATCTTTACCCGACGGCGGAGGAAGCCCGCATCACCTGCGCCATCGTGGATGCAGCGGCGAAGGTGCGTGATCTGAACTGGAAGTACATGCAGGAAGGGAAGGGGGCCACGGTCACGGCCCGCTTTGGTGAAGATGGCATCACGATCATCGACCCCAACTCCCCGCTGGTGTTCCAGAGCATTTACGGGAAGCCTTTGTAGATTCGATTCGTTTAGCGGATCGCCACTCGTTGCCACCTGAAAAAGTCTGCGGGATGAGCCTTGCAGCATGCGGTGTCGCCTGCCGGTTTATCTTCGATTTGTGGGTGGCTTATTTTTCCAAGCCACCGGCTTTGCGCGTGATATTCGTGCTGGCATTTGAGAGATGGGAATGCTTTGAAGAGGGAACCATGAAAATCGTTCTGCTCGACGCCCATACTGCCAATCCCGGAGATGTCTCCTGGGCCCCTTTGGAAGCCATCGCCCCCTGTGAGATTTACCCGCGCACGCCAGTGGCTGAGACGGTGTCGCGTTGTGCCGACGCTGAGGTCATCATTACAAACAAGGCACCTCTGACCCGGGAGATCATTGAGGCATTGCCGAAGCTGAAGTACATCGGCGTGGCTGCGACAGGATACAATGTGGTGGATGTGGTGGCGGCCAATGAACGTGGAATCTTGGTGACGAATGTGCCGGGTTACAGCTCGCCCGCCGTCGCGCAGCTGGTCTTTGCACTACTGCTGGAGCTGACGAACAACGTCGGCCATCATGCCAGGACTGTGCGCGAGGGCCGTTGGGTGGCATGCCCAGACTTCTGCTATTGGGATCATCCGATCATCGAACTGAGCGGTCGCACGCTAGGGGTCATCGGTTACGGAGACATTGGCAGTGCTGTGGCGCGGATCGCGGTGGCCTTTGGTATGAAAGTGCTTGCCAGTAAACGTGACTGGAAGACATCACCTCCGGAAGGGGTGACCCCGGCGAGCATTGATGAAGTCTTTGCCCAAAGTGATGCGATCTCCCTCCACTGCCCGCTGACGGATGCGACGAAGCATCTGGTGGGGGAAAGGACGCTCGGCTTGATGAAGAAAACGGCTTTCCTGATCAATACGGGCCGTGGTCCGCTGGTGGACGAGGCGGCTCTGGCACATGCGCTGAATTCGGGCACCATCGCTGGGGCTGGGCTGGATGTGCTGAGCGTGGAGCCAGCCAAGGCGGAGAACCCACTGCTGACGGCAAAGAACTGTCTGATCACCCCGCACATCGGCTGGGCCAGCTACGAAGCGCGTGTGCGACTGATCGCTGCTGTAGCCTCGAATCTGCGTGCTTTCCTGGATGGGAAGCCGGTCAACGTAGTGGGCTAAAGAAAGAAGAGGCTGGCCTTATTCAAGCCAGCCTCTTTGGGGAATCGATGGGGAAGGGGATGTCCCTTCCCACTTGAGACCACTCAGCCGAGAGCTGCGGTGGCTTCTTTGCCCTCAATGACTTTTTGCGAGGGCTCGCGGATCTCATAAACGATGCCGATCAGCTTGAGGAAGCGGATGATGTAATAGGAGATGTCGATCTCCCACCAGAAGAAGCCCTGCCGTGCGCAATGCGGGTAGTAGTGGTGATTATTGTGCCAGCCTTCACCAAGGGTGAGG
>JAGKWZ010000266.1 GCA_021151605.1 Verrucomicrobiaceae bacterium
CATCAAGACCTTCATGGCACCGAAAGGCACCGTGAACCTCGCCAAAGACAAAGCCGTCACCTCCAGTGACCCAGCTCCGATCATCGGTGACCTCCCCCTTGTGACTGATGGTGATGCCGACGGATCCGACGGCTGCTTCGTCGAGCTCGCTCCAGGTCCTCAGTGGGTCCAGATCGACCTCGGGGCCGCCACAACGGTGAACAAAATCGCCATGTGGCACTACCACAAGCAGGCCCAGGCCTACGTCGATGTCGTCGTCCAGCTCTCCGACGATCCAGAGTTCAAGACTGGTGTTACCACCGTCTTCAACTCCGACCACGACGACACCCTGAAAATGGGTGCTGGTGCTGACCCCGCTTACATCGAGACCAACCACGGTCGCGTCGTTGACGGCAAAAACACCAAGGCCCGCTACGTCCGCCTCACCAGCAATGGCAACACCTCCAACGAGATGAACCATTACTGCGAAGTGCAGGTCTTCGGCGTTCCCGGCAAATAAGCCCCGCTGAGGTTCAACCTCTCCTTCTTCAAACCGCCGCGAGCCATTATCGCGGCGGTTTTTTCTTGGGAGAAAGACAGCCGTTCATCACGTTCAAAACAGTCCATGATTCGACTCCAACTGCTTTTTGCCACCCTATTCCTTTCATTTAACCAAGCGGCGGACCTCCCGCAGGCTGTCCGCCTCTGGCCTGACGGCGCTCCAGGCTCGGAGGCCCGCAAAGATGAAGCTGAAAAGCAGGAAGGCAGCAACGTGGTGAACGTTCACAGTCCCTCGATCACGCCCTTTATCCCGGCAAAGGGCAACACTGGCACCGCTGTCATCATCGCCCCTGGCGGAGGTCATTCGAAGCTATGCCTGGGGCATGAAGGCTACGCTCTCGCGGAATGGTTCCGCGACCATGGTATCTCCGCGTTTGTTCTGAAGTATCGTCTCGCCCGCGAAAAGGGCTCCACCTACACCATCCAAGACCATGCCATGGCGGACACCCGTCGGGCCATCCGCCTGATCCGCAGTCGTGCTGCCGAGTGGGGCGTGCGGACTGACCGCCTTGGCATCATGGGTTTTTCTGCTGGAGGTGAACTGGCCGCTTTTGCGGCTATGAAGAATGATCCAGGCAAGCCAGATGCCTCAGATGTGATCGAACGTCAGAGTTCGCGCCCTGATTTCCAAGCACTAATCTACCCGGGAACTTCGGGACTCTTTTCCGCCACAAAAGGAATGCCGCCACTCTTCATCGCCTGTGGTTACAGCGACCGCCAAGACATCGCCGAAGGCATGGCGACGCTGTATTTGAAATACAAAGCTGCGGGAGTGAAAGCAGAGCTGCACATCTACAGCGAGGCAGGTCACGGCTTTGGTTACAAGCCCGGCACGACCACGGCTGCAGGCAGGTGGCCGGAGCGATTTGTCGAATGGTTGACCGACAGCAAGCTCCTCGGTGCCGATGCCTCAAAGCCCGCGCGGTGACATGGAATAGAGGCCGAGGGTGGCCTCATAGGCATCCGTGGCGTCCATACGCTTCTTTTCATGCCCAGCTCCCCAGGAGTCTGTGAAGATCACTTGGTTCTTTGCTGAATTGTAGCCGATGACCATGCGCATGTGCCCGCCGCTGACCTGACCGCCCGCAGGTAGAGGCGGATCTTCCTTGTATTCACCGATGCCGAGAGCCCAGAGCAGCGGCACACCTTTGTCAGCATGCTCTTTGATGATGCTGGCGAACTCCTTGAGGGAAACCCGACGCTTGCGATTCGAGCTGTAGTAGAATTCAGGGTTGATGAGTGGTTTAAAAGTAACGCCGAATTTCTGATCCACCTTCGCCAGGCTTTTCTGCATGGCCAAGGCATTTGCGCCCCGCTCCACATCCACACTGAGGATTTGCGCCATCTCATGCTGATCACAGGGGATTCGCATGTACTCGAATAGTCGCTGGCAGCTCGCGGCCACGCAGTAGCCCTTGGCTCCCTGATCGACCATCGGAACCCCGGCGATGAACACATCTCCTCCTGGGTCACGCGTGACATTCTTTTGCAAAGCCATGCGCTGAACGCCCATGCTCATCTTTCCCATGGTCCAGTCTGCTTGGTCGAGTGCAGCAAGCTTCAGGCGAAGGAACTCGGGCTTCCCTTGGCTGGCACCGCTTTGATAATCATTGTGCTCGAGAAGAGCAATCCCCTGAGGAGAGGACCAAACCCATGCAATGTTTTTCACCGCTCCAGTGCCTGGACTCATCTGCCGACGCGGTGAAACTTTCAGCACTTGCCCAAGATTGAGTCCGACCCTCTTGAAGAGCGCATCAAACTCTGTGCCCCCCATCTGGCCAGAATCACCACGATTATAGATGGAAATCGTAGAACGGGCAGCCTTGCCATTCACAAATTCCACGATGGCCTCTTCTACCTTCACGGCACCTGCAAAGAGAGAAAGTGTTGTCTTCGCATCAGAAAACATCTGCCGGGAAAATCGAGCACGATCCTTAGTCGTCGTCAGCCATTCGAACTGCGGTGGCTTCTCCTGATTTTCGACTCGTGGGATAAAAAGGGTCTCGAAACTTTCCGCCGGAGTTTTCCAGAAGGCACTGAAGTCCAGCAGGGGATCGAGATCCGCAGCAAGCTCCACGTCTGCAGCGGGCGCTTGGAAGGAAGCCAAAATCAACAGCAGGGAGAGTCGGAGGAGGGGGGAACCACGACGTTTCATGCCGCTAATTTAGGCAAATCCCACCCGGGTGGACAATCACGAAAAGCATCTGCCCTCAAAAACTTTCCAGTTTCAGGCCGCTTTGTCGGTCTGGTCCGAGTCTTCCGCCACTGGGAGCATGTCTGGGACCAGAGTAGGAGTGTAACGCGGACGCTGGGGATCTTTTTTCAAACCACCCACAAGGACCACACGGACAGTGTCCAGAAGGATAAGGAGGTCAAAAATGATGCCCGCATGTTTGAGGTAATAGAGGTCATATTCCAGCTTGCAGCGGGCATCTTCAGTGGAGGCACCATAAGGATAGCACACCTGAGCCCAGCCAGTCAGTCCTGGATGAATCATATGCCGCTCCTCGTAAAAGGGCAGTGCCTCGGCCAGAGCTTCGACAAAAGAAGGCTGTTCAGGTCGTGGCCCCACGAATGACATCTCACCACGCAGAATATTGAGTAGCTGCGGGATCTCATCAATGCGGTAGCGGCGGAGGAAGGCCCCGCCAGGGAAAACTCGGCGGTCAGCCGCCCCTGAAGACCATTGGGGGCCATCCTTCTCAGCATCTGTATGCATGCTGCGCAGTTTGAGGATTTGGAAGGTTTTGCCAAAACGCCCTACGCGCTCTTGGGTAAAAAAGAGCGGACCGTTGGGGGAGAAAAATTTCACAATCATCACTCCCAAAAGCAGGAAAGGGGAAAGGAGCACCAACAGGGTGAGTGAGGTCAGCACATCGAAAATGCGCTTCAGTTTACGGAAATAAAGCTCACGAGGGGATGTCTCAGAATGCAGCAGCCACTCATTGCTAACCAGGTGCAGTGGGACGTACTGCAAATACTCCTCGCACAGATTAATCAGGGGGGTGCAAAGTGTGCCCGAGTAACGCAGACGGCGCAGATAAGGGCGCGTGTTCTCCTGCTCCATCCGCACATCGGCAAAGACAATTCTGTCCAGCTTGTGCTGTCGGATGATTTTTGAGACATGTTTCAGACGGCCCAGAAGATCCCCAGTGGGCGCAGCTCCGCGGACATCGATCCTTCCCACGATCTCGATACCTCTCGGCTTCACATCACGGAAGCGAAGATACTCTACCATCTCATCTGGGGACTCAGCCAGGAAAGCCACCCTTTGCGGAGCGATGCGATGTTTATGAAACATAAACAAATGGTGCATCAGCAGTATCGGAAAGGAAATCGCGGCACCAAGCGCCATAAAACCTCTCCCGATTCGTGTTCCAAAATCCACATACCCAACCACAGTCGAAACTAAAAATGACAGGGTAAATGCCGAGGCGAGGAGCAAGACGTGAGCACCAAACCTGGACCCGCCCCGGAATTCCACGGAATATAAGCCCATGATGTAGCCAGAGATCGTCAGTGCAAATGCTCCGGCTCCGACAGACAATACAAATTCGTCCATCCGCCAGAACTCGCCGAAGCGTATGAAATTAGCCGCTGCAAAGGATGCGATAAATAACCAAGCATCTCTATTTGCGCGGCGGACAATGGAAAACCAATGGGTTTGGCCAAATGAAGTCATGGTAGGGTAACTCTTAAGCTTGAATGGTTAGCTTAAACTCTTTCTTTCAGGTTCATATTATTTTTTCGCCCCACAAACTGCAAAGCTTTCATTTTTGCTAGAGGCAGGGCACTCATTATCTGACTTTGGCGGTAACTTCCTGCCAATAAACCTCTGCACAATGCGGCCATGCAAGTGTGGAAGCATACTGCCGAAGCGCTTCCTGGGCGGGCACGGAGGTCAAAACACTCCGTAGGGCCGAAGCATAGGCTGCTGGCTCTCTGCCATTCACCAGCCCTAGACGCCCCAATCCAGCAGGTACTGCGTCGAGAATCTCTGAAATGCCACCCACATCCGTGGTGACGAATGCACGCCCAGAGGCGAGCGATTCCAGGAGAACATTTGGCACTCCTTCGTTGTGGCTGGAAAGGCATACAGCATCTGAACACCGCATGAATTGTGCCACCTCTGCTGGAGGTCTCCTACCCGCCCAGATCACTGAATCATCAGGCAAGCCTTCTTGCTTTGCCAGCGCTACCAGTTCTTGCTGAAGCGGGCCGCTGCCAATCATTACCAACCGGAGCGGCTCCGACATCTCGCGCGCATTCAGAGCTGTCGCTTTTATCAGTAAGTCCAAACCCTTCACGGGAAGGAAATTGCCCACAAACAACAGCAATTTACCATCCCTTGGCAGATTCAAAGACGCACGCGCTTCCAGCGGATCTCCGGGATAGAACATCTCCGTATCCACGCCATTATAGACCGTCCGCACCTGCCCCGCATCGGCCCCAGCGCGTAGGAGACGCTGACGTAAATCCTCGCTTCGAGTGATAATTCGCGCCCTTTTTGCCAGATTCAGGATGGCCTGCCGCCGCATCTTTAGGGCTAAATACTGATGCACATCCGAACCCTGCGCCACACTCACCATGGGCACACCCGCCAGCTCTTGCACACGATTCACTCCGCAGCCATCCGGGAAAAGCCAGGGGACCAAGAGCGCGTCAGGCTTCCAACCAGCAGGTAATTTTGACAGGGCGCGTCGCACCGCGAGGGCAAAGAGCCGGTCATTCATGCCGCCAAACTTCGGGACATAAGGAGCCCAGCCATAGATGGGTTGGAAGACTTCGTCACCAGGACGAGGCTTCAGATCACAATGGCTCCCTTTCCAGAAGCCATGCCCTGGCCGCAGGCACAGAACTCGAATGTCTGCCTCAGGACGCTGAGCACGCATCGCATGAAGCAGGGTCACATTATCCAAGCCACGCCAAGGCTGGCCTGTGTCGGGAAAAAGATTGGAGATAAAGAGCAACCGCATGGGCAGTTCCTCTCAATCACGCATCCCGCATCTGCGCCAGTGCCAATTTCGTCGCAGCCTGCCCGGTGGCCATGCAAGTACCCATGACCCGCACAGAGGCCAGCCCTTCATGGTCAACAGAAAGGCAGCGCCCCGCGAAGTAGATCCCCGGTAGTTTCAGGCTCCGCAGACAGCCCGCAGGGATGCCCGCAGGCTCGGGTCGGTCAAAATAGCGGAACTTCGGTCCTCGGGCATTCTCACGCTTCTCCATCGGCCAACCCGCGAGGGCCACCTCATCGTGAAATCGAGAGCAGGCAGCCAGGTCATCGCCGGTGAGAACCACATCACCCACATAGCGCGCTGCTTCACGGATGCCTGCCTGCAAAGGCATCACAGGCGCGGGGCAGTTTTGGAAATCAGGATGCTCTTGGCGCAGCAATTGCCACAAAGCTAATGCTGCCACGCGGCCAACGGCCTCGACTTCTGCGCGCTTGCCAGGATCCAGTGGGTCCCAGCTCCCCTTCCCTGCCTCGAGATCGATGGTCAAAAACACCTCCCCTGGACTCGTCGAATCGCGAAACTGGGCTCCCATCGCCGCTTCTGGCAGTTTTCCATCCCTCACCGCACGCACGATCTGAGCCCCGAGCCTTAGCCTCCAAGTCTCATCATGGACACCCGTTACCATCGGCAGGGCGCAGACATATGCAGGGCGATACAGCCGCTCCGGCTCCGCCTGGGTCCAGAACTCATCACCGAGGAAACGCGCGCCCGTCGCGTCGCCCGTCGTATCCACCAGAGCCTTGGTAAAATGCCGCTCCAGAGTGCCATCCCGGCTCGTCTGGATCTCCCAGCCAGCTTCTGCCCTCAGAAGTCCGCACCACTCGACGCCGTGCACGCGGACCAGCGCCTTTTCTGCTGTGCAAAGTTCATCCGCCAGCGTGGCAAACAGACTCGGACTCTGCCTGAGCACATACACACGGCCCATCAGATCAGGAGCCGACTGCCCCGTGCGCTTCATCATCGCCTCACCGATCTCCTGGGGGATGCCGGGGTTCAGCCAGGCCCAGGGCCGGGACACATCGGGATGAAACAGACCGCAAAACGTATGCACCAGAGCATTCACCCCCATGCCGCCGAGCTTCTGCTGCCGCTCGATCAGCAGCGTCCGCGCGCCACTACGCGCTGCCACGAGCGCAGCGGATATGCCAGCACTCCCTCCTCCAGCGACGATCACATCCCAGCGTTGAATCATGTGTCACGAGGCTTAAGCCATGATCCTTTTGTAGCAAGGCAGCCTTTCCAATCACACCACCAGATCGCCCAAAGCCTCACGAAGCGGATCAATCTCCGACGTGCTGAAACCCAGATGCAAATGCCTGCGCCAGCCCTCCGCATGCTCAAATTTGCCCGAGAGACCACCCACCCGCTGCGAGACCTCGTCCATGCTGATCAGATACGAATCCATCCCCTGGCTCACATCCAGCCAGTGCTTCTGGCTCACGTGCGCAGCCAGAGACTCCCGCTTCCGCTCATGAACAGCCGTGGTATCCACATAAAGATCCGCCTGGATCGGATGACGAAGCGGATCACACAAACCATGAGGCATCGCATGATAGACGGTCACGTCATGAAAAAACGCCTCCCGCTCAGGGTCACAGACAAAATTCGGGATGCCATGCGCGAAGGAACCCGTCACCGCCAGCCGGCAGGCATTCTGATGATCCTCCATGTAGTCGGCAGGCGAATGTGTCAGCACGATGCTTGGCCGTGCCGCCCGCACCACGGACGCCACTTTGCGCAGATAAGGCACGCTGTAGGACAGTTCCAGATCATCGCAGATCGGCGGATAAAACGTGGCCCCCAGGATGCGAGCTGCCTCCTGAGCCTCCGCCAAACGAGTGCGAGAGGTCGTGGGGCCATCCATCTGCACCGAGCCACCGTTGCCCGTGCAAAGATTCATATAATGCACCTCCCAGCCACGCGCCTGAAGCTGCAGCAGCGTGCCAGCGGCGACGAATTCGATGTCATCAGGATGGGCAAAAAGGGCAAGAACAGAAGGCATAAGGGTCGAAGTCAGAACTACGGGGCGAGGACAGCCATTTCACAGGCTTTCTTCCCCGAATTGCAATCTTGAACTCTGCGCCAATTTCATGCCTCACGGTCTCGGCAGCAACATCGCGGCTCCGGCCTGACCAGCGGTGCTCATCGCATTGGGAGGGACACTCATGAAGAAGCCGTAGGTGCCTTGGTAGTCGCCGGGCTTTTGGATGGTGGTGGCTTTGAAGGTGGGCTTTTTGGTGTCGGTATGGAGGAAGGTGCCGGTGATCTCGCCCGTGGTGGGGGTGAGGGTGAGCGTGAAGTTTTTGGTCTTCAGCGGCAGCGGGGTGGCGACGTTTTTGGTGCTGATATTGACGGGGAAGTTCTGCGTGGAGGTGAGCAGGCCGCCCATGAAGGTGAGGGTGGCGTTGCCATTCGTGTTCGTGGCATCCACAGGACCGAGGCCGGGGATGACGCTCTGGTTGGCGGTGGACAGGGACAGGATGCGGGTGCCCGCCGTGACGCCGGCGGCGCGCAGGGCCGGGGTCAGGTCGCTTTCCTGAATGAACAGGTCAGGGTTGGCCGTGTCATCGGCGATGCCATTGCCGCGC
>JAGKWZ010000032.1 GCA_021151605.1 Verrucomicrobiaceae bacterium
AGCCGAGGGGAGGCAATTTTAAAAAGTTCGGAAGGCACGCAAAAAAACTGTTCATCTGAAAAGAGCCACCTGCTTCTGGCGGGCGGATTGGGATGTCTGGAGGACGTAAGTGTTCAAAATTTTTGCTTGGAGCCAGTGGGTAGCCTCCTCGGGAAAAGGTTCACTGACATAGCTTTCGCCGGGAAAAGAAGCCTCTCCTGAGAACCGTGTCTGGGTCCGTGTTTATCACGAATCCGCAGGTGAGAATAGGAAGGACACTTGGAGGCTTTCGTGCTCCCGTCCGCGCTAGCTCGCGTATAAAGAGTTGCTTGTGGTGGGCGATTCTTCCGACATCAGAGGCAAGTTGTCAGGTCCGACTGTGTATGGGGCTGACGCTCCGATGGCTCCACCGTTCTGCACGAAATCTCACTTTCCTTATGAAGTCTTCCCTCAGTTTCCTCTTGCCTGTGATCAGCCTGATCCTGACGGCAAACGGCCATGCCGCCACTTTTGACGTCACCTCGACCGCTGGCACTGGCCCGGGGACGCTGGCTCAGGCAGTGGCTGATGCCAATGCCAGCGTCGGGGCGGACACGATTCTCTTTGCTCCCGCCATCGCGGGTCAGACGATTACAATGACTACTGCGATAACGGTGACGTCTGGGATCATCACGATCAATGGTGAGACTAATACCGTCGGCATGGTGCTGGATGGTGCCTTGACCGTCAGGCACTTCAGCGTGGATGCCGGGGCGGAGCTGAATCTTTATGGGCTGAATCTCACTCGTGGGCAGGACACGTCTGGAGCAGGTAGCGTAGAGAACTCGGGATACTTCACGGCGACGCGCTGCTCGTTTTACGGAAACAACGGCAGCTACGGTGGGGCGGTCGCCACTTATGGTGCCGATGCCAGGATGGAATTCACTCACTGCACTTTTCAGGGGAATCAGGCCTCCCAGAACGGCGGAGCACTCCATATCTCCGGCAGCGACGTCAAGATCACCCACTGCACGATCACAGGGAACACCGCCTTCGAGTATGGCGGCGGTGTGAATTCGGCGGGCAAGCTGGCTCTTAAAGGCAGCATCATCTCACAAAACACGGCACCCAACGGGGCGGACCTTTATGCTGAATTTGCCACCAGTTACACACGCAGCGGGCAGAATATCGTGCGGCAGGTAGTCGGGATTGCTGGCACAGGCCCCGCCGTTTTGAATGTCGATCCGCAGCTGGCGGCGCTTGGCAATTATGGTGGACACACGCTCACCTGCCCGCCGCTGCCGACCTCTCCGGCGATTGATCCCGTGGACGGCGAGACCACCACGGACTTTAACTCGGACCAGCGTTTTTACCCGCGCCTCAGCAATGCGAACTCTCAACCTGGCTTCACCGTGGACATCGGATCAGTGGAAACCGTCACGCGCGTGAGCAGCGGCAACAACAGTTCGACCAGTTCCATCCGTGGCATCCTGCGCGGACTTCCCGGCGGGTTCACGGTCGATTTCAGCAGCGCATTCAGTGGTGCTTTCGTCAATCTGGGAGACACAGAGCTGGTGATCACACGCTCAGTGACTGTAAATGCGGTGGATCTGGAAAGGCCGGTTGGCTTCTTGACGGACAACATCGCCCGCCACATCCGCATCGTCCCGGGCATCACCGTGACTCTGCGCGCGCTGCAATTTGCTTCAGGAGGTGGGCGTGGTGGTGTGGAAGACGGCAGCGGCGGTGCGATCTTCAATCAAGGCAGCCTCATCCTGGAGTACTGCGCGTTTATCGGCAACCGGGCGAATTTCAACACCAACTCCCGGGGCGGGGCTATCTTCTCGCGTGGCCCTCTTTGCCAGATGGATTCATGCACCTTCTCAGGGAACATCAGCGCATCCACGGGTGGAGCAGTTTACTCACGAACCAATCTCACGGGCGATCGGACCACGTTTAACCAGTGCACCTTGCACGGAAACACAGCCACTGGCGCAGGCGGTGCCATCTACAATTTCGACGGCCTGACCGAAGTGGAAAGTTGCACCATCACGGGAAACACCTCCTCGACCAGCGCCGGCGGCGGCATCGCTAGCTTTGGAGATGCGGGGACGGAGACAAAGATCAAGCAGTCCATCGTGTGTGAAAACTCGGGGGAGGACCTCGCCTTCGTTGTCGGCTTGCTCAACAGCTTCACCTCCCTGGGCTACAATTTCGTGGGCAGCGGCACCGGTATTGGTGACATCAACGCCACCGGCGACACCACGGGCAATACCGACGCGCAGCTCGCGCCGCTGGGCAGCTACGGTGGCCTCAACTCCACCCGCCCGCCCTTGCCTGGGTCACCTGTGATCGACAAGATTCCAGCCACCGGTGGCTTCGCACTCGATCAGCGCTTCGTGCTTCGTGAGCGTGATGGCGATTCCAACCCAGGCACTGAATCCGACATTGGCTCTACGGAAGCACCCACACTGGCGGAAAACAGCGCAGGCAGTGTGAGCTTTGAGCGGGTCTTTTACACAGCCACCGAGTCTGAGGGGACTGCGCAAATCCGTCTCGTCCGCACGGGTGGGCTGCGTGGCTCCATCAGCGTCGGTGTGAGCAGCTCGGGCGGCACCGCCACGGCAGTTACAGACTATGAGCCGCTCGTCGGCGAGCGCGTGACCTTTGCCCACAACCAAGACACCGCCATCCTGCCGATCACTCTCGTCAGCGATCCCTCCGTGCGCGAGCAACATGAGACGGTGAACCTGACGCTGAGTACACCTGCCGGAGGAGCCACTCTAGGATCACGGACCACTTCGCTCCTCTACATCCTGGATGCATTTGACCCCGTGAAGCCCACCATCGCCATCACCGCGCCGGCGGCGAACACCGTTTATCAGGAAGGTGCAGGGGCCACGCTGCTGCTGACCGGCACAGCCCGTGATGACAAAGGTTTGGAAACCGTAAACGTGCGGCGGGTGAACAGCGGGCCTGTCGTCTTCAGCACCACGCAAACCTTCAGCAACGGCCTCAAAGACATCGCCTGGAGCAGCACCGTCAGCCTCGTGCCCGGCGTCAACACGTTCGAAGTCGAGGCCATCGACAGTCGGGGCAATGTCTCCGCCATCGTGAGGCGCTCCTTCACCTTCGATGTCGTGCGCACCCTGACCGTCAGTGTCAGCGGCCCGGCCAACAGCGGCACCGTGAGCGCTGGCTTCGTTCCCACCAGCCAGCGAAAGTCTGGCCTGCCCTACAGGATCACCGCCACGCCTAGGCCGGGCTTTGTCTTTTCCGGCTGGACGGGGGTGAATCTCGCCGCCGCAGGCATCACGGGCAGTTTGGCTGAGCTTCCGACACTGAATTTCACCATGACGGATGGTCTGGTGCTGGTGGCGAACTTCATCGCCACCCCATTCCCTGCCGTGGCTGGTGTCTTTCATGGTCTCCTGGAACCAGATGGCAGCACTGCCATTTCCAATGCCGCCGCAGGTCATCTCAGCATCACTCTAAGCACCACTGGCACCTTCACCGGCAGCCTGCGCCAGGACGGCGGCACCCATCCGGTCAACGGACTGCTCTGGGTGGACGGCAACGCCCGTTTCGGCACGACAAGAGGCACGGAACTCTTCATCTCGCGCCCGGGCAAAGAGCCCATCTATGTGGCACTCACACTCGCTTTGGCCTCCAGCCCCAGGTTCATGACGGCCAGCGTGACGCATGGTGATGTGACAACCTCGGGCACTCTTGGGCGCGGGCACTTCAGCGCCACCAATAAAGTCCCAGCTGGGTACGCAGGGACGACCG
This sequence comes from Verrucomicrobiaceae bacterium, assembly GCA_021151605.1. Classification (GTDB taxonomy): domain Bacteria; phylum Verrucomicrobiota; class Verrucomicrobiia; order Verrucomicrobiales; family Verrucomicrobiaceae; genus Prosthecobacter. The sequence goes on from JAGKWZ010000032.1 coordinate 3,748, forward strand.
GACAGCGCTACCATTTCATCACCACCAATGACCCGAACGGGAACACCGGCCTGAATTCGAACAAGTTTCCCCAGGGGCACAGCGCGTGTTCCCTGGTGCTCACCACCAGCGGTGGCGTCACCTGCGCAGGCACGCTCGCGGATGGAACCACCATCACCGGCTCTGGCCCGCTTTGGGAAAACCGGATCTTCCCGCTCTACACACCGCTGTATGGAAACAAGGGCTGCTTTGCCAGCCCGCTGCAGCTCGATACCACGCCGGCGAACAGCGACCTCACCGGTCAGTACGTCTTCTGGCTGCGCCCAGCTCAAACGGGAGTGCAGTGGTATCCCGACGGCTGGCCGTCGAATTTGGAAGTCAATATCACCGGCACGAAGTACCTCGTTCCCACCAGTGAGGCCTTGATCGCAGGCCTCAGTCCCGTGAATGCCACCAGCGGCAACGTCATGCTGCAATTCACCCAAGGCCTCATCAATGGGCTCATCGACAAACGCGCGAACATCACCACCGCCCAGGTCATCACTCGCGCACCGACCACCGATACCACCTTCACCGCCACCCTAGCAAAGGCCACAGGCATCCTCAGCGGCACCTTCCCTCACAGTGATGGTCTCACCAAGCCAGCCTATACCTCGATCATCTTGAAAAAGGGGGCCGTGAACCAGGCCTATGGGCACTTCCTGACGGTGAGTCCGAGGGTGAGAAACGGCCTCGGCGAAGCTGGCAAGGCGGTCGTTTTGCTCCGTGAGTGACCGCGTCTCTTCGCGCTTGGCGCATCACGACCTCTTGTCTATGATCGCCGCATGAAACGCAACCGCATCGGCCGCACTGGCATCGTCGTCACAGACATCTGCATGGGAACCATGACCTTCGGCCTGCAAGCCGATGAGAAGACTTCCTTTGCCATCATGGACCGCGCCATCGACGCAGGGATCGACTTCTTCGATACCGCCGAGATGTACCCTGTGCCGCCAAGCGCGGAACTCTTTGGCGTGACCGAGCAGGTCGTCGGCAAATGGCTCAAAGGCCGCACGCGGGGTGAGATCATCATCGCCAGCAAAGTCACCGGCCCTGGACACGGCTGGTTCCGTCCGCCGATCCGTGGAGGCTTCACCGCGCTGGATCGTCGGCAGATTTTCCAGGCTTGTGAAGACAGCCTGCGCCGTCTCCAGACCGACTACATCGACCTCTACCAGACCCATTGGCCCGATCACGGCATGGAGCAGGCCGAGACGCTGGGCGCGCTCACCGACCTCATCGACCAAGGCAAGATCCGCGCCTGGGGCAGCAGCAATGAAACCTGCTGGGGCGTCATGAAGAACCTCTGGGAGGCCGAAAAACATGGCCTCGCCCGCATGGCCTCGGTTCAAAACAACTTCTCCCTCATCAACCGCCGCTGCGAGAGCGAGCTGGCTCAGGTTTGCCGGAAGGAAAACGTGAGTCTTCTCCCCTACTCACCCCTCGGCGGCGGCGTGCTCTGCGGCAAATACAATGGCGGCGCCTTGCCCAAAGGTGCACGTTTCACCGACTACATCCAGAACGGAGGCCCGCGTCAAAAGCGTATGGCCGCCCGCTTCGTGAATGAACGCAGCCTCGAAACTGCCGCTCGCCTCCAAGTCATCGCCGCCGATCTCGGAGTGAGCGTCACAGCTCTCGCGCTGGCCTGGAGCAAGCAGCACGACTTCGTCGCCTCCACCATCGTCGGAGCCACCACTGTCGCCCAGCTTGAAGAAAGCCTGGAAGCTGCCGATCTCGTGCTCAGCCCCGAGACACTCGCCCGTATCGATGAAATCGACGCCGAGATCCCGAATCCGATGACAGAGGATGGCTTGAGAAGACTCTGAGCAGTCCCGGTGGAGAAGCGTGTGTCAGGACGCAAATTCAGGCTGCCGCTTCGGCTGGTAGATGCAGGCGGGGTCTTCGGCGAAGGAATCGCCCATCATGCCGTAGGCGCGTGCGCGGGAGCCGCCGCAGATGTTTCGGAACTCACAGCGTCCGCATTTACCGCCTAGGGCGTCACTGTCACGCAGGGCTCGGAAGAGAGCGTGATGGCGATAAATGTCGCCGGGGTGCTCTTCGCGGACATTGCCGCAGTCGTAGGGCAGGAAGCCGCTGGGGGAGACGACACCCGTGTGGGAGATGAACATCACGCCGCGGCCATCGCGGATGCCCAGTGGGGATCTCATGCCAGGCCGGTGACGACCTTCCGCGCCGAGCTTTTGCATGAGCACGCGGCGGAAATGGTGCCCCTCAGTCGTCTTGATGGCAAAAGGTGCTTTGCCGACGAGCGTGGCCATGTCCTGAAACACATGCTCGATGTCCTGGGGATCAGGCAGATCGCTCGCCTGCGCACGGCCGGTCGGCACGAGGAGGAAGACGCTCCACATCTCCGGCTTCAGCTCAAACATGAGCTGTTTGAAGGCCTCGTACTCGTGCAGGTTGCCACGGGTAAGCGTGGTATTGATCTGCACGCCGATTCCCGCCGCATGAGCACGATGCACGGCGGAGATGGTGCGGACGAAGGTGCCGGTGACTCCGCGGAAGGCATCGTGGGTTTCACGAGTGGCACCATCCAGACTCAGGGAGATGCGCTCGACGCCAGCGGCTTTGATCTCGGCAAAGTCGGTGTTCATGAGTTTGCCAGTCGCCGATGGGCTGAGGCTGACGTGCAGCCCGGCATCTGTGGCCTCGCGCACGAGGTCGAGGGCATCTCGCCTCATGAGCGGATCTCCGCCCGTGAGGATGAGCATGGGCGGCTTCAGCTCGGCGAGTTCCTGGATCAGCCGACTCGACTCCTCGCGATTCAGTTCATCCGAGTGACGCTGCGACTGGGCCTCGGCGCGGCAGTGTTTGCAAGCCAGCGCACAGGCGCGTGTGATCTCCCAGAAGACCAGAAAGGGCCGTTCATCGAAGCCATCATACTCCATCGAGGCAGGTCTCGATGCCTCACGTTCCATCAAAGGTGCATTCATGATGGATAGAAACGGCCAGGGAGATGCCGAGGCACGGCAAGGACTGTCGAACGCTGTGCCGATCTTGAGTTTGGGCGCAGGACAAAGTCTTGTCATCGGCGCGTGGATATGAACAATCGCCGCACCAACCGCCATGAAATACCTCCTCGCACTCGACCAAGGGACGACCAGCAGCCGCAGCATCCTCTTTGACCCGCATGGAAAGGTCGTGGCGGTGGCGCAGCGGGAGTTCACACAGCATTACCCGCAGCCGGGCTGGGTAGAGCATGATGCGGAGGAGATCTGGGAGACACAGCTCCGCACGGCCAAAGAAGTGCTTAAAAAGGCTAAGCTCACGGCGAAGGACATCGCCGCCATCGGCATCACGAATCAGCGCGAGACGACGGTGGCCTGGGACAAACACACGGGCAAAGCCATCGCGAAGGCCATTGTGTGGCAGGATCGGCGCACGGCGAAGTTTTGCGACAAGCTGAAGTCGAAGGGCGAGGCGAAACGCATCGGAGCGAAGACGGGACTCGTCGTGGATGCCTACTTCTCCGCCACGAAGATGCATTGGTTCCTGCAAAATGTGCCGGAGGCGAAGGCGCTCGCGAAGGCCGGACATCTCGCGTTTGGCACCATCGACTCCTGGCTACTGTGGAAGCTCACGGGCGGCAAAGTCCACGCCACGGATGTGAGCAATGCTTCACGCACCATGCTCTACAACATCGGCACCGGAATCTGGGATGTGGAGCTGCTGAAGCTCTTCGACGTGCCTGCCTCGGCACTGCCTGAGGTGAAGCCCTCCAGCGGTGTGTTTGGAGAAACGACGCTCCTCGGCGGCAGCATCCCCATCGCTGGCATCGCGGGCGATCAACAGGCGGCGTTGTTTGGGCAGGTCTGCACGCAGCCGGGCATGGTGAAAAACACCTATGGCACCGGTTGCTTCATGCTCATGCACACGGGCACGAAACGCATCGTCTCCACGAACAACCTGCTCACCACGGTGGCTTGGCAGCTCGGCAGCGGGCCGATGGAGTATGCGGTGGAAGGCAGCGTCTTCATCGCCGGAGCCGTCGTGCAATGGCTGCGCGATGGGCTGGGCATCATCAAAAAATCCTCCGATGTCGAAGCGCTGGCCGCGAGTGTGCCAGATGCGGGTGGCGTGCATGTCGTGCCCGCTTTTGCCGGACTCGGTGCGCCGCATTGGGATCAGCACGCGCGGGGTTTGATCTGCGGGATGACTCGCGGGACGACGAAGGCTCACATCGCCCGCGCGGCGCTGGAAGGCATCGTGTATCAGGTAGCGGACATTTTGAATGCCATGCAGGCCGATGCCGGCGTGAAGCTGCGTGAGCTGCGAGTTGATGGCGGCGCGAGCAACAACAACCTCATGATGCAGTTCCAGGCAGACATCCTCGGCGTGCCCGTCGTGCGTCCCGTTGTCACGGAAACCACCGCGCTCGGTGCGGCCTACCTCGCGGGTTTGGGTGTCGGTTTGTGGAAGAGCCCGAGCGAGATCGCCAGCCAGTGGCAGGCAGAGCGTCGTTTCAAACCGGCGATGACGGCGGCGAAGCGGAAGTCGCTCATGGCAGGCTGGGCTCGCGCCTTGGAGCGGGCACGAAACGAGTGAAGTTGACTGCCTGTTGAAAAATCAACAGGTGGAGCTTGACGAGTCGTTTGCCTGCTGATATTTCAGCAGGCATGTGGGATTCAAACCAATCACAGGACCTCAGTCGGCGGGAGCGCCAGGTCATCGAAATTGTCATGAAGCATGGGCGTGTTTCGGCACGCCAGATCGAGGAAGAGTTGCCGGATGCGCCGACTTACTCGGCGGTAAGATCCATCCTGCGCCTGCTCGTGGAGCGGGGCGTTTTGATCAAAGAATCTGAGGAAGGACGCGACTGGTTCCGCCCGCCAGTGCCGGTGAAAACGGCGCGCGTTCAGGCGCTGAAAAACTTGGTCACGCGCCTCTTTGAAGACTCTCCAGGTGAAGCCGCACTGGCCCTGTTGGGGCAGAAGGACATGAAACTCTCCGACCAGGAGGCAGAAAAACTCATCCAACTCATCGACCAAGCCCGCCGCTCATGAAAACCATCCTCGATTCCCTCATGCTCGAAGTCAGCCTGCGTCCCGATCTGGGCCGTCTGCTCTCTGCTCTGCTCATCAGCAGCGGCATCATCCTGCTGGCACTGGTGGTGACGCAACTGCTCCGCCGGAGATCGGCAGCCAGCCGGAACATCGTCTGGCGCATCGTGATCTCTGCTCTGCTGATGCTGGCCTTCTGGCAGCTCATGCCGCGCTATGCGCCGCCGATGACGGTTCATGTGGAGCTGGTGGCACCGGTGGTGGTCGCTGAACCCCAGCCGCTGCTTTTGCCCTCTCTGCCACCTCCAGCGTGGTGGGAGTATGCGCTGAGCACGGTGGACCGGCGGGCACATCAGGTCTGGCTGGCAGTGGCGGCGATTCTGCTCTGCCTGCGTCTCCTGCGCAGTGGCTGGAGCTTGAGGCAGCTTTCCAAAAACAGCCACCTGAGCACGCCCGAGGTGCAGGAGGTCTGCGATGCTCTATGCCAAAAGCTCGGCAAAGGTCCGAAGGTGATCTGTCATCTCGTGTCGGGGACGGCGTCACCTCTCCTGACAGGTTTTTGGCGGGCGCACATCTGGCTTCCCGTGGAGGCCAAAGACTGGTCCACAGAGCGACTCGAAGCTGTCTTCCGGCATGAGCTGGCGCACCTGACACGGCGTGATCTCGGCTGGCAGATGCTGACGACTTTGGCAGGCTGCCTGTGGTGGTGGCAGCCGCTAGTGCCAGCGGCAGCTCGCGCTCTGCGGGCTGAGGCCGAGCAGGCGGCGGATGATCTGGCTGTGACCTCCAGCGGCGATGCTCACGGCTATGCCCGCACGCTGGTGGAGATCGCAGCGGGGTGGACTCAGGGACAAACGACGGCTCTGGCTGCCGGGGTGGCCATGTTTGGAAGCCGGGAAAATCTCCAGCATCGCGTGCGCGAGCTGCTTCGGGACAATCGCTGGCGTGGGCGCATCGGTGGAGCTGCGCTGGTCACCATTGCCATCATCGGCGTCATCGTGTTGGCACTGGCGAGCACGCGGCTGGAATTCCTCCCACGTCCCCAGACATTTACCAGTCTGGCAAAGCTCGTCGCAGGCGGTCGGGTCGTGGCGAACGAGGGGAGCGTGAACTGGCAGGAACAAATGAACGACTTCTATGGCACCATCATCGAGACTTTAGAAAGTGCGGAGATGAAGAAGCGCGCTATGGCGCGTGTGCAGGCGCTGCATCCAGAACTGAACTCAAAAGCAAACGTGGACATCCGCGTCACGCAAACGAAGGGCTCGGCGATCTTCCATGTCTTCGCGACTGGTGGGGAGCCCAAGTTCACCAAGGTCTTCCTGGATGCCCTGCTGGATGAGTTCATCGCCTTCCGGCAGCAGATTCGTGAGCAGGGTCTTGAGCGGGCACTCAATACCTTCAGCGAAACGGTGGTCAAAAAGAGCAAGGAACTCGAAGACAAGACCCATGCACTGGAAGCCTTCCGCAAAGCGAACAACTCCGTCGTTTTGGCCGAAGGGAACAATGAAGCCGCTGCCAAGCTCCAGAAGCAGCAATCCAGACTCTCAGAGGCGAAACAACGCATCACGGACCTGGAAGTCATGCTGAGAGACCCCAGCACAGCTGTCGGTAACATCGAGCGCGGCTACACGGCGGATGGCACGGCGAAACTCGACCTTGGGCGTGGTCTGACCATCGCCGAGCAAAGTTACCTGAGGAGCAAGGCGGAGGCCTTTGCCCTGAAGCAGGAGCTGGATTTCCTGCGGCAATCGAAACCGACAGAAACTGCGGCCCTCGCGGATCTCGAAACCCGGGCTGCCAAGGCGAGCCATCTCGAGGCATCGTGGAAAAAAGAACTCAGCCAGCAATGCTCTCAGGAGAAAGAATCTCTCGCGAAACAGATCGTGGTTCTCGAGCAAGGCATTCAGAGCGCCAAGGCCGAGGCTCTCGATTTTGCCTCCAAACTAGCCGAGCAGCAGCGCCTGTCGGATGACTTCCAGGCAGCCAAGCAGACCCACGACGAGATGTTTAAAAAGGTGCAGAACTTCCAAGAGCTACAGAACATCAACACCGACTACGTCGCCATCCAGGAACGTGCCTCAGCCGCCTACATGGACATCCGCCCGGGGGTGTTTCCGATCTGGAAGCTCTGGAGTCCAGGGCCGAAGACGTCGGAGGAGAAGAAGTCGTGAGGTCCAAACTCAATACAGCGCCGTCTCGCCTTCATGGAGGAGGCGGACGCGGTCTTCGAAGCCACGCGTGAGAGCGGATCGGGCCAGCCATTCGGCGGGCTCGTGGAGTGGCTCGCCGCCGAGAGGGAAGGTGTCGTGGTGCATGGGCACCATGTGGCGGGCACCCATCATCTCGAAGGCATCCAGCGCTTCCTCGGGATTCATGTGAACCGGGCGACCGCTGGGGGCGAGGTAGGCACCGATGGGCATGAGGGCGAGGTCGATGTCGGCGCGCTGGCCGATATCGCGGAAGCCATCGAACATGGAGCTGTCGCCACAATGGAAGAGGGTGCGCTCGGGGGCCTGGATGAGGTAGCCGCCGAAGCCGCGATGCGTGTCGTGGATCATGCGCGCGCCCCAGTGGCGGGCGGGAGTCAGGGTGACGTGGAGATCGCGGAACTGTGCGCTTTGCCAAGTCTCCAGCTCGACGATCTGGCCGAAGCCGCAGCGCTTCACAACACTGCCGACGCCTTTTGGCACGATGATCGGCTGACCACGGGCAATGCGGCGTAGGCTGGGCAGGTGCAGGTGATCGAAGTGGGCGTGCGTGATGAGCACGAGGTCGATGGACGGAAGGTCGCTGGCCCAGAGGCTGGGATGGCGGAGGCGCTTCACAGGACCGTGCCAGAGCGCCCAGTTCGGATCGATGATCACATTCACGCCGCCGATTTGGGTAAAGAAACCCGCATGGCCGAGCCAGGTGACACCGAGTTGGTCCACGGCTGCCAGAGGCAATTCGTCGATGATGCGGCCTGGTTTGCGCGGCGCGAGGATGCTGGGGATGAGCACCTCACCGAGGAATTGCAGGTTTCTCTGCCGCCAGCCCTCCGTGGGTAGGAGGCCGATGTGGTTTTCATCCCGCTCACGGCGGGTGAAGATGCGCTTCCTCTCGGGCTTACTCAACAGAGCGGGCCCTCCGTGGTCCGGAGCGGGGTCATGAATCATCTTTGGCGGGGGAATGCCTGACTATTATGGAAAGTAAACGGCCTTTCGTCCGCGATGACAACCCTGTTTTTCCTGGTCATCCATCTTGGCAGCGCCGGGATCGAAGAGCAGGTTGGTCGCCGAATCATGGAAGAAACAGGCGATACATGGACCAAGGCAACGGTGAGACGTTCGATCCGCGAACGAATGCGTTCCGTGCCCGACGGCACGCTGCGGAGGTGGTCGGACCAACTCGTCGAGCGGCTGAAGGCCCGCGCCGACCTCTGGGAGCAGCCCGGCGTGGTGGCGCTCTTCGGCGGATTGCGCAATGAGCCGGACCTCGTCTCGGACTTCCTGCCCTGGCTGCACGAGCGCGGCTGGCGCACGGTCTTCTTTGGCGTGGAGGGCACAGAACTGATTCCGGTGGAGGTGCGTGGAGTGGAGAATTTAAAACGCGGCACGCTGGGTGTCTGGGAACCTGTTGGGACTTCGCCGCTGCCCGTGGGCGAACTGGATGTCATCCTCGTCCCCGGACTTGCCTTTGCCCTGCGTGATGGCGCGCGGCTCGGGCGTGGCGGCGGTTTTTATGACCGCCTGCTCTCGAAGCCCGAGGTCCGCGCACGGCTCGTCGGGGTGGCTTTTCATCTCCAGGCACTGCCGGACATCCCCTGCGAGCCGCACGATGTTCGAGTGCCGGATCTGGTCACGGAGCTGTGATCGAGTGGTCCGCACAGTCCCCTGTGTGGCTCTGAATCTCGGGGCGCTCGTTCCGCACAGAGGACTGTGCGGACCACTCTTTTACCGTGTCGTGCCGAGATTCGGCATCAGCGCAGAACGCGACATGAAACCACGCCCATTGTAGGGCGGCACCGAGGTGAAGGCGATGCGGCGCTGATTGTAGAAATCGAGGATGATCGAGCGGGTGCGGGTCAGCCGGGCGTGGAGTTCGGCATGAGCGGCATCATGGGGCAGCTCTTTCAGGCAGCGGTTCAGGTGCTTGATCGCCGGGGCGGCGTAGGCACGCGCTGTGCCAGGGTATTGCTGATCCAGATAACGCTTTGGCAGTGAGTGATGAATAATGACCTGCTTCCCGCCATTGTCTGGGCCGAGCAGAGGAGCAGCCATGGCTTCTGTGCCGAAGTCAGCGGCATCAAAGGTCAGAACCTTGCTATAAAGCGGCTGGAACTTCAGCCCTGAGCAGGAGGCAAATGCGAGGGGCAACAGCAGGAGTGCGAGGCGGTAGAGTGTGGCTTTCATGCCCTCCATGAACGCACGCGATTGTCGGTTTACGACAGTTCATTTGCTTCATTCCAGTTCGGATTTTGTCATTCCTGTGGCATGGGCAGTGCCATGTCCCTTTTCACTTCCGAAGCCGAACGCCTCGCCGAGTTCCCCATCGCCCACGAAAGCATCTTTCTCGCCCATGCTGGGGTCACCATCCTGCCTGCGCGGGTGGTGAAGACGATGCAGGACTACCTGCACGAGGCCTGCACGCGGATGCAGGAGTTTCCCGAAGCTTGGCGCGCCACGAATGAAACCCGTGCCATCGCGGCGAAGATGATCGGAGCAAAGGCGAGTGAGATCTCCCTGCTCGGCCCCACTTCCCTGGGGCTCAGTCTCGTGGCAAACGGCTTGGACTGGCAGCCTGGGGACGAGGTCGTGTGCTATCAGGATGACTACCCCGCGAATGTCTACCCCTGGACTGATCTCGCTCGTCATGGCGTCGTCGTGCGACTTTTGAAACCCGACGCGCCGGGAGCCATCACGCCGGAGTTGGTCGAGGCAGCCCTCACTCCGAAAACGAAGCTCGTCGCCCTAGCTTCCTGCCATTTCCTCAGCGGCTACCGGATCCTGATCGACGAAATCGGCCAGATGCTGCGTGCACGCGGCGTGCTGTTTTGTCTCGATGCCATCCAGACGCTCGGTGCCTTCGAGACGCGTGTCGATCATGTCGATTTCCTCAGCGCCGACTCCCACAAGTGGATGCTCGGCCCCATGGCAGCGGGCATCGTTTATGTCCGCGAAGAGGTGCAGGAGCGCCTGCGCCCCACGCTGCTCGGCTCTTGGAACGTGTGCAGCCCGAACTTCATCGCGCAGCCAGAGATCGCTTTCGAAAAAGGTGGCCGTCGGTATGAGCCCGGTGTGCTGAACGTGGCGGGTATCCTCGGCATGAAGGTCGGCCTGGAGCTGCTGCTGGAGAAAGGCATCCCGCAGGTCAGCGCGCAGCTTTTGCGGCTGAAAGCCCGGCTCGTGGCCGGGCTGGAGCCGCTGGGCTTCCGCTTCATCGGCCCGGTCGAGGGGCCAAACGCCTCTGGCATCACCACCGCGTATCGCACGGAAGGCAGCGGCCCGCCCGTGGAGAAAGTCTTCGATCACCTCACCGCCCTGCGCATCAGCCCGAGCCTGCGTTATGATCGCGCGGGCATGGCCTACCTGCGTTTCAGCCCGCATTTTTACAACACCGAAGCGGAGATGGATCGCGTGATTGCCGAAATCGCGCGGGCGGCGTAATGACCTCCGATGAACCCCGAATTCGGCACCCTTCACGCCCTGCTCCAGCGCAGGCTCTACCTCATCAGCGATCACACTTTTCGCGATGCCGATGCCCCCGGTCACCTTGCCGCACTCCAGCAAATCTCCGAACTGATCACCACCGAGCATCATCGGCTGAAGCCCATCCTTCCGAACCGTCTGGCGCACTTCCTCCAGCAGGCCAGTTTTTCGAAGGCGCTGGAGTTCTTGGAGAACGAAGGAGGCGGCGGGTCCAGAGTGGCCCAGGAGCACTGAGCGGACGGTCAGCCGTCAAAACGAGCCTAGGCGGAGCTGGTGTGATCTCAGCCCACCCTGAGGAGACTCTGGGAAAAAGTAAAACCCACCGCCCATGCTGCTGGGAGGCAGCACGAGCCCGTAGAATTTCGTCTCTCGGGTGACCTTCGGCAGCTTTGAGTCAGGATCGGAGATCACCGACATCTGGCCGCTGAAAAAGCCGAGCGGGGCATGAAATTGTATCGACTTCAGCCGACTGCCTGAGCGCGTGCTGTGGGGGACGCCGCGGTGATCTCGTGTGAGTCGGAAGATGCCTTCCAGGTGATCTGTTTGGCAAAAGGCATTGCCGGGAAGGTCAGCCGCCTCACTGAGCAGGAGCACTCCAGCTGGAGGCGGGATGTAGCGCCAGCCCTCGCCGATGAGAGAGATATCGAAGCCCTCCGGATAGAGTCGGGTGGGACGTTTTTTCCAGCTTAGGCTGACACCAGCAACCACAAGGGGTTGCTCGGGTATGCCGATCTGGATTTGACCCCCAAGCAGATTTCCCGCGCCGCGGTCTTCCTGGTAAAAAGGGAGGATCATCAGGTTGTAATCATCGCGCATCACGTGGCAGGCGGCGGTGATGCCGGTGCCATCAGGCAGAGTTCCGACGACTTGGGCCGTGTGTGCTGGGCTGACCGTGACTCTCATAAAGCCGGTGCCGCTGGGGGAGTCCCGCTCATCGTATGGAGTGCCCGCGTTGTCGATGAGCACGTTGTAGGCTCCGATTTGCTCTGGGGAGATCGGCGCCGGCCGCCGAGGGCGATGTTGCAAGGCCGCCGTCCAGTGCACTTCATCGGGCTCCGACTCAAGATTGACGATGACGATGACCTGAAGCTTTGCCTGGGATGGGAATGACCCGATTTGGACCTTGGTCCCTTGCGTGCCTGGGAGTTTCGGAATCGGGATCACGGAGACGAACTCGCCAGGAGCCTCTGGCACCTCCTTCAGTCTGCCAGCAAAGCGGCGGGTGGCTCCCGGCATTTGGATGACGCCTGAAAAGCTGCCGCCCACTTCCAGCCGGACCTCCACCTTGCCAGGCCCATCGCCAGTTCCACCGACCCAGCCCACATGCAGCCCGGCATCCCACTTGGGTGAAGGTGGTCCTACCATGAACTCACTGACTACTGGATCACTCCAGGCTCCGGAGGCATCTTGGAGGCGCCAGGTCACGGGGTAAATGCCCGCTTTCGTGAAGGTGCCCTCGAGAGCCGCGTTGTGCAGTGTCAAGCCTGGTGGCAGGCCGCTGGCGGTCACCCGACTGCCGGGCCAGGCACTGCGGCCTCCGTAAAGATCCCTCGCATGGTTCGGGAACACGACCGTTTCGCCAATCGAGTCGCCCACGGCATAAAACGAACTGTGGAAGGTCGTGAAGGTGGGTTTCCGCCCCTCGGAGACTAGCCTGAAACGCCCGATCACCTTCCAGGCGAGCTCAGTCTGGCTCACTGGATCGACCACGGCCGCTATGGCTTCCAGCTCACTCATCCCAGAGGGTGCGATCCAGCGACCATCCAAGATGGTCAGGGTAGGCAGAGTGATCCCGGCCAAGTAAGGGCTGGTCTGAGGATTCAGCCAGGTGATCTTCGCAGAGCCCCAGTAGCGGGGTGTGATCCGTGCCAACTCACCATCGCTCATGCGAACGATCTGCTCTGTTGGGTCAAAAACGACGATCCGACAGGAGTCGGAGGTCGTGGTGATACCCTGCTGCCGCACTTCCAGGGTGTAGCTGCCTGCGTGCTCAGGTTTCACCTCGGGCAGGCTCAATACGGCCCCATTTTGCCCCGGCATCTCCACTCCATCTCGCAGCCAGCGGTAGGTCGGCGCTGCCGAGACGGGCATTCCAGTGATATTCGGAGCCAGATGGACTGGCTGGCCGAGCTGCCAGAAGTCTGCCGCCATGAGTGAAACAAGGGGCGAGCCTTGAAGTGGCCCCGAAGGCAGCTTCCAGCGGAGCTTGAAAGAGTAATCTGGCACGGCTCCCGAGGTGCTGAAGGTGACAGTGAGCGGTGAGTCAGTGACGAGTGCCCCATTCCGTGGTCGGAGGAAAAAGGTCATCTGCTCCCCCGGAGCGAGCAGGGCTGGAGTAGCCGTCTGGGGTATGATTTCAAAGGAAGTCGCCATCTCGCCACTGAGGCTCGCCACGGGTCTGGGCATCAGGCCTGTGGAGACGTTGGAAACCGTGAAAGGCACCTCATTTCCCTCAAGCTGCGGCTGCCAGACCACTTCACTTCCAGCTGCGATAACGGGTGGCACGGGGAGTTGCCTGGAGTTTCCTGACTGCACCTGGACCCGGCCAAGCCTGACTTCCAGATCCGCCAAGGTGAGGAAGGAGATGGCTCGCCATTTTTGGATCATGGACATAAAGTCTGAAGCGAACAGCAAGGTATCCGCTGAAAGTGCTAGCTCAGACGCATTCACGTGCACCGGGATCTGCCGCATCTGCCGCCAGCCTTGCTCGGTCAGGGTGAGCAGATGCAGGCTGCTGTTGACCTTCACGGCTGCGGTTTTTCCGTGAACAGCCAAGGTCGGAGTCCCGCGGGAAAAGAGCGGCACTCCTTCATCGGTGAAGCCGATTTCCACCTTCGCGGGCGTACTCCACTGTTTCCCGTCCCAGCAGGAGTCAACGACACCTAGCTGGGTGGTGATGAGCAGGTGCCCCTCATCCGCCAGAGCCACCTGAGTGCCAAACATCTGCGCTGGTGAGTCCACCGGCGGCACCAGAGTCTGCACCAGCTTCCAACGGCTTTTTTGCAGGCGGAAAAGGTGCACGGCACCATTAGGCTGCCAATCCTGCGAAAGTGAGGCGTAGTCGCCTACCGCCAGCCAGTCGCCTTTCAGACTCAAAGAGGGCGACCAGATCCCATTCGTTCTGTCCAACAAATCGTCGTCGATGACCTGCTCCAGCTGCCAGGAGCCGCCACGCAGGCGGTAGGAATGCAGCGTGGAGTCGATGACCTCGGATTCCGTGCCATCCGTCGGAGTGAAGTAACGATCCATCAGCACGAGCAGGCGGTCGCTATGCATGGCGAGAGATGTCCCGAACTGAAAACTGCCATCCTTTGTGATCTCTGATCCTGGACGCAGCGTCTGCACCAGCACCCAGCGATCGCCCTGACGGTGAAACAGCCTGATCAGGCCCTGGAGATTGGCTTTCCCTTCTCGCAGCACGGTGGGTTCACCCAGCTCCGAGACCGCTAGCCAGTCACCCTGGAGCACGAGGTGGCCTGGCACCACATCCTGCGGGGGCAAAGTCTGAACTGTGGACCAAACGCCAGCTTGTCTCCGGCACATCAAGACCTTTCCCACATAAGGTTGGGCAACGGCTGTCGATTCCAGCGCTGCCCATTCCCCATCAACTACCATCTTTTTAGAGGCGAGGTTTTGAAACGGCAAAAGGTCGCTGATCCGCTGCTCCTGGCGCATCTGGGCGGTGGCATGGGTTGCCATGAGAAGCAGGGCAAGCGCGGGCAGGAGGCTGGTCGGGATGGCACGCATGACCTCCTTTTGACAGGAACCGCACTTTCCTGACAGGTTATTCACTCCTGTCATGAAGAAACCTACTGCTCCGCTGGTAGTTCGGCCTTCAGGCCGTGTGGAGGGCGGGCTAAAGCCCGAACTACGAACGACGGTCCCAAAGAAGGCTGCTTTCGTGGGGAAGATGAGTCGAAGATGGCCCGAGCTTCACGACCTCCGCCTCCAGCCTCTCCTGGTAACGTGTCCAGGCTTGCAGGCAGCGCTGGCGGAAGTCGGCGGGATTCACGCCGAGGGCGCGGAGGGTGTGGCGATGGTCCCAGGCGACGACGGTGGCGGTGATGGCGTGAATGACCTGGAACTGGGCACGCCAGAGCCAGCGGCCGAGATCATTGAAGGTGGCGATCCGCTCGCTGAGGAAGTCGCGCTGGAAGGCGAGGTGCTTCATCTCATCGCGCAGGAGCTTGTGGGAGACTTTGTTCACCACGGGGTCGGAGCAACGGAGGTAAAGCGTGCCGAAATAGACCTCGGCGATGAGTTCCGCCGTGAGCAGCACCTGGATGGCGAACTCGAGATTCACGAGAAAGCGCAGGCGGCGAAAGACGGAGTTCGTCCATTGCTTCGTGAGCAGCTTTCCGCCGAGGTGCTCCACGGTGCGGGCGAGCAGTCGGGAGTGGCTTTGCTCCTCGGCGACGAAGAGGTCGATGGCTCGCTGATAGCCTCGGAAGTTCTCCAGCGGGGCGACCTCGCGGGCATAGCGTCGGAGGCGAGAACCGGTGCCGGATTCGCCGAGCTGGAAGGTGGCGATGGAGGCGGCGAGCGGCACGCGAGTGGCGTCTGGCAAAGTGCAGGGCTCGGTGGGGAGTTCGAGGGTGTCGTTCAGGCGCGTGTTGCGCTCGAAGTGGGTGATCCAGGCTTGGGTGTTCATTGGTTTTGTTATTTGGTTCTCTGTTCTCAGTTCTCGGTTTTCATTTGGCGGAGGCGGTCCATCACGGCGGTGACGGTTTCATCGAGGGTGGAGGTGCCGGCGGTGATGCCGACATCGCCGACGTCGGTGAACCATTCTTCGCGGAGGTCGTCGGGCGTCTCGATCTGGTGGGCGCGGGCTCCGAGTCGGGTGGCTTTTTCGGCGAGTTGGCGGGTGTTGTTGCTGTTGCGGCCGCCGATGACGATCACGACTGGGCAGCGCTGGCAAATCTCCTCCAGGGCGGTTTGACGCTGCTTCGTGGGATGGCAGACGGTATCGACAAAGCGCACCTCGGCTCGCGGATGCTGGCGTTTGATGGCGGCGACGAGTTCCAGCACTCGATCCAGCGGCTGCGTGGTCTGGGAGATCACGCCGAGTCTCGTCGAGGCAGGAATCTGGAGCACATCGACCTCATCGAGCACGACACTGGCTTCCGGGAAATCGCCGATCAAGCCACACACCTCCACGTGCTGCCGCTGGCCGATGACGATGGGGTGGTAACCTTCCTGCACGAGGATGGCGAGCGCCTGGTGCGCCTTCCGCACGAGCGGGCAGGTCGTGTCCGTGACGGTGTGGCCCGCTTTTTGCCAAGCCTGCCGCTGCACATCCGCCGCGCCATGGGCGGTGATGACGACGCGCTGAGTGGTGGCAGAGTCATGCGCTTCGAGCTGTCCAGCGCGGACGCCGAGCGTCTTCAAATGGGCATCGACGACGGGATTGTGGACGAGTTGTCCGAGGATGGTGACTGGTTCGCGCATGGCGGCGTCATGCGTGGCGCGGAGGGCATCGCGCACGCCGAAGCACATGCCGTGGTGTTGGGCTAGGTGGAGGTTCATAGGAGAAGTTTGCGGTTGATGGCGATGGTTGGCGGTTGTTTGCAGTTGTTTAGCTTTGTGATACAAAGTTTGAGAGCAAAAGGGGGTCAGGTTTCGGGTTTCAGGGTCTTCACGATGGATTCGAGGAGGTCTATGTAGCTCTTGAAGGCTTTGCTGCCTGCCGACGTGAGCTTGTAAGTGGTGCGGGGGCGGGTGCCGGAGTCGTCGCGCTCTTCCTGGACAAACTCAGCCGCCGTGAGGATGCGGAGATGCGTGATGAGATTGCCATCGCTCATGCCCAGCTCAGCCTTCAGATCCTGAAACGACCACTCCCCCCGCGAAGCCAGCAGCGTCATGATGGACAGCCGCGCCTTCTCGTGGATCGTCTTGTCGATCTGGTCGAAGTCGATCATTCCGCAGGCAGGGGCTCAGGTTTCTTGCTGAAGAGCACGGCGATGCCGTAGCCGATGTGGAGAAGGCCGAAGGTCAGGCCCATGGTTATCGAGGCAATTCGCGCATCACTAAGCATCGGTAAATACTCTGAGTTTGAAGACCAGAGCCAAAATAGAAGTAATCCGGTGGCAAGGAACATCCAACCGAGCCTCACCAAAGATTGCGGTGAAAAACCTGATGCGGAGAGTAGAGCCAGCCCATAGCAAGTCGTCCAAATAAATGCGGTCAGAGAGAGGTTGTGAAAGTGTATAGCTAGACCGCATCCAAAAATACCTCCTGCTAGCAGTGCGGGAGTGACGGCCTTGAGGGCCATGCGCATTCCCGCAGAAACGAGCGTCTGTTCCCGTAGCTTTGCTTCACGTGATAAGTGCCAGAGATTCAGGGCAGAAACCACTACCAAAAGCGCCAGCCAGGAAGCCAAGAACTCTGTACTGGAAAGTCCAGCTCGCCCATCCGTCTCCGCCAATATGCCGCGCGAGGCCAGAAAAAGCGCAAAGCCGCCACCTGAGAGCGCTGCCTTTACTGAGATCGCCCGATAGATGTGGGCTTTCTCCATCAGGGAACGGATCACGCGGAGGTTTTCCAGGGCGGCTTGCTGGTTGCTCATGGCGATCACTTTGTAATATAAAGTGTATGGCGCAAGGAGAAACTTTGTGATTCAAAGTTTGAGTCAAGCAGTCAAGATTTGGTCAAGATGGTGGCTCCCGAAGGGTGGTTAAGCAGCCGAATGTGGAGGATGAAGCCCACGAAAATGGCTACTCAGCCGAAAACCAGTGCACTAGCTCCTCCGACCATCTGTTTAACCGACCGCCAGCGCCCGCTCGATATCTATCCAGAGGTCTTCGACATGCTCGATGCCGACAGAGAAACGAATGAGGCCGTCAGTGATGCCAGCGGCTTCGCGGACGTCCTTGGGGACAGAGGCGTGCGTCATGGTGGCAGGATGGCAGACGAGGCTTTCGATGCCGCCGAGGCTTTCGGCCTGGGTGAAGAGATGGAGTCGGCGGATGAAGGCGAGCGCCCCTTCCTGGGTGTGACCGAAGTCGGCGAGCATCATACCGCTGCCGCCAGTCATCTGCTTTTTCGCCAGATCATACTGTGGGTGGCTCGGCAGGAAGGGATAACGCACGGATTTTACGCGCGGGTGAGCTTCTAGTCGCGTGGCGAGTGTGAGCGCGTTGGCGTTGTGACGCTCCATTCGGAGGGCCTCGGTCTTCGCGCCGCGCGAGGTCAGCCAGGTGTCAAAGGGGCTGGGTTGCAGGCCGAGGGCTTTTTGGGCAAAGATCATCTTCTCCTGCCACTCGTCGGTGTTTGAGCAAACTGCGCCCCCGAGGGCATCGCTGTGGCCGTTGGTGTACTTCGTGGTGCTGAGCAGGGAGAGATCAGCCCCGAGATCGAGCGGCTTTTGCAGCAGGCTGGAGGCGAAGGTATTGTCCACGACGACGGCGGTGCCGACACTGTGGGCGACGTCCGCCAGCGCGCGGATGTCGAGGATCTTCAGCAGCGGATTCGTGGGGGATTCGAGCCACAGCAGGGCGGGCTTTTGCTCTGCGATGAGGCCATAGTTGTCCGGGTTCGCGAGATCCACATACTGGATGCTAACGCCGAACTTCCGCAGCACGCGCTCGAAGAGGCGGTAAGTGCAGCCGTAGATATTTTGCTCCGAGATAATGGTGTCCCCCGCTTTCAATCCAAAGGCAATGGCGGTGATGGCGGAGACGCCGCTGGCGAAGATGGTGGCGTGTTTCGCGTTCTCCAGGCTGGCGAGCGTGGTCTGGAGATTGCGGAAGTTGGGGTTGCCGCTGCGGGTGTAATCAAAGCTGCCCGGGTTCCCCGTCTCGAAGGTCGAGGTCATGTAGATGGGCGGGATGACCGCACCGGTCTCGCTGCGGTAATCCTGGCCGATGTGGATGGCACGCGTCTCAAAACGGGCGTCGGCGGGCACAGTGGGGTCGTCTCTCATGGTGGGCGCGCATTCAAACATGGCATCAGGCAGATGCAAGGAGTGCGAGCATTGTCACTTGTGCCCGCTTGTATCTGGTTTCATAGGCGCGCCCGGCATGTCCGACCGCATCCCTGTCATCCTGAATCCCGCCGCGCGTAGCACGCAAGCGGCAGCGCGTGAAATGGCGATACGCGCACTTTCTCCAGAACCAGAGCTGATCATGACAACAGCACCCGGTGAGGCTACGGCCATTGCTGAAAAGCTGGCCCGTGAGGGACGCGGTCTTGTGGTGGCCGCCGGTGGCGATGGGACAATGAACGAGGTGCTGCAAGGCATCTGCCGCGTGAATGCGGGGCGTCCTCCTGGTGAAAAACACACCGCGCTGGGCGTGTTGCCCGTCGGCACGATGAATGTGTTTTCACTAGAGCTGGGTTTGCCCTCATCAGACATGGCGGCTTGCTGGCAGCGGATCAGTGGCAGGCGCTATCGTGAAATCGATCTCTGGCTGGCCAATGAGCAATACTTTGTGCAGCTCGCTGGTGTCGGATTCGATGCTGAGATCATCCAGGAGACGCCGTGGGAACGGAAAAAGAAGCTCGGTCCGCTGAGCTATGTCGTGTCTGCCTTGCAGGTGCTGACACGCCAACCACCTGTGCTGACGGTAAAGATCGCGGGCCGCCCGGACATGCACGGCAGTGTCGTCTTGATCGGGTCAGGCAAGCACTACGGTGGACCCGTTAAGGTCTTCCCGAAGGCGGACAACCAAAACGGCCTGCTGGATGTGCTCATTTTCCGAAATCTGAGCGGCTGGGAGTTTGCCCAGATGGTCCGTGCGCTTCTTGAACGTGGCTATGATACAGCGCTGGACCTTGATTATCTTCAGGTGCGCGAGTTCACGGTCGTTGCTGACCCAGCAGCACCTTATGAGCTGGATGGTGAGTTGATTCAGGAGACGACTCCCGTGGTTTTTAAAGCCGCACCTTTTAGGCTTCAGGTGGCTGTCTGAGTCAGGCGGCTGTCTTCACTTCAGCCGTAGGTCGATGCAGTGGCAGCCTCATGGTAAATGTGGTGTCCACTCCTGGTGTGCTGGTTAGCTCCAGCGTGCCGCCGTGCGCCTCAATGGCGCGGCGGACGATGCTGAGGCCGAGGCCTGTGCCTTTGATCTGCGGGCTGTGATGCTTGTGGCCGCGATAGAAGCGCTTGAAGACGAAGGGTAGATCGTGCGCGGCGATTCCGATGCCGTTATCACTCACGCGCAGCAGGCAGTGATCGCTGAACCACTGGCCGCTGACTTTGATGATGAGTCCGGGGTTTGGATTCTCTTTGATGGAGTTTTCGATGAGGTTCGTAAAGACTTGGTCCCAATAAAAGCGATCACCTTGCATTGGGCCGCCATCCGCTGGGAAGTCGAGGTCGATCAGTGTGTCACGACCTTCGAGCATCGGAGAGAGGTGATCGAGGGCGTCCTGGACACAACCTCTCACAGTGAAGGGCTCGATATTGAGCTCGGAACTGCCATTCTCGAGCCGCGAGATGGTGAGCATGTCCTCAATGATGCGGATGATGCGCTTCCCATGCTTTTCCATTACATCGTAGCAGCGTTGGAGCGAGGCCTCGTCCTTGAGCACCCCACTTTGCAGTGTTTCGATGTAGCCGTTTATGAGCGTCAGCGGCGTGCGCAATTCATGCGAAGCATTGGCGACGAAGTCTTTCCGCACCTGTTCCGACATGACCTGTTCGGTGATATCGTGAATCATCAGCCACGCTCCACGCTCAGCCTTGGCCGGTAAAGGTGCGGCTTCGATGAGGAAATGGCGGCTGTTACGCCCGGTCGCGCTATTTGAGGTGGAAAGCTCGACTTCACGCACCGTGCGGCGTTGATCGGTGAGTGCTGCCTGAACGATGCCGGTGACCTGATGATCGTGCAGTTCTTCGATCAATGTCCGCCCGCGCTGGATGCTCGTTTTGTGGAAGAGATGAGCAAGAGTGCGGTTGACGAACTTGATGCGCATCTGCTCGTCCACAATGGCCACACCCTGGCGAATTTCCTGGAGCAGAGATTCAAAAAGTCTGCGGAGATACTCCTCTTTGATCAGTGTCTGACTGCTTTCCTGAAGGCCGATGAACTTCGCGGCAAGCTTGTCTGCTTCGAAGACTTTTAACCCTGCTGCCCGCGTGACGCTCTCCATACGCCGCCGCCATCTTTTCTCAATGCACCATGCCCATAGGGCGAGTGCGATGAGTGAAACGGTTAGGAAGATAGTCATTGGGACCGTACGGCAAGGGTCGAGCTTAATCGTGCATGAGCAGTGAATGAATTCCGAATTTCGGAAAATTCATCAGATCACTGTAGCGATGCAGTTCGTCCACGGAGTTCTCCTCAAGCGGCAACCGCCACTGCCGTCGGTGCATCCATGCAGAATTGATAGCCCGTACCGCGGACGGTGACGACATGCTTGCCAGCTTCTCCGAGCTTTTCCCGGAGGCGCTTGATATGGGTGTCAAGCGTACGCGTCGCCACGTCGTCGGAGTAGCCCCAGACCTCGCGCAGTAGATCGGCACGGGTATGAACAGCCGATGTGTTTTCCATCAGCACAGCGAGGAGCTTGAACTCGGTGGTCGTGAGGTCGATCGGCTGTCCTTTGTGGAAGAACTTCATGTTCTTGCGGTCCAGATGGAAGTCCCCCGTCTTCACTTCGGAGATGTGCGTGACTTTCTTCGTGCGGCGCAGGATGGCGGTGATGCGCAGCGCCAGTTCGCGTGGGGAGAAAGGTTTTGTCAGGTAGTCATCAGCACCAAGTTCCAGGCCGTTGATGCGGTCTGTGGTCTGAGTTTTAGCCGTAAGCATGATGACAGGGATGTTGCGGGTGCGGCTGTCGGCACGCAGACGCTTGAAGGTACTCATGCCATCCAGACCCGGCAGCATGAGATCCAGCACGATGAGGTCTGGCTGGTGCTCCAGTGTGGCTGGCATGACTTCCAGCCCGTTCATCAGGCAGAGACATTCGTGTCCCTCCCTCAGCATGTGCAGGGAAATCAGCTCTGAAATATCTGGCTCATCATCGACCACCAAAATCTTGCTCATAGTTCCGCTCGTTTACGCGGTGAGTGGGCTTTGTCACAAATTTTTCTTGGTGACGACTGCGTCACAAGGAGGTGCAAATTTACCCGCAGGCAGCACTACCAATGGTGACACATTCGTCACCCTAGGCACGTTTGCCGAAAGCCTTTTCTGCTTTTCGTCATACACCTTTCGTTTGTCTTCGATCCGTTCTCTTCTTTCTGCCATGAGGCTGATGCTTATCACTGACACCTACCCGCCTGACATCAATGGTGTTGCGAGGTCGCTTTCGACCTTCGCCGCGGGTTTGGCTTCGCGTGGACATGAGGTGGAGATTGTGACGACAGTGCCATCCGACGAAGAGGCTGATCCGCTGCGTCGTCACGTCGTTATGGCCATGCCTTTGCCAGGCTATCCTGGGCTGCGAATCGGCATCAGCACCACTTGGCAGATGCAGGCGAAGTTTGAAGAAATGAAGCCAGACGTGCTCTACGTGGCCACCGAGACTCCGCTCGGAATCGCCAGCATCCGCGCTGCGGCGAAGATGGGCATCCCGGTTGTCTCAGGTTTTCACACGAACTTCCAAACGTATCTCGAGGACTATCACCTGCCAGGACTGGAGACTGTCGCCACAGGCCTTCTGCGCGCCATTCACAATCAGACCTTCCGCACCCTCACCCCGAGTGCCGACACCGCCAGCATGCTGGAGCGCTGGGGCATCCAGAATGTTGGCGTGCTCGGACGTGGCGTGGATACAGAACTCTTTTCACCAGCCTGCCGCAGCAGTACTCTGCGCGCCTCGTGGGGCGCTGATGAGAAGACGCCTGTCGCCATCTATGTCGGCCGTGTCGCTGCTGAAAAGAACCTCCAGTTGCTCATGCGTGCCTTCGCAGCCTTCCGCGAGGTCCATCCCTCTGCGCCCTGCGTCGTGATCGGCGATGGCCCACGCCTGAAGCCACTGCAAGCCGAACACCCAGAGTGCATCTATACAGGTGCCAAACGTGGCACCGAACTCGCTGAGTGCTATGCCAGTGGTGATGTCTTTCTTTTCCCCAGCTCCAGCGAGACCTTCGGGAATGTCGTGCTCGAAGCCATGTCCAGCGGACTCACTACCGTCGCTTACGACTACGCCGCGCCACGCCTCGTCATCAAACACGGCCAGAACGGCTGGCTGGCTCCTTTTGAGAATGAAGAAGCCTTTTTGCAAACCACCCGCGAGTCTGTCGCGAGCTGGGACTCTGCTTCGATACGAAATCTCGCGCGCCAAGCCGCCAGCGACTATGGCTGGAAGCGCGTCATCGAGCAATTTGAAGGCGAACTCCAAGCCGCCATTGCCTCAAAAGCCGCCGCCCCCTCCATCTCATGAGTGACATCGCTGAAGAACCCGCTGACTTGCCCGTGGACCCCACGCGGCAGAAGACCAAGTTGCGCGTGCGCACGCTCATCATCTCGGATGTGCATCTCGGCATGCCCGACTGCAAAGCCGCCCAGGCATCTCACTTCATCCGCCACATCTATTGCGACCAGCTCATCATGAATGGAGACATCATTGATGCCTGGCATCTGCGCCGACTTGGCGGCTGGAACAAAGGCCACACCGGCTTCCTCCGCACCGTTTTGAAAAAAATGGAGAAGGAGGCCACGGAGATCCTCTATTTACGCGGCAACCACGATGACATCCTCGACCGCTTCATCCCCATCCAGCTGGACAACTTCCGCATCACTGGTGAACACATCCATCACACCAAGCGTGGTGATTACCTCATCGTCCATGGTGATGGCTTCGACCATGTCACCACAAACCATCCCTGGATCGCCAAGCTCGGCGGCATCGGCTATAACATCCTCCTTCGCGTCAATCGCCTCTATAACTGGTGGCGTCATGTCCGAGGCAAAGAGAGCTTCTCTCTGAGCCGATGGGTGAAACTCAAAGTGAAGTCCGCTGTGAACTTTGTGGGTCGTTATGAAGATCAGCTCCAGGAACTCGCCAAGTCCAAGAACTGCGTTGGTATCATCTGCGGACACATCCACAGCCCGGCGAATAAAATTATCGGCGACACACATTATCTAAACTCCGGCGACTGGGTCGAGTCCATGACCGCCATCCTGGAGCACGACGATGGCCGGTTTGAAGTCATCACCTACCATGACTTCTGTGAGCGCACCAATCGGCAGCCCAAAGGCCCAGCGAAAAGCACCCCAGTCACGAATGAGGCAAATTTTGGTGGCGAAAATGTGACATTGCCCATGTAGCCTGTCGCTACGTCACCGCATCAAATGCACGATCATATCCTGACATCCTTTAATCACGCTCTGACCAGCCTTCGAGAGCAGGTGCTCACCATGTCCAGCATGGCGAAGAAAAACCTCGGTGATGCCATGCGTGGTCTTTTGGAGCGGGACACAGATCTCTGCAATGCCGCTATCGCAGCAGATCAGGACGTGAACGAACTGGAGAAGCGCATTGACCACCTCGGGATGCAGATTTTGCTCAAGTTTCAGCCCACGGCGCATGATCTCCGCCAGGTCATGGGCACCATCCGCGTCGCCAACAATCTCGAGCGAATCGCCGATCAGGCCAGCAGCATCGCCAAGCGTGCGCGGCACATCAATAACCTACCTGAAATTGCCGAGGTGAAGCTCATCGAGCCCGTCTATCACCTCTGCGTGCGCAATTTCGCTGCCAGTCTGGACGCCTTTACGGAGGCTGATCCAGAAGCTGCCGCCGCCGCCCGACTGATGGACAAGGAACTGGATGCTGCCGAAAAGGATCTCGACGCCTCCCTGCTCCAGATCATGGAGAAGCGGAACAGCCCGCTGGAAAGCTACCTCCACCTCATCTTCGTGGCGCGCTTCCTCGAGCGTGTTGGCGACCACGCCAAGAACATCTGCGAAGACACCATCTTTATCGAACGTGCTGAGGACGTCCGATTCACCAAGCACAAGCACCAGGACGAAGGAGCCCCGTCCATCTAACTTCCGGCAGCACTTTCGCCTTGCGCCTCGCCCTGTCCGCTTTCCCATCGGGACATGGCACTGATCATCAACGGAGAAGAAATCGACGACGAAGTCATCGAGGCAGAATTTCGAAACGTCAAAGGGCACTACGAGCGGCTGCTCCAGGTATCCTGTTGTGAACGAGATCCCGAGTTCCGAGGCTATGCCAAGGACAACATCATCTCCCGTGTCCTGCTGAATCAAGAAGCCCTGAAGAGGCTCCCGGTCGTGGAAGATGAAGCCATCACGGAGCGGCTGACGAAGCTCATCGAAGAAGCTGGTGGCGAAAACGAGTTCTACATGAAGATCGGCATGCCTTACAAAGACGAGGCAGTCGTCCGCCAGAACATCGCTGGCGGCGTGCGTCTCGATCTAATGCTGGGCCAGATTTATGGTGCCGAGC
This sequence comes from Verrucomicrobiaceae bacterium, assembly GCA_021151605.1. Lineage (GTDB taxonomy): Bacteria > Verrucomicrobiota > Verrucomicrobiia > Verrucomicrobiales > Verrucomicrobiaceae > Prosthecobacter. Next base: position 28,841 of record JAGKWZ010000032.1, read on the forward strand.
CCGAGCCCACCGACGCCGAATTGCGCGCCTACTACGAAAAGAACCTCGCCATCTACATGACTGAGGAAATGATCCACGCAGCCCACATCACCAAGAGCCTGCAAGGTGCCAAAAGCAGGCAGGAAGTCTTCGAAGCCATGCGCAGCATTCGCCAGGAACTGCGCGCTGGTGCCGACTTCATGAAGCTGGCCGAAGAGCACCGCGCGGATGAGCAGCAGATGATCGATCTCGGCTGGTTCAAGCGTGGAGAATTCATGGAGGAGTTTGAGACCATCGCCTTCTCCATGGGGGAAAAGGAGATCAGCCCCGTCTTTAACACCCAGCTTGGTTTCCACATCTGCACCGTCCTGGCGCGTAAAGTCTCTGAACCCATGCCCTTCGAGATGGTGAAGGACGCCGTCCGCCAGCGGATGATCGAAGAGTTCAAGGACACGAAGTTCAATGAGTTCACGGAGCAGCTGAAAGCCGGAGCCGAAATCAAGGATACCGACCCCGCTGACGAAAACTGTGGATGTGGGCATTGACGCTGCTCTGACTAAAACTTTACCCGCAAGGGTTTGGTCTCAGTGTCGTGTTGGCCTTAGTTTCGCTTTACCTACCAAACAGATATCACGATGAACCTCCGCTTCGTTCCCATCCTCCGTTGGCTTAGCCTTACTGCAGCACTTGGAGCGCTTTCCTCGTGTCGGCTCCCGCCAGATGCCATGACTCCAGGTGGAATTGCCACCGTGCGCCGTGCAGAGTCCTCCACGGGTGGAAACCTGTTTTCAGGAGCCCTGGAACTCGGGCTTTCTACCCGCTCCTCTGCGATCAATGATGTGGCACGTTTGTTCGCTGGCCTGGATGCCTCCCATCCCCACCATCAGCAGCAGATGCAGGCTCTTTGGCAGAGTCATGAGGGCTCTCGAGGCCAGCGTGTGCGCTCCTGGGCCTCCTCAAACATTCGCGATCTTCAGGGACACCGCGCTCTTTTTTACCCCTTCAGCGGACCAGACTATCTGTTTGCTCACGATCTCTTCCCCCACGCGGAAACCTACATCCTCTGTGGCCTCGAGCCCGCCGAGCCGCTGCCAGATTTGCAAACACTCAGCCCGGGGGAAATCTCCGCTGGTCTGGATAATCTCCGCACTGCTCTCAGCAGCATCATGCAGGCAGGCTACTTCGTAACCGTCGATATGCGCCGGGATCTCCAGGCCAGTCGCTTCCGTGGCGTGTTGCCCATCCTCCTCGCCTTCCTCGCCCGGACCGGTGCCACTGTGGATAGTGTGGACATCATGAGAATCGATGGAGCTGGCAATGCCGTGCTCGCCGGTGCCTCCCGCGGTTCCGCACCAGGGCTCATGATCCGCTACCGCAGCGGCTTCGGGGGTATGAAGCGGCTCTTCTATTTCCGCCAGGATCTCTCAAACAGCGGTACTCGTCCGGGTGGACCCTTCCTGACCTTTGTAGCGAAGCAGGGCTACCCTCCCGCTTTGGTGAAAAGCGCCTCCTACCTGATGCATGGAGACAGCTTTTCCACGATCCGAAACTACCTCGTCCGCAGCACCAGCGGACTCGTCCAGGATCCTTCGGGTGTGCCTTGGCGGACACTTGCTAACAGCGGCTTGTCCTTGTCACTCTACGGCAACTACCAGAGCACCATCAGCATCTTCTCCCAGCAGCAGCCGGATCTGAGGGCCGCTTACCAGAGCGGTAGTTACAGCGTGCAACCGGTCGATTTCGGCTTCGGCTACCTCTACTACCCCGACCGCACGAGCATCATTGTCGCACGGCGCAGGTAAAGGTCACCGCAGAGTCGCTGCGGGCTGCCAAAGAATGACTACACCACATGCTCGCCCTTGAGCACGTCGTCCAACGTCTGGCGCTCGCGCACGATGTGGGCGGCGTCGCCATCGACGAGGATCTCGGCGGGCATGGGGCGGGTGTTGTAGTTCGAGGCCATGGTGAAGCCGTAGGCTCCAGCGCTCATGGCGGCGATGTAGTCGCCCTCTTTCACGAGCGGGATCTCGCGATTCTGGGCCAGGTAGTCGCCCGTCTCGCAGATGGGGCCGACGACATCCACGACTTCGGTTTCCGCCGTGGTGGGCTGCGTCAGCGGCACGATCTGGTGCCAGCCTTCATACAGCGTCGGGCGGATGAGGTCGTTCATGCCAGCATCGACGATCTTGAAGGTCTTCGCGCCACCGCGTTTCTCATAAAGCACCTGGGTCAAAAGAACGCCGGCATTGCCGACCATGAAACGCCCGGGCTCGCAGAGAATGCGCAGGCCAAGTGGCTTCAGCAGAGGCACCACGGCGCTGGCATAGACTTCGATGGTCAGCGGATGCAGCTCGCCATTCGCCTGCCACCAGTCGGCGCTTCCGGAGTCGAGCGACTGCCGGTAATTGATGCCGATGCCGCCGCCGATGCTGAAGAACTGGAGGTCATACTTGGCCTTCATTTCTTCCACGAGCGGGGTCACTTTCTTCACGGCTTCCACATATGGGTCCACGCTGGTGAGCTGGGAGCCGATGTGCATTTGTAGGCCACGGATCTCGAGGTTCGGCATCTCGCTGGCGATGCGCGCATACACCTCGCCGATGCGGTCGAAGTCGATGCCGAATTTGTTCTCGCTCTTGCCGGTGGTGATCTTCGCGTGCGTCTTCGCATCCACGTTTGGGTTCACTCGCACAGCCACGGGAGCTTTCTTGCCGATCTCGCCCGCCACTTGATTGATGTAGCGCAACTCAGCTTCGGACTCGGCATTGATGCAATACACGCCCTGCTCCAGAGCATAGACGATCTCGTCGCGAGTCTTGCCCACGCCTGCAAAGGTGCATTTGCCAGCCTGGCCACCCGCTTTGATCACGCGGTAAAGCTCGCCCGCTGAGACGATGTCGAAGCCGCCACCGAGCTTCGCGATGGTGCTGAGCACGGCGAGGTTCGAGTTTGCCTTCACCGCGTAGCAGATCAGGTGATCCAGCTCGCCGAGCGCCGCATCGAGACGCGTGAAGTGGCTCGTGATCGTGCCTTTGGAATAGACATAAAGAGGCGTGCCGTGTTTCTGCGCCAGGCCCTGGAGACTGACGTTTTCACAGAAGAGCTGACCCTGAGAGTAATGGAAGCTATGCATACGAGGGCGCGCTAGATAGGCGGAAAGCCTGGGAGCGCAAGGCGCATAGCAGCTGCCTCATGGGGCAGGACCCTTCTTCACCGTCGCAGGCTTCATCGCCACATCGAGGACGATTCGGAAGCCGTAGTTGGGCTGGGCTCTGCCGGGGCGGGCACCGATGTGGAAGTCGGGCTTGGCCTGGCGGGACTGGCCGCTGGCCCAGGAGCCGCCGCGGAGGCCGTAGAGCGCGACGTTGCCATCGCCTACGCTGTCGGGTGCAGGCGTGTCCACCCATTCGGCGACGTTGCCAAAGAG
>JAGKWZ010000267.1 GCA_021151605.1 Verrucomicrobiaceae bacterium
GCCTCATGCGGCGCAAAATGTTCTCCACATCAATAATGGCATCATCCACGACTTCGCCGAGGGCGATGATGAGGCCCGCGAGGATCATGGTATTGATCGTTTCGCCACGCCAGCGCAGCAGCAGCAGGGCGATGGCGAGCGAGAGCGGGATGGCGGTGATGCTGATGATGGTGGTGCGCCAATCGCCGAGGAACAGCGCGAGCACGACAACGACGAGCAGGCAGCCAAGCCACAGCGCCTCGGTGAGATGATCAATCGAGAGCTGGATGAAAGTGGCGGGACGGAAAATGGTGCTGTCGATGGTGACGCCAGGAAGTGCAGGCTTCATGTCCTCCAGCACTTTCTCGACGCCGGTGGTGACATCGAGCGTGTTCCCCCAGGGCTGCTTTTCCACGATGAGCAGGATGCCATCGCCATCATTGATAACGGCATCGCCGATCAGCGGCGGATTGCCGATCTTCACCTCCGCCACATCGCCGAGGCGGATAGGAGCACCATTGCGGAACTCGACCACGGTGCGGGCGAGATCGTCGGCGGTGGTGATGAGTGATAGTTGGTTAACTGGCAGGCGAAGATTCGGCGTGTCAATGAAGCCACCCGCGCTGATGACAGCGGCATCGCCTGCGGCCTTTGTGATGGCATCCAGCGTGACACCGGCTGCGCGGAGTTTCTGTGGATCGACGAGCACTTGAAACTGTCTGTCCCGCTGGCCCCAGATGGCCACGTTTGCCACACCGGGCACGGACATGAGGCGCGGGCGCATAGTCCACACGGCCAGCTCGCTCAGCGCCATTTGATCAAGCGTCTTGGAAGTGAGGCCCACCTTCAATACACGGCTCAGGGATGAATATGGAGCCATGAGCACGGGCGGCTTCACCACGGCGGGTAGGCGGTTTTGCGCGAGATTTAAGCGCTCTTGAACAAGCTGGCGTGCTTTGAGAATGTCGGTGCCCGTGTTGAAGATCATCACCACGGACGAAAGGCCGAGCACAGACTTCGAGCGGATGGTTTTGAGGAAAGGCAGGCCGTTAAGGGAGTTCTCCAACGGCACGGTTACGAGGGAGTCCACCTCCTCAGTGGAAAGGCCGGGAGCTTCCGTCTGCACCTCGACGAGCGGCGGCGCGAACTCGGGGAAGACATCCAGCGGCGCGTTTTTCGTGGCATTGATGCCGACAAACAGCAGCGCCAGCGCGGCTGCCACGACGAGCACGCGCATGTTCAGCGCCCAGGAGACAATGGAGTTCAGCATGGGAGTGGTAAGGTGCGGTTACTTGCCCGTCATGAACTCCGTGCCGAACAGCTCGGCAGAACCATCAGTGACGATCTGGGTGCCTGCGAGTGGGCCACTGGAGAGCACGGCATCCGCACCGGCGAGCCGCGCGACCTGAATGCGTTTGCGCGTGTAGCTGTGCTCGCCCGTTTTTGCATACACCCACTGGCCGCCGTGGATGTCATGCAGCACGGCGTTGAAGGGAATGACGAGCGCGTCCTGTTTGCTGTCGGTGGTGGGAATCTCGACAGCAGCACGTTCACCAGCCCGCAAGGGCGTGTCGGCGGGAAGTTCGTAATACCAATCAATCGTGTTGGTCAGCGCGTTCGCCGTGGGAGGTCCGGTGACAGGCTTGGCGCTCTGCGCTTTAGACGTGGACACGAGAGAGCGGATGCTGGAGGCGGCTTTGTCATCCAGCAGCGAGGCCTCGCCACTGTAAATGGCGACCCGCACCCAGGCACGTTTGGCTCCGCCCTGGCCGACGGGCGAGCCCAGCAAATCACGCTGGGCTTTGGCCGTGGTCATCGCGGCTTCGGCGAGCTGAAGCGTGGCTTTGGCTTCATCGACTCCGCGCACGCTGCCCGCTTCCGCACTGAGCATCTTTTGGGCACGCTCCACGGCGATCTTCGCGGCATCCATTTGCACCTGCGCTTGCAGGATGCGACCATCAGCGGCGGCTTGCAGGTCGGCGAGGCGCAGCACTTCATCCAAAGTGCCGCCAAGCACGGGCGCGACGGGTTTTCCCTCCGCTGCGAGCGGTGTTACGACCTCGCCAGAAAACAACCGCACAGCAGGCACGCTGCGTTTTTCGACCGCGATGGTTTTGAGCCGCAATGCCTGCTCAGCCTCCGGCTTGAGCGTGAGGATGACGAGGTCGCCCTCTTTCGTAATCGTGGCAGGCGCGGAGCCACCAACATCAGCAGCCTGAAGACGGAGGGCGAGGAGCGGGAGAAGGAGGAGTCGTTTCATAAATCAACGGAGAGGAACGTGCAAAGCAGCCTGACGGCCTCGGGGATCAATTGGGTGTGGCTTCGCCGTGCGGGTAGCGGTAATCGGCCTTGTTCTCGGTCGAAACTTGTCGCGTGGAGCTATCGGCGAGGTTGAAGAGGAACAACTTGCCGCCCGCATGATAGACGATGGAAGACTCACCCTTGGTGAAGCGCGGATAGGCAAACCAGACTTTTTTGCCCTCCGCATTGGCGAAGGGTTTGAGGTTGCTGATCTTGCGCTGCTTCACATCGAAATCCGCGACGTAGAGCGTGCGGCCGGGAAACTCGTATTTAAAGCCAGTTTGATACTCGAAGCAGATTTTCGTCTCGCTGGGGGAGACGCTAATGCGGTCGAGAATGCCTTTCGCGGCCAGTTCACAGTTCACGCGTTCAAGCTTTGGTTTGCCCCCAGGGTTTGGCGTCATCAAAAAGTAGCCACGGCCAAGCTTCGGATGGTTGGAGGAAATGAAGAGCCGACCATCGCGCAAGGCCGAGTGGACCCAGGAGTGGTGGCTTTTGTCCGTGAGTTGCACTTCTTCTCCGGGCTTCCCGCCAATCTTCCCCCGGTGAACGTTCCATCACTAAGCTGGTGAAATCCGCTGCCATCCGAGTTGATGATGCACATCGCGGTGATCCAATTGTTGACATCCGGGTCGTCCTTCAGGCGGCGGAAGAACACGAGATGATCGCCGGTAATAGACCATGAGGGCTTGAAGTCCCAGTGCCCAGTGGTGATCGGCTTCGTCTCAGGCTGGCCGAGCACGGTGATGTGGATTTCGCCATCTTTATAATACGATGCGCGTGGACCACCTCCGGCTTTTTGGACTTCTTCAGAAGAGGAATACCGTGGTAGTGCACTGAGTGCAGCGGCGAGGATTGGGAGAAGGAGGAGTCGTTTCATAAATCAACGGAGAGGGGATTGCATGGCGTCTTCCAGCGCACCGGCGGCGGTTTGGGCTTCGAGGTTGGCGGCCATGAGCGCGACTTTCGCAGCGCTGGCCTCGATCTGACGACGGGTGAGTTCGAGTGCGGAAACATTGCCTGCCTCGACCATTTTCTTCGTGGTGTCGGATGCGGCATCCGCTTCTTGAGCGAGCTGCGCGGCGGTGGTGGCCTTGGCACGCGAGGCTTGGTAAGCGGCGAGCGCGATGTCGAGTTCACCCTGGATGGCCGCCTGCTGTGCGAGGAAACGTTTCTCCGCTGTGGTGCGTCGGGCTTCGGCTTCCGCAATGGGACCGCGATTTCGATTCAAGGGCAACTGCACGTTCAAACCTAGCTGCCAGCGGTTCTGGCCGGAGTTGTAATCGTAGCCGGGCATCACGTTCACGTCGGGATACTGCCGCGCCAGCTCCAGTTTCAGCGATGCTTCTGCCGCCGCGTAGTCGGAGAGCAAGGCCATCAAATCCGCCCGACGTGTGAGCGCGAGCCTGCGGCTGTTTCCCGACTCGGGAAGCCGATGAAAAGCCGAGAAATCCAGCATCACCGATTGGATCGCATTCAAAGGCACACCCACCGCTGCTGCCAGTCGTGCCTCGCCGGTGGCAGCGATGCGCCGCGCATCCTGCAAAGCCAGACGCGTGCGATTCAGCATGAGACGAGCCTGTGTGAGTTCAAAGGGCGACACATCCCCCGCCTCCATCTGCGCGGTGAGTTTCTTGATGGCCTCGTCATGCAGCGTCTGCTCGGTTTCCAGCAGACGGATGTTTTCGCGTGCTCCATGCAACTCCAGCATCGCGGCCCGCACGCGGGAACGTGCCGCCCAAGCGCGGGCGGACACACGCCACCGAGCCGCCTCGGCAGCAGCGAGTGCCTGCTCCGTGCGCTTCGATCGCTTGCCTGCCGTTTCGATGGGCACGGACAAACTCGGCCCCAGAAACCAAGGCGTGAACACGGGAGCGCGAAAGCTCGCGTATTGCGGCATGAAGGTAAAAACCGGGTTGGGGCGCATTTGCGCCGTCTTGATGCCCGCCGCCACTTCATCGGCCTCCACCCGTGCCAGGGCCACATCGGGATGAAAATACGCAGCAGCGAGGGCGAGTCGATCCACTGACCACGAGCCGCCTGCTGCTTTGTTCTCCGTCAGAAAGGTCTTCAAGCCTGCATCATTCAGCGAACGCCCCGAAAAGTCCGCGCTGCTGCTTTCAGCGGCCAGCGGACGTGCTTTGAACTGCACGCAGGCAGGAAGAACCAGGGTGACGAGAGGCAGAAGCAGGGAAGACAGTCTCATTGAGTGGGTGTGAAACGACCACTCAAGAAAAGCATCTCCGACAAACCAATAGCGGAAAAGATTATGACAGCTTCTTCATCTTGGAGACGGCAGCGTGACGACCACCTGCGTCCGACCATCTGGCAATACGTTGTAGCCAATGGCACCTTGATGCGCCTCGACGATGGATTTGGCGATGCTGAGGCCGAGGCCGCTGCCTTCGGTGGCGCTGTTGTGTGCCAGATCGCCACGGAAGAAGCGCTCGAACACACGGCTGCGAAGTTCTGCTGGCAGCGCAATGCCTGTGTTGGTGATGGTGAACACAGCATCGTCGTTTTGGCGAACCAACGTCATCTCGATGCTGCCGCCGCGTTCGTTGTATTTCACCGCGTTGTCCGCGAGGTTCAGCAGAAGCTGTCGAAGCCGCATCTTGTCGCCGGACACGGACACGGACTGGCACTCGCCGAGCGTAACAGAAACCTCCGCACCGGAGGCAAGGATCATCGTTTCCTCAGCCAGATCGCGCACGAGTATATCCAGCGCCACGGATTCACGAGCGCTCGGCAGGAGTCCGGCATCAGCACGGGCCAGGAAGGAAAGCTGCCCGACGATGGAGGAGAGCCGCTGCACCTCCTCCAGCAAGGACGCCGCCCGCTCCCGGTCCACCTCCGCCGCCTGCTCATTCGTCGCCATCTGCTCCAGGGTTCCATGGATGATGGTGAGCGGCGTTTTCAGCTCATGCGAGGCATTGAGCGTGAACTCACGCGCCTGGGTAAAGGAAAGCCCGAGGCGCTCCTTCATGCGGTTGAAAACAGCGGTCATGCGATCCAACTCATCGCCATTGCCACTTCGCGGCACGGGAGTGGAGAGATTGGACACGTCCGTCTTTTCCAGCGCTTCGGTGAGTTTCTCGATGGGGCGCAAAGCCTGGCGCATGAGCAGCGCCCCACCAGCGATGCCCAGCAAAATGGCTGGCAGACCGCCAAAAAGAATGATCTCCAGCGATTCCAGCAACGGGCTTTCCTTCAGTGCCGCCTCCACGCCGCCGTGAAGCACGACATCACGCTGCTCATTGAACTCAAACCAGCTCCAGTAGGCCACGATCACCAGCGAGAAGCTGAGCGTGACGGCATAATAAAACAGGATGCGACGGCGGAGGGTCATGGCTGGGGGCGCAGCGCGTAGCCAAGGCCGCGCACGGTTTGAATGAGAGCTGGCGTGAAGTCGCGGTCGATCTTGTCCCTGAGCCGACGTACATAGACATCCACAAGATTGGTGCCGGGATCAAAGTCGTACTCCCACACGGCGCTGATGATGTCCCGACGACTGACGACGCTTCCCTCGGCGCGAAGCAGGCACTCGAGCAGCAGGTTTTCACGCGAGGAGAGTTCCACCCGCCGGCCGCCACGCCGCACTTCACGGCTGGCCACATCCAAAGTGAGATCAGCGACTTTCAGCGTGGTTGCAGCCTGCCCCGCATTGCGGCGCATTAGGGAGCGCAGGCGGGCGAGCATTTCAGAGCTGGCAAAAGGCTTCGGCAGATAATCGTCCGCACCCGCATCGAGCCCCTCGACCCGCTGCTCCACCTCTCCGCGTGCGGAGAGCATTATGACGGGTGTTTTCACCCCCTCGGCGCGGAGAGTGCGCACAAGGGTGAGCCCATCCACGCCCGGCAGCATGATGTCGCAGATAATAGCGTTAAAGCCGCCTTTCCGTGCTTCGTTCAGGCCGCGTTCGCCATCTTTGGCCCAGACTACGACGCCTCCCACCGTGATAAGCTTGCTGGTAAGCAAGGCGGCGGTTTTGCGGTCATCTTCGATAATCAGGAGGCGCATAGGATGGATGACGAGTCTGGCTGAGGTGAGCGCAAATGAAAGAGCTGTCATTTTGCGGGCTCGCTTAGCGGATAATGACAGCTTCTTCATCTACATGACAGTTCTGTTATTTGGGATTCTGGAAGTGTGAAGGTAGTTCTGGTAGGCAGCAGCATCTGCACGCCATCGTGACACACGCCTCCTTTCACCGTCTCATGAGTTTACCTCTCGTGTCCCCATCAAAGCCTTGCAAGAAATGGCCTCGTCGAGATCTCATCCGGCTCTGGCCCTGGCTACTGGCCTTTGAAGTCGTCTTGTTGTGCTTGTTCCGCCGTGAGCATTCGATCCACACGAGCTTTTCGTTTTTGGAGTTGGGTGCTGTGGTCTGGATGATCTTCTTCATCCTTCGGCGCACCTGGGGGCATCACCGTGCGCATATCGCGGCGACACTGCTGTCGGCAGCGCCACTGCTTGCTTCTCTGGGCGTGCTGCCCTGGAGTCAGCGGATGGGAAGTTACGCCGTTCTGATCTTTGGCACGGTGCTGCTGTATCTCTTCCGCCACTGCTTCTTCCTGACACTTTGATATTCTCCTGCTCTCCCATTCATTTCCTATGCGACCTGATCCAATGATTGAGTGCGAAGCCTTGTCCTGTTCCTTGGTAATCCCCTTCTTCAATGAAGTCGAAAGCGTGACGTCCGTGCTTTCAGAGGCATGTGCAGCCATGCAGGCGCTGGGGCGCAGCCACGAAGTCATCGCCGTGGACGATGGCAGCTCGGACAGGACACGCCTGCACATTCAGGGGCTGATGATGCACTGGCCATCCCTGCGCGTGATTGCTTTTGATCGAAATCGCGGTCAGGCGGCGGCATTGCTTGATGGGCTGCGTGCAGCGCGCGGCAAAGTTCTCATCACAATGGATGGAGATGGGCAAAATGATCCACAGGACATTGCAATGATGCTAGCGGAACTGGAGAGTGTCCGGGCCGACATGGTCACGGGAGTCCGCGTCAAGAGACGCGATAGCTGGCTCCGTCGGTCTATGTCACGCTTGGCGAATAAGGTAAGGCAAAGACTGCTAAAGGATGGTGTGACCGACTCTGGCTGTGCGCTGAAGGTGTTCAGACGGGAGGTAAGCGCAGGCTTCATCCCAATCCGTACTCTTTACTCCTTCATGCCGGCGCTGGCGGTGGCGGCAGGTTTTCGTGTGAAGGAAGTCTTGGTAAACCATCGGACTCGGGAAACAGGCGTCTCAAAGTATGGGTTGGGTGTGATGTTCTGGCGTCCAGTCCTGGACATGCTGGGCGTGTGGTGGTTCATCCGACGCCGATACGAAGAGATCAGGCCTGCGATTATTTCCTGAGTATGAAGATTCTGCTGAATCGTTACGGTTGGTTGTTGTTTGCGGGGCTCGTCTTCTTCACGCTGCTCGGTCAGCGTGGGCTGAATGAGCCAGATGAGGGTCGATATGCCGAGATCGCCCGCGAGATGAACCTGGATGGTGACTGGCTGGTGCCCCACATGAATGGCATGCCGCATATCCAAAAGCCCCCCATCATCTACTGGCTCACGGCTCTCAGCCTGCGTACCTTTGGGCACCATGATTGGGCGGCGCGTTTCCCATCAGCCATCATGGCTCTGGGCACCGTCGTGTTCACCTACCTCGCCGCGCTTCGGCTATTCGGCTCAAAGTCCATTGCCGTTCAGTCTGCACTCGTGCTTACCACTCTGGCAGGTTTCTTTGCCATGAGCCGACTGCTGACACCGGATATGACGATGACCTTCTGGATCACGGCCTCCATCACGGTAGCACTTTACCGGAGGCACTGGTGGTTTTTCATTCTCATGGGCATCGGCTTTCTCACGAAGGGCCCCATGGCACTCGTGGTGCCGCTGTGTGCCGTCATCGGCTGGCAGTGGAATGCGATGCCCGAGGCAAAACTCAACCTGCCCTGGATGCGCGGGCTCCTCCTCACACTCGGCATCAGCCTCTCCTGGTTCATCACCCTGGCCATTCTGGATCACCGGTTGTTCGATTACTTCTGGCGCTATGAACTCGTGGAACGTTTCGGATCGAGCACGCATGGTCGCTCAAAGCCCTTCTGGTTCTTCTTCGCCATCCTGCCGGTGGCTTTGCTGCCGTGGGTTTTCACTCTGCCTCTGCGCCGGATCTGGCTGCGCTGGCGATCAGCCCCCTTCACCGCCTGGCAGACCCTGGTCCTCGGTTGGATCATCCTCCCGCTTATCATCCTCTCATTCAGCGGATCGAAGCTGCCGACCTACATCCTGCCCCTGATGCCCGCCTTTGCTCTCGGCATCGCCTACTCACTGCCCAGCCTCAGACGCGCCTGGGTCGTGGCTCTGCCCACGGCGGTCTGCCTGATCGCGCTCGACTCTGTGATCTCACAAAACAACGATCATCTCGGGGTCCAGGCCTCCTCGCGTGAGTTGGTGGTCAAGCTCCGCGAGCAAGAGCCCGATGCCGATGCTGCCATCCTTTTCGCCTGTGAAACCCGCACCGAAGGACTCGCCTACTATGCGAACCACCTTCTCCACATTACCCGGCGTGAATCCGATCTCACGGGCACTCCCACTGCCGAGCAGGCCACCCATCTTTACGCCTCAGCTCAGGATTGCGTGGAGCAACTGACTGATGGTCCTGCCGCCCATGGCATCGTGCGCACCGGCACTTTCCAAAAGCGATTCGATCCACACAAGTGGCGCATCATCGCCACCGCCGGAGCCTTTTCACTCGTGGCGAATCATAAAAAACACGACATCGCTATGACGCAATAACGTAGGGCGATCATGCTGCCTTCGTTGTACCTTTTTCGTCGTGCAGCGTTTAAAATTCGACCTCATGGCGGTGATCGGAGACAACTTGATGTTGGGGTTTGTACGAGTAGCCCATCCTCGGCTAAAATCACCCGCAAGAACCTCCACGCTCTCCAGTTACCATGCCCCGCCTTCGCCCCTGATCGATTTCATCTCCCGCATGTCCCTCCCGCGCCTCGCCCTTCGCCATCCATGGACCATCCTCGTCGCGGTCATCGCGATCCTCCTCGGCGCATGGCAGGCAAAGGAAAACATGGCACGCGATGTCTTCCCGCCGCTGGGCATTCCGACGATCTACGTCGCGCAGCCGTATGGCGGCATGGATGCGGCGCAGATGGAAGGCTACCTGACCTACTACTACGAGTATCACTTCCTCTACATCGCCGGGATCGAGCATGTGGAGTCGAAGAACATCCAGGGAGCCTCCATCATGAAGCTCCAGTTTCATCCCGGCACGGACATGTCGGCGGCGCTGTCGGAAACCATCGCCTATGTGAACCGCAGCCGCAGCTTCATGCCGCCCGGCACGCCCGGAGCCTTCGTGACGCGTTTCGACGCCGGAAGCGTGCCCGTGGGCAATCTCGTCTTCGCCACGGAGAACCCCACGCGCACCGTCGGCCAGATGCAGGATGCCGCGCTGAACATGGTGCGCCCGCTGTTTGCCACGCTGCCCGGCGTTTCGGCCCCACCGCCCTTCGGTGGCAGTGCCCACACCATTTTGATCAATGTGAAGCCCGACCGCCTCCGCGCCTACGGCCTCTCACCCGATGACGTCGTCAAAGCGATGACCGAGGCCAACACGATGAGCCCCAGTGGCAATCTCGCCCTGCCCAACAGCTTCCCCATCGTGCCGACGAATGCCGTCGTGAAGAACATCCAGGATCTCGCCGCCGTGCCACTGAAGGTCACCGACAAAGGCGCGGTTTATGTGCGCGACATCGGCGAGGTCAGCGACGGCAGCGATCTCATGACCAGCATCGCCATCGTGAACGGCAAACGTACCGTGTACATGCCCGTCACGAAGCGCAGCGATGCCTCCACGCTCAGCGTCGTCGAGTTGGTGAAGGCCAACATCCCCAAATTCAAAGCCGCCTGCCCCGAGGACATCAACGTCACCTTCGAGTTCGATCAAAGCCCCTGGATCATCCGCGCCATCGAAGACCTCGTCAAAGAAGGCCTGCTCGGTGCCGCGCTCACCGGCCTCATGGTGCTCATCTTCCTCCGTGATCTCCGCAGCGCCGTCATCGTCATCCTGAACATCCCCATCGCCATCGCTGCGGCTGTTCTGGCGCTTTGGATTGGTGGTTACACGATCAATCTGATGACCCTCGGCGGCCTCGCCCTCGCCGTCGGCATCCTCGTCGATGAAGCCACCGTCGAGATCGAGAACATCCATCGCCGTAGAACGAACTTCCAAGTTCGTTCTCCCGATGGATCACCCAGCGGGACGAACTTGGAAGTTCGTCCTACACTGCGCCGCATTGTCTTGGACGCCTCCGAAGAAACCATCGGCCCGCGCTCGCTTTCGATGCTGTGCATTCTCGCCGTCTTCGTGCCCAGCTTCTTCATGACCGGCGCTGCGAAGGCCCTGTTCCTGCCGTTGTCCCTCGCAGTCGGCTTTGCCATGATCGCGTCGTATCTGCTCTCCAGCACCCTCGTTCCCATTTTGAGCATCTGGTGGCACAAAGCCCCCCGTCAGTCCGGTCAATCAAGTCCCAGCCCGCTGCGTTGGCTCTTCCTCCCCAGCCTCACCACCCGCCACCTCCT
>JAGKWZ010000268.1 GCA_021151605.1 Verrucomicrobiaceae bacterium
GCGATGGTGGAATCCGTGAACGCGACCGTCTTCCGCGTGGGGCTGGCGCTGTTGTTCGTGACGAAGAGGTTCGTGCCATCGAACTCGAGGGCTCCCAAGGCCGGGGTGGTGAGTGGGGGGCCGGTTTGCAAAAGCAGCGGGGCGGCGGTGGCGCTGCCTGCGGGCAGGGTGACGCTGCCGGTGAAGGTGGGCGAGGCGAGCGGGGCCTTGAGCGCGACATTGCCATCGAGCTTGCTGATCGCGCTGAGGAGGGTGTCGCTGTCGGTGATGCTGCCAGCGGCGGAGGTGAAGCCGGTGAGCGCCTTCCCCGTGACCGTGGCATCGGCGATGGTCGTGGCGGCCTGCGCGCCAGTGACATCGCCCGTGAGTGGGCCGGTGAAGCTCGTGGCGCTGGTGGCCGTGGCGGCATTCCCATTCAGGGCTGCGGTGATGGTGCCTGCTGTGAAGCCGCCGCTGGCATCGCGGGCGACGATGGCCCCGGCGGTGCCCGCGCTGGTGGCGCTGCTGCCGAGCGTGATGGCTCCAGTGCCTGCATCCACACTGATGCCGCCGCCGCCCTTGAGTGACAGCACGCCCGCATTGCTAAGCGTGACATTTCCCCCGAGCGAGACGAGCCCGCCGCCGCCCAGGCCGGTGCCTGCGTTGATCGTGACGGCGGAGTTCGCGAGCTGGGCATTCCCCACGGCCCCGGTGGCGAGATTGGCCGTCTGCACAACCCCGGCGGCCAGCTTTTCCGAAGTGACCGCCCCATCGGCGATCTTCGCCGTGGTGATGGCACCATCGCTGACGCTGTCCGCCATCATCGCATACCCCACCGCGGCGATGCGGCGGTCCGGGGTGAGCTGCTGGAAGCCGTTCACGCCACCGCTGAACCAGACCCGCAGGTGGACATCGCCATGGGTGAAGACGGTGGCCGGGACGATGGACATGTGCGCCAGCGTGGCATCCCCGAGCAGGACCGCATACAGCCCCTTGCTGACGGGGATCGTGATGGCCGTGCTTGGCTCGCTGCCAGCAGTGCTGGAGCCGTCATTACTCCAGTAGGTGGTCGTCCCCGCCGCATTGACAAAGGCGAACTTGAACTGCCCCGAGCCATCAAAATTCACGCCATCCACCCCGACCCGTCCCTGGTAGCTGATGAGCTGCGGCACCTGAGCGGTGAGCAGCCCGGCGGTGAGGGTCATGAAGGCGAGCGAGGCTGTGCAGATCAGAAGATTTTTCATGGGAGCTCGGGTAATTGATCCGAGAGGGTGACTGGAATGGCCCAGATAGGCAAGACTGATGAATGATAGTTCGGAATGTAGCTGGCCGGAAGCTAGTGCGTCGTATTTGGACCTGGCCTGGAGTTCGCCAGGCTACTTACTTTGAATGGCGGACTTGCCCCCTAAGGCTCTGCTAGTTTTGAACGCTACTGACGAAATTCAGGAGCATGTGCGGCGGCGGGCAGCTTTTGACCCAAAGCCTTCTCAAAAGCTGCAATGCATGTTTCTGACATGAACTCAGACTTGGCATCCTGCTCCTGCACGCTCGCCGGGTAAGCTCGTGCACTTGTTGGATCGCTCGGACGAGGAACATTCAGGCAAAAACCAATGCTGCTGAGCAACTGCCGGTGAACTCTCGCGACGAGACGTTTTCGGTCTGGAGGTTCGCCAGCAAGATCAGCCCGGAAGCGGAAAGCGGATGTAAAGCAGGTGCTCCCGCCCGTTGTTGCTGCGCCAAAGAGGTAGTTCACATTTTCCGCATAAATGTCAGCTTCGGTGATACCGATGACGATCGCATTACTCAATTCAGGCTGCTGTGCTGTCCATCGTTGCACCAGGTTCAACATCAAGCCGCTGTCGTATTGCATTTGACACTTCAGATTAAAGTTCAGACTCTCCTGGAGGTCGTCGGCCTCCTGCATCATCCGGTTAGCTCTGAAGGCTTTAATCATCGCCTTCATCAACGCCTCTGGTGGAACTGCTTCGGGATTCTGCGTCCCAAGAGAGTCGAGAATCTGCTGCATCGCTGGATGTGTCCACCGAATGCTGGGAATTAGGTTTTTGTGCACAAATCGGTGCAGGCCGCTCCTTCCAGCCCTCGGCAGGGCGAGGGTTTCCGGCGCGATGAGAGCCGACAACCCCAAGGTTTCCTGAATGCGTTGTATCGTATCGCGCAGCATCACCTCATTCACAGGCCCGAAGCGAACAAAGCACAGCCATCGGCCTTCGGGTTTCTTACCATCCCAATACGATAGTTTTGGAAAGGCTGGGCTTCCAAGCATCTGAGCAGCAGTGTTGGCGAGGACATCTGACTCCGTCCGGCTGAGAACCATTTTTGCCGTGGCCATAGCCTCCTTGGCCAGACCTATTGAGTTCTTCAGCTTGGCGCACGCAAGTTGCTCCTCCAGACTCCATGGGCTTAACCTCAGCCCCTTTTCATAGTACTCGAGTGCCTTGCTTGCCTGGCCTTCTTTTTCAAAGGCATGGGCTGCGGCAAAAACTACGGCTGAGCTTTTCGCCGCGTTTATGAAGTCCACACTCGATTCTATGTAAACATTGTCCGCCTTCCGTCGAAGCTCGTCAGTGCTCTCCTCCTGCGCAATGCATACGGAAGTGAGCAAAAGGATCAGGAAAAAGCTAGGCGGCGGCTTCATCATCCCGATACCTAACTGGTGCTACTTCCGCGCCTTGGTGGCGATGGCTTTATAATAGCTCTCGATGGCTGCACGGTATTCGGGGGCAGCTTCGGTGCGGGTGGCTTCAGTGAGATCTTCGGCCATTTTGCTGGGCAGATGACCCCAGTCGCCTTTGACGAGGATCATCTCGGTGCCTAGCACGCCGTCTTTCAGCATGGCTTGGAGGTCGCCGCCCTCTTTGCTTTGAGCAGTGGACTGGGATTTTTGCTGCTGACCAGGTCCAGGATTCTGTGCCATCTGCTGGGAGGCATTGGGCTGCTGGGAACCTGGTGTCTGGCCTTGATTGCGCTGATCGGCCATCTGTTGCTGCTGGCTTTTTTGTGCCTGGGAAAGACTTTGCTGCGCGGACTGCTGCTGACCGGGCTGCTGCCCTTGCTGACCCTGACCCTGCTGTTGCTGCTGACCGTTTGCCTGTGGCTGGCCATTCTGGGCCTGCATTGGGTGCAGCTGCGCATCCAGCTGGTCGAGCGCCTGAGCGAGGAAGGCTGCCTGAACCTGCTCCAGCGGATGCGCGGTCATGGCAGGCGGTGTGGCTGAAGCAGTAGCCTCGGCGGCTTTTGCGGCCTGGGCAGCTGGCGCGAGAGAGGCTGGCCCGACGGGCTTCGGCGTCGGCTGAGCAGGCTGTCCGGGTGCGGCTGGAGCTGTGCGCGCGGCTGAGGCTTGGGCTTGGAGTTGCTGGGCTGCTTGTGCCGTTTGTTGGGCGGCTTCTTCCTGCCCGAGGCGCTGCTGATGGCGGGCTACTCGGTTCAAATCGTTGGCGGCCTGCTCGGTGGCGAGCCCCATATTCACTGGCTGTTGCGCTTCGGAGGCGATGGCTTGTTCGCTGGCCTGCGCGGTTTGTTTACCAAGCTCGGCGAGCGCTTTCTGCATGGCGGCATTCTTTGGCAGCTCCTTCTCCAGCTCGGCAAGCACCTTGCCTGGATCCTGCTGTGCATCCTGCGCCATCTGGGCGAGCGCCTGGGCACGGGCATAGGCTTCATCCAGAGGCTCTTTGACTTCGAGTTCCTGCTCCATCTTGGCCGCTTCGGCGAGTTCCTGCTCGCTGAGCTGCTGCCCGGATTCGGCCTTGGCCATGTTTTGCGCGAGCTGGTCGAGGGCTTGAGCCGCCTGTTGTTGAGCCTGGGCGGCTTGATTGAGAGCCTGGGCCTGTGGCTGGCTTTGCTGGGACTGAGCAGCCTGTTTCAAATTCTGCGCCACCTGCGGCTGGCTCTGCTGCATTTGTGCGAGGGCGGCATCGGCCGTGCGGGACATCTGACGCTGTGTTTGATTCTGCAGATCGGCGGCATTGGCCTCCTGGCGGAGAGCAGCCTGGAGGGAGGCCATTTTTTCAGCATTCGCAGCGGCTTCAGCTTCGAGACCCGCAGCTTTCTCAGCGACTTCAGCGACTGGCTTCTCCGCCTGTGCCTCGGCAGCAGCCTCCTGTGTTTCCTTCTGTGTTTCCTTCAAATCTTGCGCCACGGCTTTCATCATGTCGCTCACCTTCGGTGTGAGCTGGGCGAGCGTCTCACGAGCGGCTTCGGTCTGGGCAGTAAGCTGTTCCGCGATCTCGCTGGCCTGCTGGCGGGCCTGATCAGCAGCCTGCTGGGCGGGCTGGGTATTCAAAGGCTGGCTCGGCGGCTGAATCGCGGCCTGCTTGGAGAGGTTCTGGAGCTGATCGGCAGCGCTGCGGGATTGATCGGCGGCTTGCTGTGCTTTTTGCGCGAGTTGCTGGACTGCTTGTACAGCCTGAGGATCTGGCTGCTTCATTTTGCGCAGAGCATCAGGCAGTTGCTTCAAGGCTTCAGCAGCAGCACGCGCTTCTTGAGCGGCGGGGCTGTCGGCTGGGTTGTCGGAGTTAAAGGCCGCCTCTTCGCTGGCCTTCATGGCAGTTTGCGCGAGAGCATCGGCCTCAAGGGCGCGGACGGCGTCACGGAGCTGCTCGGCTTTTTGTTGGGTTTGGGCGAGTGCTTCGGGCTGGCCCGCGGCAGGTTGTTCGGCTTCGCGAGCCAGCTTGTCGGCGGCACGGCTGGCGCGATTGGTATCGAGCGCAGACTCATCGTTGGTCAGTGCGTTTTGCTCGCGCAGAGCGGCTTGTTCTTCGAGTTGCTTGGCGGCGGTGGCGAGTTCCTTGGCCGCTTTTTCCTGAGCCGTGTCTCCATTGCGATCTTCACGCGGTTTCTGCTGAGGTTTCTTCGCCTCGGCGGCTGCTTGGGCCAGGGCACTATTAGCTTCATTCAGCGCCACGATGGCAGGGTTTTCCTGGCGGGCGATCTGCTCGCGAAGCTGCTGTGCACGGTTTGCTGCCTGCTCGGACATGGCACGTGCGGCATCGGCAGTGCGGGAGAGGCGCTGGCGGAGGTTGTCGGCAGCACCGTAGAGATGCTCCGGGCTTTTGGCCTGATCGGGCGTGTCGAGACTGGCTTCGAGGTCGGCACCAGCTTCAGCAAGCTGCTTTTGAAACTCCTTCAGCTGGTTCTGCTGACCGGCATCGACGAGCGATTTCAGCTCTTCCATCTGACCACGCAAAGGCTCGCTGGCAGCGAGGGCTCCGCGCTGCTGCTCCTGCCATTTCGGACGTTGATTGGCATCGCGATTCGCGGGCAGTGATTGCTCAGTGAGAAGTGCCTCCTGACGGGCAAGCTGCTGCGCCTGCTGGGAGACGAGTCGTGCATTATCTTCCGCAGCAAAAGCACGGGCGGCACTGGCGATGCTTTCAATGTCGGCCTGCGCTTCACTGGCATCGCGCTTGATGCCCTCGGGCTGATCGATTTCCGCAGCCATGGCTTGCTGCATTTTTTTCAGGGAATCGGTGCGCATGTGAGCCAGTCGCTCGCCGAGAAGCTGGACTTCAGTGGCATCGAGATGAGTGGGTGCCTGGCGGGCGGACTCCTGCAGCTGTTTCCAGAGATCGTCAGACTTGGTGGCTACCTTTTCCAGCTCGGTCTGAGCGCGGGCGAGTGCGTCCTGTGCATCCCTTGCTGCTTCGGGATTCCTACTGGCCTGCTTCTCGGTTTTGCGGACTTGCTCGACGACTTTCCGCAGCTCGCGAGTATCCTCAGACAAGGTTTCTGCAAGCTGGGCGAAGCGGCGTGTTTGCGCCGCCCACTCCCGCTGCTGAGGACTGACGATCTGCTCCAGGATCACCACTCGCACGGGAGGAGATTCGGTGACTTGCCCTTTTAAATCTGTGGCCTTGAGCTTCAGCACGAGAATGTCGCCCACTTTCAGTTGCATCGGGGCGAGCGGCATCAAGGTCTGCACTTTAGACTCCTTCCCAGTCGCAGCGGAGAGCTCTTTTTCGCTCCATTTCCCTGCATTGATCTGGTGAGCAAGCTTCACACTTGCGAGCCCCACATCATCTGAGGCGACTCCCGTGAGGCGCACCGTTTCGTCAGGCATGAGTTCCAACTGTTCAGCCGGCTCGATGATCTGGGCGAAAGGCGGCAAATCTGGAAGAACAGTGATGCTCCAGGGGGAAGATTCATCGTTGGTAAAACCTGTTTCCTCCGCTGTGAGCATGAGTTGCCAGGACTCCATCTCCGGCTTCACGACGAACTCCGTCTTCACAACATTGTCATCAATGCTCTGCGCTGGAACGGCTGGCAGACGATCCGCATGGTCGGGATTCATCAGGAGATTGGCCTTCGAGATGGATTGGTTGGCCTTCAGTTCCAGCTTCAGCGTGCTCCCCTCGAATGCTTCGACATTGCCATGATCTTCGGTCAGTTTGGTTTCAGGCAAGCCGCTGTAGGCTGGTGGAACCAGGGTTTTGACAAATTCGATGACTCGCGGACGCGGACGAGCACTGAGCGTATGCCAGGAACTCACCGCATCAGCGGCTAGGATGCGATAATGAACATCGCTCTGACCAATGCTGACAAGCCCCTGATACATGGCTCCGGCTCCACGCTTCATGGGTTGAAGGCGTGACTTCATGTCAGCAGATCGCGTCTCCATCTCCACACGATCCGGCTCGGGGCCAATAATCTCCGCAAAGATTTCCAATTCGGAAGCAATGGGCACAACCTGGTCTGCCGGATCAGGTGTAACGATTTTTACCTGCACACTCGAAGGGCGGGCAAAGTTGGAAAAAGGAATCGCCGCACGAGCCAGGAAACCGGGAAGATGAAGGCTGGAGAAAAAACAAAGGAAGAGCACCGCCACGAAGACTCCGGCAGCTCCCAAAACCCATGGCTTCAGAGAGCGAAATGGCAGCACCTCCTCCAGCGAAACCTTCTGCACATGAGTGGCGACATCGTCCTGCAAATAGGAACGTAATTCAGCAGACTCATTCCCATGTCCTTCGGATAGTTCGACCGCTGCGACCAAGCGCTCACGGAGGACGGGGGCAGCCGTTTCCAGCAAATGCGCCGCTCCAGACAGGTCATTGGCTTCGGCAATAAAACGCCATGCCACACGCCAGGCGAAGTAGCCCGCACATGCATACACCAGCAGCGTGAACCATGAGCGGATCCCCTCCGGCATCAGCCGAGCCCGGTCCAACAACGCAATGACAAGCAAAGCTGCAAGCGCGATGGCAAACCCAGCAAGACCTGAGCGATACTGAAGGAGCTTTTGCCTGCGCTGGCGGAATTCCTGTAGAACCGAAAGCGTGGCAGGACGGAGAGAGACGTTCATGATGTGCAATGAAGCGCAGACAACGTGCCGGTGATAGTTGATCTTGTTTTTGAGACGTGAATTGAAGCCTCGAATATGATCTTCATTTCAAAACAATAAAGTGCTTGCGCCTTGATGCCGAGCATCTATGATCGCCGCCCGTTTCAAAACGGGAACGACATTCCTGAGTAGCTCAGCGGTAGAGCGGGTGGCTGTTAACCACTAGGTCGTAGGTTCGATCCCTACCTCAGGAGCCAATAGATAACGGCAGTGTAGCTCAGCGGTAGAGCAGAGGACTCATAAGCCTTTGGTCGGCGGTTCAAATCCGCCCCCTGCCACCATCGTTCCTCCCATGAAGGAATTACGAGTTGTCTATTTCACCGCCTCATAGAGTGAGGCGATGCCAAAAGTCAGTCGATATGTCCTGACAGACTTGAAGCCACGGGACAGCATGAGAGCCTCCATCTCCTTGCCTGAAGGAAAGCGCTCGATTGAGCCGCAAAGATAATGATAAGCTTCTGTTTGCCCGGTTATCCATCCCGCGATGCGTGGCATCACATGCTTCAGGTAAATAAGATAAGCCTGACGGATCAAAGGCAGGGTCGGCAGAGAAAAGTCGAGCACATAAAGCGCCCCGCGCTCGGTCAGCACCCGATTCATTTCCGTCAAGGCATCAGGCCAGGAAGCCATGTTTCGCAGGCCAAAGGCCACCGTCAGCACTTCAAAAGTCGAATCCTGAAAGGGCAACTTCATGCTGAGAACATGGTTCGCAAGAACGTAACGGCGGGCTATACCCGCGAAGGCTTGTTTGACAAATCCGGCGTCTTGCATGGGCAGTGGCATCCCGTAGAAGGGATGGTGCGCTTGAGAGGACTCGAACCTCCACGATGTTACTCACTAGAACCTGAATCTAGCGCGTCTACCAATTCCGCCACAAGCGCATGAAATCTAACGGGCCGTGACTCTTGACCAAGTCGCTGACATCTCAACCGAAAAAACGAAATAGTTGAAGCTCTCCGATCCAGGCGATCTGCGGTTTGAAGCCTCCGAAACTATTGGGCGCTTTGGCAGAATCACAAAACTTGATGACCTGCGGCCTAATTCCAAAGTCACGGTCCTCGACCCGATGGCCCTTTTGGCAGATCTTTTCCCCGGTGAAACTGCCCGTCGTAGCGGCGGTGGAGGTCGTCCTCAGTCCACATTTGCCGATCCGGGCCCGCGCTGCGTAGGTCGATGCGAGTGCGGTCATTGACGTGGAAGAAGACGGGAGTGTTCCAGCGATCGATGAGTTGCCCCCTGCTGTTAAAGCAAGGGTGGATGTCAGGCAGGAAGCGGAGCTGATGCCGGTTTTGACCACGGAGTGCCGCGGCGAATTCTTCATTGGCCCCGAGGCGAAAGGGGGAGTCGCTTTTGATCAGCAGGAAGAGATTGCTA
>JAGKWZ010000033.1 GCA_021151605.1 Verrucomicrobiaceae bacterium
CCCGTGAAGCTATCGAGCGTCAAGCCGCCGAAGTCGCACGCACTCAGGCCGAGGAAGCGCAAAAGCAGGAAGCCTTTGCACGAGCTGCCGCCGAGCAGCGCCGCATGGAGGCCGAAGCCGCCCGCAAGCTCGCCGACGAGCGCAAAGTCGAAGCCGAAGCCGCCGCTAAAGAAGAGCGCAAGGCCAAAGAGATCGCCACCACTGCGCGAGACAAAGCGGAGGCGCTGATCGAGGACATGCTCATCGACCTGCGTGGGAAACTCGTCCCACTCGGGCGCACTGCGCTGCTCGCCAGCGTCGCGGAATCGGCGGAGAAATACTTCGCCGACCTGCCCGAGGCATCCCTCACCGATGATCAATGGCGGAAGCGGGCCATGATCGGCGAGTTTCGCGGCATGATCGCCCTCAGCCGTGGAGACAAGAAGGCGGCCCAAGCCAAGTTTGAGGCCGCGCTCGCCATCCTCAACCGCCGCGTTCAGGACCAGCCTGAAAACGCCGACCGCCTCCGCGATCTCGCCGTCGCCAGCCAGGGAGTCGGCGTCAGTTATGAAGAGAGCGGCCAGCACGCCGAAGCGCGGCGCATGTTCTCCCGCCAGCTCGAGTTGCTGGAGAAAAGCCGCAGCCTGCCCGGCAAGAACGAACTCCTCACCCGCGATCTCGCCACCGCCCATGCCGCACTCGCACGCATCGAGATCCACGATGAGCACTGGGACGCGGCGAAGTCTCACTCAGGCCAGGCGCTCGCCCTTTATGAAAAGGAGCTCGCCGCCTCTCCGGCAAACGCCATGCTCCAGCGCGACTACGCCACCGCGCTGGAACAGCAGGCACGCCTTCAACAGCAAACCAAGGATGCCGCCGCCGCTCTAAAGTCTCTGGAACTCGCTCTCGACCTCCGTCGTCGTGTCGTCGCCGCTGGAGGGCAGGATTCAGCCTACCAGCGCCAGCTCGGTGTCACGCTGGAACTAATCGCCGATGCCCTCCAGGCGCAAAACCGTACCCCTGATGCTCTCACCCATTTCCGCGAGCGGCTCGACATCGCTACCAGCCTCGCCAAAGCCGACCCGCTCGATGCAACGCTCCAAGCCGACCTCGTTTCCGCTCACGAGCACCTCGCCGCCGCTGTGGAAATGCAAAAGGACTGGAGCGCTGCCCTGCCGCATCGTTTGGCCGTCGTCCAGATCTGCAAAGACCGCGCCCGCGCTGATCCGAATGATGTCGAAGCCCTCGCCGCCGTCGCAGAAGCCCAGCACCACCTCGTGCGCATCCTCATTGCCTCCGGCGACACCGCGCAGATCCCCGCTGCCATCAAGACGCTCGATCAGGCCAATGCCATCCTCGAACAACTCGATCAGGCTGGGCATGGCAAGGTCGTGAAACCCGCCGTCCGCGAATCCATCGGCCAGGCGCGCGAGGCGCTTGCCCGGCTCAAGTCCAAAGGCTAAGGGCGGACATGCCCCGCATCCTCGCCATCGACCACGGCACTGTGCGCATCGGACTCGCGCTGAGCGACGAGATGGAGCTCGTGGCCAGCCCTTTTAAAACGATCGACTCCCGACCGGGAGCCGAGCACGAGATCGTCCAGATCGTGAAGCAGAAGAAGATCGGGAAAGTCGTGATCGGCATGCCTTTTCACATGAATGGTCAGAAGGGCGATGCCGCCGGGCGCGTGGAGAAATTCGCCAGCCTGCTGGGCAAGGCCCTGGATCACGAGGTGCCCATCGAGTTCGTCGATGAGCGGCTCTCCTCCGTCGAAGCCGAAGCCTCTCTTTCCCGCGCTGGCATCACTGGCAAGCACGAGCGGAATCAGCTTGTCGATCAGCTCGCCGCCGTGGTTATTTTGCAGGAATACCTCAACCAACAGCGCGGCCCCGAAGGCTACCTGCTTCCCGACAGTGCATTTGAAATGGAATGGACCGATGAGCCCAAGCGACGTCGAAAGTAAGCTCGGTCTGAATCGAGGTGCCGCTCCGGGCTACAAGCGCCTGCGTCTCACCGTGTCTTATTGCGGCACGCCCTGGCGCGGCTGGCAGAGTCAGGAGGGCGGTGGTGCCATCCAGGACGAACTGAACGCGGCCTTTCTCAAAGCCATCCGCGCCGTCACCAGCGTGCAGGGCAGTGGCCGGACCGATGCCGGCGTCCATGCTTTCGGCCAGGTGGCGCACTGCGATGTGCCGGAGTCCCTGCGGCTGAGCCCTGAATCCTGGATCAGCGCGCTGAATGCCTGCCTGCCGCTCACCATCCGCATCACCGAGGTGAGCTTTCCCGAGCCGACCTTCCATTCGCGCTTCGATGCCGTGGGCAAGATCTACCGCTACCGCCTCTGGAAGCAGCCCATGCTTTCCCCCTTTGAGGCTGACCGCGCCTGGCATGTCTATGGGAGGCTCGACATGGATCTCCTCCGCGACTGTACGCAGATGCTTGTGGGCACGCACAACTTCGTCCGCCTCTCCGCCAATCGCGGAGACATGCCCGAGACACTTCGCCGCTCTCTGCCACACAAGACCACGCGCACCATCCATCGCGCCGAAGTCACCGAGAAAGACGGCGTCATCGAGCTCGAGTTCGAGGGGAATGGCTTCCTCTACAAAATGGTGCGCATGATCACGGGCACCCTCGTCCACGTCGCGCGTGGACGCGCCACACGGGACTGGTTTGCCGATGTGCTGAGCAATCCTAAAGATCCGCAGAGCAACCAAACCGCGCCCTCCTGCGGCCTTTACCTCGTCCGCGTGCTCTACCCGGAGCCTGCCGCCGCCTTTGACACCCCGCCGCTCCTGCGGTAAAGCCCGCGCCTCATGTCTGAAAAGCGTCAATTCTTCGGCACCGACGGCGTCCGCGCTGTGGCCAATCGTCATCCCATGTCCCCCGAGTTCGTCATGCGTCTCGGTCAGGCCGCCGCTGCTGTGCTCGGTGGTCAAAGCGATGGCGGTGAGCGCCCACGTTGCATCATCGGTCGTGACACCCGCGCTTCTGGCGAAATGCTGGAGGCCGCGCTGATCGCCGGGCTGAACTCCTGCGGAGTCGATGTCGTGCTCGCCGGCATGGTCCCCACACCCACCGTCGCCATGCTTGCCGCACAAACTGGGGCCAACTTTGGCGTCATCGTCAGCGCCTCGCACAATCCTTTCCAGGACAACGGCATCAAGTTCGTGCACGGCAACGGTCGCAAGCTCAATGACAAGACCGAGATCGCCATCGAGAAGATCGTGCTCGGCGAAACCGCCGAATCTCCCCGCCCCGAAGGTCGTGGCATTGGCCGCGTCAGCCGCATGAGCGATGCCGTGGATCGCTACGTGGCGCACGCCGTTTCCAGCATGGGCGGTGTCCGTCTGGACGGCATGAGAGTCGCGCTCGACAATGCTCACGGCGCCGCCTCCTACACCAGCGCCGCCGCTCTGGAGCAGCTCGGCGCGGACGTGCAGGTCTTTCACAGCGAGCCCGATGGTTTTAACATCAACGAAGAGTGCGGCTGCACGCACAGCGAGGAGCTGGAGCGTCTCGTCCGTCAAAGCCAGGCGCTGGCAGGCATCGCACATGATGGAGACGCCGACCGCATCGCGCTTTGCGATGAAGAAGCCATCGCTCTGGATGGGGACGAGCTCATGGCCATCGCTGCTGAAGCCATGCTGCGCAAAGGCACCCTGAAGCACAACACCGTGGCCGTCACGATCATGAGCAACTACGGGCTCGATGACCTCGTCTCACGTCTTGGCGGTCGTGTCCTGCGCACGAACGTCGGTGATCGCTACGTCCTCGAAGAGATGCACGCACGCGGCCTGAACTTCGGCGGCGAGCAGAGCGGACACATCATCTTTGGCGACTGGGCGACGACAGGCGACGGCCTCATCGCCGGCCTGCAAGTGCTGCGCATCATGAAGGAAACCGGCGAGCCACTCAGCCAGCTCCGCAAGTGCCTGAAAAAGTTCCCCCAGGCTGCGCGCAATCTCCGCGTGCGCTCCAAGCCGCCCGTTTCCGAACTCAAAGACGCCGACAAGATCATCAAGGAAACCGAGAAGAAGCTCGGCGACTACGGCCGCGTCCTCCTCCGCTACTCCGGCACCGAGTCCCTCATCCGCCTCCTCATCGAGGGCCGTGATGTCGAGTATCTCGAAGCCCAGGCGGACAAGATCTCCTCCGCGATCCTGGCGCAGATCGGGTGATGGTTCACTTCAGGCCACTTCGCGGACTTCCGTGCCGCGAAGTAAGTACTACTGCGTCTCCAGCTTTGGAATAACCAGCCCGTTCTGCTCGGCAAAGGCACTTGCCGCTGAGGCGTCACGCAGATGCCAATCCCGAAGGATTTCATTCGTTGCCGCATCCCGGGAACCGCTGTCTGCCATGAGCCTGGCGAGGCTGATCGCATAAGCTGGGTCATCATGGGCGGAGGCTTTGGCCGCGTCGGCCAGACTTTGCTGGCGGCGGACGGGGTCAGTTCCTGCGAGAAGTTCACTCTGCAGCGCTGGGTCACGGAAACGCGAGAGCAGTGTTGGCAGCAGGCCATCCTTCATGTTGGCATCCAGGTTCTGCCGCATCCAGGTCATTGCCTGTCCTGGATTTGAGTCTGCCCAGGCGGAAAAGATCGTCTGCCAGTTCTCCAAGGCTCCTAAGCCAGGATTTTGGCGCAGCCAGTCTGCCGCCGCGGCGGGATTTTGTCGGGCTAGGGTGGAGAGGACATTTGCATAGGCACCTTCGTTCCCCTCAGGACTACCCAGAGCGGCCAGGAAGGCGAGGGCATCCTTTGGGTTTTTCTCCGCCCAGGAAGCCAGAGTCTCCTCCAGGCAACGCTGCCTAGCTGCGCCACGGAGATTCTGAGTGATCCACAGTGCGCAGGCTCGCGGGTCACGGTTGGCCCAGTCTCGGATGGGTTGCAAAATCGCGTCGGGCGAGACTTCCCCCGCCTCCAGGATCTGCGTGAGTTCACCAAGTGCTTTGACCTGATTTTCCGTAAGTCCGGCGGCTGGAGTCATCTCGATAGGCGGCGCGGGGGTTTCTGAAGGCGTGGGCGGCACGATGTCATGTTCCGGCTTCGGGCTTGCGGTGGGCTTCTTCAGACTGACCACAGGCTGATGAGCCAGCTCCGACTGCCCGTCTCCCATTTGGGCACCGAGGTAGATGGCGACGACGAGCAAAAGTGCGAGGCCGACGAGGAAAATCAATTTTGGCTTCATGGCAGTGAGTGTGGACTTTAAAACAAACCCGCCGCTGATTTACTTCAGCGGCGGGGCATCTTCCATCTTTTGGATTTTGGCGACTAGAAGCGGACGGTGCCACTGCAGTTGATGTAGTCACGGATCAGCCAGCCGCTGGAGGTGTATTCCTCGATGGTCATCGTGGTGTAGTAGGTGCCGGCAGCGGGGCGGGAGTAGCTGACGTTGCTGTTGATGTTGCTGTAGTAATATCCACCCGAGAGGGCATTCAGATTCAGGGTACCGACGATGTAACCACTGATAGAGCCGCCGGCATAGGAACTGCGAGTAGCCCAGACACGGAGGCGAAGAGAACCACTGGTGCTGCCGCCAAGGTTATCGATGCGGCCAGCTTTAAAGTTCACCGATGTGCTGGAAAGTACCTGCCAGGAGATGCTGCCACTGAGGTCGATACGAGCTGTGGTGACAGGAGGAGCCGTGTAGCGGGCATCAGCGCGCTTCCAGGCATCGGCGATTGAGCTGCTATTCGTGACATTCCAGACATCGGACTGGGAGTATTGATAGCGGAGTGCAGTAATGATGGCGGAGAACTGGGAGCTGATGCTGTAAACCTTTGTGAAGGCCACTCCGCCGCTGGGGCTGCTGCGGCTGCTGTCCAGGCAGCGGCTGCTGAAATAAAGGGTGTAGGTGCGGCCACCGGAAAGGCGAAGGTAGTAATTGAAGGTGGTCTTCTCATAGGAGAGACCGATGCGCTGGCTCTGGTTGGCCTGCACAAAGCAGGCGGTGGAGAAGTCGATGTCCACGGAGTAGGAGCGCTTGTTGGTCACGACGATTTTGGACTCTGAGTAGCCGGAGGAGGAACTGCCAGAGAGGCTGATGTCACCGGCTTGCATGGCTTCGAGAACACCGATGGCGTTGGCGCTGCCGAGACTGGCGAGGAGGAGGACGAGGGAGGCGAGGATGTGTTTCATTGGAGTGTAAGGTGAAGGTGTTGTTGCTCTTCATGCCCGCTCTAACGGACCCGCCTTCCGTTGTTACACCCATCCTCAAAAAAAGTTTTTCAGGGAGAAAAAGCTGATTTTCAGCTCCCAAACAGGCTCATCAAGTAGCCTAGCTCCGCTTTGACATCACCATCGTCACCCACCGTAATGGCCACTTGGTCACGCAGGGTTTCCGCGTAGCGCTTCCGCAGGCGGGAAAGAGCCACACGCACGGTTCCTTCATTCATCCCCAGTGATTCTGCCGCCTGAGCATGCCCCTGCCAGCGATCCCCCTCGGACAGCGCAGGGGAAAGCAGATCAAAGAGTGGCCCCTTACAATCGCGCACATAGACATTTCTCAATGCCACCTTGGTGCTCTCCAAAAGCTGCAACGCCCACTTCCGCTCGAAGGAACGCTCAGGGTCCGCTTCTGCCGATTCCGGCTCGGTCAAAAAGCGCCCCTCTGCATCGGTGAGATCAAGAGACTCCAGCACCTGACCGCCTCCGCGTTTCTTGGCCCAGTCCCGCTCGCGGATATGGCTGATGACGTTCTTTAGCGCGGCTAAAAGAAAGTTACGCAGCTTGCCGCGCGCGGCATCTGCTAGGGCCATCCGGTTTCCTTCGATCAATTCAGCGAAGAGATCCTGCACAGCGTCTTTGGCGGCATCTTCATCCAGCCCAAACCGACGAGCATACACGTACAACGGGTACCAATAAGCAGAGCAAAGCTGATCCAATGCCCGACGTGCCATGATGCCACTCTCGCCTGGTTCTTTAAGATGCCCGACGAGCGTCCAACGCGTAACCGGGAACACGGAGCTGTCTTGATCATTTGTTGTGCTCATAGGCGCACAGTTTATGGCGATGAGGGACAAGTGGTCAAAGCTCAGTTTCTCTGGATGCCCAAAAGCATCAACGGGCGGACTCCAAATCTTGAGATCAAGATCTACCTCGCCACAATCGGTCGATCCTGCTCCTGGCGCAGTCTTGTTTGCGTGGAGACGGGGAGGCTGGGCAGGGTTTGGGCGAGCCAGTCTTGGGCACTGGCTTCATCGACTTTCCGCCAGTGGTGGTAGTAGCGCGAGATGGCGTCGTCGCGACCGGCGAGGGTGGAGAGGCCAAAGGCGAGGTCCATGGCTCCGGCCATGTCTTGATCGGAAATCACGTCGGCCAGGCTGAGGCGGGCGGTGTCCATGGCGGCGGAGGGTGGGTTGGCGGCGATCCATTCGCCCAGGCCGACGGCGTCGGTGGCGGCCCAGGAGTTGTAGGCACCGACGACTCCGCCAGAGGCATCGCTGGCGGGCAGGGTGTTCAGCCAGTTGAGGGCGCTGTCGGGCTCGATGGCTCCCCAGGTGGTGCCGATCTGGGCGATGACCTGACGACGGATCTGCGGGTCTGTGAGGGTGCGGCTCCAGGCCACGGCGGCGTTAATGTCGCTGGCGGACCAGACGGTGGCGAGCGTGGCGGCGGCTTCGAGCCGGGCGGCGCTGTTGGAAAGCTGGCTGATCCAGGCAGCGGCGGCGGCGGGGTCGGAGGTGCCCCAAATGTCGGCCAGGACGGTGGCGAGGTTGACGCCGTTATCGCCAGTCAGCAGGGGCTCGAAGTGCTTGGCGGCCTCCATCGGGGTGCGCTCAGCCCAAGTCTGGGCGATGACGGTCTGGGTGGTGCGGCGAGCATCGGCGTTGTTCAAACCGGCGGCCCAATTGGCGGCACCGAGCGGGTCCTGCTCGGCCCAGGTGCTGCCGATGGCGGCAAATAGGGGCTGCGAGTAGTAGCGGGTGCCTTCCAGCCATTTGGCAGCGACGGTGGGAGCCTGACGAGTCCAGCCGATGACGAGATCCGTGAGCGCCTGATCCTTCAGCGGGCCTGAGAGGTGCTGCTCGGCCCAGAGCCAGGCACCGCGAGGATCACGGGAGCCCCATTTGTTCATGGCGATGCCGATGGTCTCGGAACGCAGAAGACCGGCAGTGAAATTGCTGTTCGCATGATCGAGTGCGGCCCGTGGGTCATTGCCGCCCCAGACGCCGTAGATGCCGCGCATGAAGTCGAGCTTGTCCTGGTCTGAGCGGAGTTGCTCGGCCAGGGTCAGCGCGCTGGCAGGGTCGCGGCGGGCGGCATCGGCACCGGCTTCGCGCAGGGCACGGGAGCGCTCCTCGGGGTCTTTAAATTCCATCAGCTCGATCAGTGCATGGAAAGAGTGAGATGAGCCGCCAGCCAGCTCTCCGAGCGCCGGAGCGCTGACCGACGGCACATCTCTCTCCAGCCCGCGAGGGCCGGAAACGGTGTCGCTGCCACCGCCGTGCGGCATAAGCAGGTAAGTCATCCCCGCGCCAGCTGCTGCGCCGATGGCGACGAGCAGGGCGTTCGCGAAAAGCGATCCATTGCGGAGGGGTGACATGATCTACCCACTACCAAACCACGGCCCAGAGGGTTGAACAATGACCGTTTAGTAACTGAACGGTTACGGATCGGGCTTGGCACGGTCTGAAGCCTGCGAGTAGGGTGGCATCGTGTCCTTTAGATCTTCCCAAGAGCGCTGGAAAGATCCCCCCGCGTCCACGTCAGCTTTGCGGCGTTTGGCCGTGGCTCTCTGTGCTGCCCTGATGCTGCCGGGATTGCACGCGGCGGTGAATTACGAGGTGCTGGCCAGCTTTGAAAAGCCCGGCACCCAGGTGGTCGCGCCGCTGGTCAGGCATTCGGGCGGCGATTTCTTCGGTGTGGCCTCGTCAGGTGGCGCGGGCGGGAAGGGCTCTATTTTTAAAATCACCTCCGCAGGCACTCTCAGCACGCTTTTCTCCTTCAGCGGCTTGGATGGGCAGGCACCGGCCGCCGGTCTGGTGGAGGGCGCGGACGGCTCGCTCTACGGCACGACCTCCAGCGGCGGCGCGGGGAACTTCGGTGTGGTCTTTAAAATCACCACCGCCGGGGTGTTCACGAAGCTGGTCGATTTCACGGGCACGGCTGGGGTGGCTCGCGGCTCGGTGCCGCATGGGCTGATGCTCCACACAGATGGCCATTTTTACGGCGTTACCCAGGGCGGTGGCACGGGCGCATCGGGCACCGTTTTTCAAATGACTCCGACAGGCGTGCTGACGACGCTGGCTGATCTCACGGGCAGCACAGGTGCCAAACCTGGGAGCGAGCCTCTGGGGCCGCTGGCGGCTTCGGGCAGCCTGCTTTACGGCGTGACCAAATTTGGCGGCACGGCGGGCCTGGGCGTCATTTTTGAAATCAGCACCGCCGGAGTCTGGCGCACGCTGGGCGAGTTCACCGGCACCGCTGGCATCAAACCGGGCGCGAATCCCGCCGGCACGATGCTGATGCACTCCGATGGCGTGCTCTACGGCACGACGGAGTTTGGCGGCACGAACGACTTCGGCACGCTCTTCAAGATCACCACGGCAGCGACGCCCGTTTATACAGTTCTTCGCCACTTCGCCGATCCCACGGGCTCGCAGCCAGCTGGGCCGCTGCTCGTCGGCGGGGATGGACAGCTCTACGGCACCACTTCTTCGGGCGGCTCCGCTGGCTGGGGCACGAGCTACAAAATGACGACCACAGGCACGCACACAGTCCTGACGAACTTCACCGGCGAGACGGGTGTGACTCCGGGTGCCTCGCCTCGCGGAGGCTTCGCGGCAGGAGTGGATGGCCTGTTTTATTCCGTGACCAGCGCTGGTGCGGCGGGGAACTACGGCGCGGCTTTCAAAGTGGCTTCCACAGGCATCTTCACCACGCTGACGGCGCTCTCGCTGCCGATGGGCTGGATGCCCTCCGGCGCTCCGGTGGTGTCCGGCAGCACGCTTTACTTCCCCATGGCCGCAGGCGGCACAGGCGGCGGTGGCAATGTGATGTCGGTGGATACGGCGGGCACGGTTTCCGTGGCCTCGGCGCTGGGCGGCACGCTCGGGACTGTCCCGGACGGAGCGCTGAAAAGTGCAGGCGGCGGGGTGTTTTATGGCCTCACGGCCAAGGGCGGCGCTTCATCGCGTGGCACGAGCTATCGCTTCACGGCCAGCACGGGCGTGACCTCGCTGCTCGTCGCCCACACGACCACGGCGGGCTCGCTGGCCGAGGGGCCGCTTGTGCTAGGCGCGGATGGTTTGTATTACGGCCTCGGTCGTGAAGGCGGTGCTTCCAGCCGGGGAGCCATTTTTAAAGCGACCACCGCTGGGGTGCGCACCCGCGTGACCTCCTTTACCGGCACTGCTGGACTCGCTCCCGGCGGCAAACCACGCGGCCCGCTGGTGCTCGCGGGCGATGGCCATTTCTACGGTCTCACCGAGGAAGGTGGAACCTCAAACACAGGCGTGCTTTTTAAACTAACGGCCGCTGGGGCCTACTCCGTGATGGTCCACTTCGGCACCACGGGCGCTCGTTCCCCGCAGGGCGGGCTGGTGCTGGGCAGCGATGGCGCACTCTACGGCACCACGAGCCTCGGCGGCACGGCCAATGCAGGCACGCTGATCCGCTTCGTGCCCACGACGGCGACGTGGAGCATTGTGGGAGAGTTCACCGGCACGGCGGGGGCGATCCCCGGTCGCCTACCCGGCGGCGAGCTGCATGTGGCGGCGGACGGCACGATCTACGGCCTGACTCAAGCTGGCGGCGCGGATGATCTGGGCACGCTTTTCCGCTACACCACGGCTGGTGGGCTGGAAAACCTCGTCGCCTTCACCGGCGCGGCGGGTGTCTCTCCCGGCTCCGCGACAGCCAACGACGGCGCAGGCCTCGCCTTCACCGGCGGTGTGGCGACGACTGTGGAGGGCGACATCTACGGCGTGCTGCCCGGCAGCGGGCAAACCGGCGGCGGTGTGGCTTTCCGCGTCACGATCACCACCGGCACAGCGATCAACGCCTGGAAACAGAACTACCTCGGCGATCCCAACGCGCTCGACGAAGACGACTTTGATCACGACGGCCTGCCCAATCTCCTCGAATACGCGCTCGGCACCTTGCCCGCATTTCCAGATGCCTCGTCATCGCCCCAGGGCTTCCTTTTCACCTACCCGGATGGAGATCACCTGACGCTCGACGTGCTGCGCGATCCTGCGCGCAACGACATCACCCTCATCGTCGAAGTCTCCGCCACGCTGATGCCGAACAACTGGACCACGCTCGCCACCAGCACACTGGGCGCACCTTTCACCGGCCCCGGCTACTGGGACGGCGACTCCGCCACGCCCGGTGCCCGCTATGTGACCATCAGCGACACCGTCCCCATTGCGCCCGGACTGCGCCGTTTCGTCCGCCTCCGTGTCGTTCACTGACCCATTCCTAACCACACCGTTACGCTTATCGCATTGCCCCAACTCCGCCCGGACCGTTTAGTGAAACCGAGCGCACTCTCCCATCTCCCATGAAAACTTACCCATCCATACTCACCGCAAGGTGGATGCACGCCCTGGCTGCGCTGGCGCTGCTCCTCTGGTGCTCCGATCTCCGTGCTGTCGGCGATGCCCCCGATCTCGACGGCGACGGCGTGCCCAACATCGTCGATCCCGATGTGGACAACGACGGCATCCCCAACGCGCTCGATAAAAACATCGACGGCGGCATTGCCAAAACCGGCCCCTACTCCGGCCAATACATCGGCGACCACCTCGAGAACGAAAACCCCGCCGAGGATGACATCGACGACGACGGACTCGCCGATGACTCGCTGGCCGAAACCGACACCGATGGCGACGGCAAGCTCGACGACTCCGACCTCGAAGACGACATCGACGGCGATGGCCGCAAGGACGATGCCTCCGCCGAGCGCGACATCGACGGCGATGGCAAAGAAGACGACTCCGAGATGGAAGACGACATCGACGGTGACGGCAAAGACGATGACGACGCCACCGAGCAGGATATCGACGGCGACAACAAACTCGACGGCACCGATGACGACATCGACGGCGATGGCAAACTCAACGGTGATGCCGCTGAAGTCGACACCGACGGCGACGGCAAAGCCAACGACGACCCCGAAGAGCACGACGACGACGGCGACGGAGCCGAAGACCGCTACGACGACGATGATGACAACGACGGCACCGGCGACATCGACGAAACCAATCATGTCGGCGACGACGACGAAGCCGTGATTGAACTCGATCTCACCCGCGGACCAGCCGCCCCGAATAACAGCCAGGCTATCGCCAAGTATCAGCGCCTAGCCACCGGCACAGCGAAGTTCAAAATCGAGGTCGATGACCTACCCAATGCCATCTACGAAATCTTCGTCGCAGGCACCTCGCGTGGCACTTTCCAAGTCTCAGGCAACGGCGGCCACACTAGCGGAGACAAGATCTACAAAACCGCCCCGCTTACAGGTGGAGCCGTGCTGCTCGACTTCGCCGTCGCCGAGCAGACAATCGTCATCCGCCGAAATGGTGACGACTACTTCACCGGAACCATGCCCGCCGCCCCTGGCACCACCGGCACCGGAGGATCGGGGACCTACACCGTCAATCTCACCTCCACGAACGATGCTCCTGCGAATGCCGAGGCTCACGCAGCGCTTCAGTTTGCTGCCAATGGACCAGATCAGCTCCAAATCGAGGCAGAATACCTCACACCAGGAACCTACAACGTGATCGTCGGCGATGTGCTGCGCGGCACCTTCACCGTGACCGTCAGCACTGGTGTACTCATCTTCAAAACTAGTCCAGCTTCTGGAGAGTTGCCCCTGACCTTCCTCACCGCGAGCCAGTCCATCTCCATCGCCCAAGGCAGCACCACTCTGTTTTCTGGCGTGCTTCCCGCCACCCCTCCAGCACCATAGTTTCGCCTTCCATCGCGCGATACTTTCAAAGCCGCCCGTCCTCAATGACGGGCGGCTTTTTCTTTGGCTTTCCAACGCATTGGAAGACCTCACTATATTCCAACCACATTGTTACGCCGGAAACTTTGAAGCATGAATCTGGATGTTGAAAATGCACCCATGCCCAACACGGGCACAACTCAACAAACCAGAACCACCTCATGAAAGTCCAACATCCTCTGATTCACGCTCTAGACACCAGTGCGCTCACATTCATCGCCGCCGGCCTGCTCGCTACGACGGCGCTTGCCCAAACTAGCTATACGGCCATCGACCTTACACCCACGGCTTCTGGTTCTGCCCTAGCTGCCAGCGGCGGCCAGGCTGCGGGCTACATGGTCAACTCACTGAATGCCCCTGCAGTTCGTGCTACAATTTGGAGCGGCGATGGCGCGATTGATCTGCATCCCGCTTTTCTCAGTGGCGCGGGCGCTCGCTCGCAGGTGAATGGTTTCGCAGGTAATCTGCAAGTCGGCACGGGGGCGGGCACCTCCACGGGCAATCGCAACGTGCCGATTGCATGGAGTGACAGCGCCGCCTCCGCCACGCTGCTCAGCATTCCCTTTGTGAATGCTGGCGGCCAGGCCAACGCCACGGATGGACTTCAAATCGTCGGCCATGGCATCCCGCTTGCCCGTGATGGCACCACGCTCGGCGCAGCGCATGCGCTGATCTGGAATGTGGCCACCGGCG
This sequence comes from Verrucomicrobiaceae bacterium, assembly GCA_021151605.1. Lineage (GTDB taxonomy): Bacteria > Verrucomicrobiota > Verrucomicrobiia > Verrucomicrobiales > Verrucomicrobiaceae > Prosthecobacter. The sequence goes on from JAGKWZ010000033.1 coordinate 13,632, forward strand.
CTGTCACGGATCTCGGTGAAGGCAGTGTGCAGGATGTTGCGGGTGGTGTGCAGGCAGGTTCTGTCAGCAAAGGCGTCTCGAATGCCGTCCTGTGGCGCGGCACAAAGAGCTACACGCTCCTGCATCCGAAAAACGCCGTCCTCTCCGTCGCCAGCGGCACTGACGGCGTGCGCCAGGTCGGCTACGCGGGCTTTGACATCCGCGTGCGTGCCGAGGCCGCCAACGGCAACAAAGACCGCCGCTTCAACTACGCCCACGTCTGGACCGGCAGCGCCGCCAGCGCCCTGAACATCCATCCCTATTCCTCGAATGCCGACGGCAAAATCCTCGACCACAGCTACGCCATGAAAGTGAAAGGCCAGTACATCGTTGGCTACGCCAACGCATCCACCGGCACCACCACCATCGGCCTTGCCCGAGCCATCGTGTGGGACTCAAACTATCAGGCCACCGATTTGCAGGCCTTTGTGCCCGCAGGCTTCGTTAGCTCTGTCGCCTACGGCGTCGATGAGTCCGGTAACATCTCCGGTGTCATGACCAAGGCCGACGGCACACGCCACGCCGTCCTTTGGATTCCGAACCCATAATCCTTTCTGACAAGCGACTATGCAGTGGCCTTCGTGATCTCGAAGGCCACTGTTCGTTTTAGGGCCAGGCAGCAAAAGGATAGCTGGTCATCACGCGGCACGTTTGGTAAAACCAGCCCGCTATGAAAACACCAGCCATCCTTCTCTCTTTCGCCTTCGTGCTTCCGCTGTCCGCTGCGTTGCTCGATTCACCTCAAAGCGGCGGTTTGAAGCTGAAGAGCATCAGCTCCATCAGCTTTGGCAAAGACGGGCTGCTGCTGGTGGCGGACCCGACCTCGCAGAGCGTCATCGCCATCGAAACGAAGGAAGCCGGAGCCAAGGCGAAGCCAGGCAAAGTGGCCGACCTCGCCGCGACCATCGCGGGCGGGCTCGGCACCACGGCGGAGAACATCACGATCAAAGACATGACCGTGAATCCGGCCACAGGCACGGTTTACCTCGCGGTGATGCGCCGGCCAGACAACGCCTCGCTCATCCTCACCGTGGATGGAGCGGGCAAGGTGGCTCCCTTTGATGCTGACAAACTGAGCTGGGCCAGCGTGACGCTACCCGGCGGTACGGCGAGCAAGGTGACAAACATCACCGACGTGGCTTTCGATGGTGAGCGCGTGTTTGCCACTGGCACCTGCAACGAAGAATTCGCCAGCCGCATTTTTACGATTCCAGTGCCGATCAAACATGGCAGCACAGCGGGCGTGATCAGCGCGGAGACCTACCATGTCGCGCATCGCAAATGGGAGACGAAGGCACCGATCCAGAGCTTCATCCCGTATCACGACAAGAGCGGCGCGGACTACGTCGTGGGCGCTTTTGCCTGCACGCCAGTGGCCAAATTCCGCGTCGATGACATCGAGAGCGGCGCGAAGGTGAAAGGTGTGAGCATGGTGGAACTCGGCAGCGGCAACCGCCCGCTCGATCTCTTCGACTACACCGACAAGAGCGGCAAGGAATGGGTCGTCGTCCACACACAGCGCTTCAAAGCTGACTCCTTTGGCTCGAGCAAGTTCTGGGGAGCCCGCGTGAGCATGGACTACATCAACGGAGCCGAAGACAAAGCCAACGAGAAGGCCACCTGGCGCGACGTGAAAGCCAAAACCGGCCCCGAAGGCATCGAGATCGTCGATGCGCTCTTTGGCGCCGTGCAGGTGGACAAGATCGACAACGAAAGCGCCGTCGTGCTACGTGACACGGAAGGGAAGCTCTCGCTGGAAGTCATCGCGCTGCCGTAAGCCATGTATCACAGGGCCGCTGATGTCCGAACGCTGCTGATGTTCCCTTTGATGGTTCTGGGCAGCACTCTTCTATTTACCAATGTATCCGATTGGTTCGATCAAGGGCCGCCGGTGTCAGCGGCGCAGGTCACCTTTGACCCGAAGCCTGATGGTTTGGTTTTGATCACCCGTGCTGCCAGCGAGCCAGAGCTGACCGTCTCCGCCATTGTCGGAGATCGTGGTCTTCCGGTCATGGGCAGGGTGGAGACTTTGGTGGATCGATTGAAGTTCGTGCCCGCAGCACCTCTGGCCGGTAGTCAGCGCTACCGCGCCGAGTGGCTCGCGGAAGATGGAAGCCCTCAGAAGCTTGAATTTGAGTTCCGACTTACTCCACAGAGGCCGCCAACGGTTCGTTTCGAACCACAGGCCATGCTCCCCGCCAACGCCCTCAAGTTCTACCTCCACTTCTCCCAACCGATGGAGCAGGGCGTGTTTCTGGAGCGGCTGAGGCTGCTGGAGGCGAATGGCAAAGAGGTCATCGGGCCGTTTCGCGAGACGGAGCTGTGGTCGCCGGATGGGAAGCGGCTGACGGTTTGGTTTCATCCAGGTCGCCAGAAGACTGGGGTGAATCTGAATGAGGAGGAAGGTCCCGTACTGCGGGAGAACACGAAGCACACGCTCGTCATTGCCGGTTCTTGGCGCAGCACGAGTGGCGTCGCGTTGGGCGGGAATTTGCGCTTTGATTTCCAAGTAGGTCCGGCAGACCACGAGATGCCAATGATGCAGAAATGGCAGGTTTCGCCACCCAAGTCAGGCAGCCGGGAGCCGTTTGTCGTGCGCTTCGATGAACCGCTCGATCCGGCGATGGTCACGAGTGCAGTTTCGATACATCGCGGCCTCGAATCTGTGCCGGTCGAGATCGAAGTCGATGGTCTGAACTGGCGTGCCATTCCTGCCAAGCCGTGGACCGCAGGCAGCTACGAACTCCGGGCGGACCCAAACCTCGAAGACCTCGCCGGAAACAACCTGACAAAGCCATTTGAGGTGGATGTCTCTGAGCATCCAAACGCGAAGACCGTCATCACAAAGCGAACTTTTGAAGTGCGCTGAAGGTCAGACCTTGGTCTCGGTAGATCCGTTTCGAGCAGAGGCCAGGCAGGCATCGAGCACGCGCTGAGTTTGCAGGCTGATCTCGGGCCAATGCGGATCAAGCTGGCCACTGAGCACAAGTTTGGAGAAGGCGTGGAAGAGGCCGGCCTCCTGGGAGCCGGGCGCATTGTTGCTGGGCTCGTCGAGGGCCTCGATGTGGTGCCCGCCTCGCATGTCTGCGCGGCAGCGATCGAGCACGAACTGGCTGCGCGTAAGGCTGAACTGGGTGTGTGCTGCGGAGAAGGGCAGCACGAAGTCGCAGACCTGAAGCAGCGCTTTGTCTCCACTGACGACAGCCCACTGGGCATTGGCGGCATTGAAGGAGCAGTAGAAGGACGCGCTGGTGCCATCCGCGAAGGTGAGGGTGCTGGAGAAGGCCAGCGGGACTGATGGCGAGTCTGCCGTCTGCTGAGTCTCGGCATGGATGCGGCCAGTGACGTGGATGGGCGTGGCGTAGTTCATGGCCCAGAGGGTGAAGCGCAGGCAGTACCAGCCGAGGTCGCCGAGACAGCCCAGAGGCTCCAGTTTGCCATGGGCGCGGATGTTCGTGCGCTCAAACTCGGCATCGCCGAGGAAACTGAACTGGGTGGCGATGTGGCGGATCTGACCGACGTCGTGATCCACGACTTCACGCAGCCTTTTCAGGCGCTGCCCGTGCATGAACATGACGCCGTCCATGAACTGCACGCGATGCTTTTCACAGGCGGCGATCATCTCGGCGACATCTTCTGCATGAACGCCGACGGGTTTCTCGACGAGCACATGCTTCCCAGCCTGGGCGGCGCGGATGACCCACTCCTTCCTCAAACCAGTCGGCAGCGGGATATACACGGCGTCGATGTCCGGGCGTGCAAGGAGGGCTTCGTAGCTGTCCATGGCCTCTGGCAAAACAGGATGCGGGGCGGAGGACTGGCAATCGTCGATGAAGGCCTGCGCTTTCTCGAGATCACGACTGGCGACGGCGATGAGCGTGGCGTTTCCAGCATCGCGGATGGCCTGCCAGTTTTTTCGGGCGATGAAAGCGGCACCCAGGATGCCCCAGCGACAGGTTGGTGTGGTCATAAGGCGAGCAGGCTACTCGAAGCCTGCCCGCTTTGCCAAGCGCCACCTTATGGGGTGGAGTTTCTGAGCAGCAGACTGCCGGAGTCCCGCGGGCTTGTCGTGGGCGTGGTGGAGCCGTCCGCCAGAGGCAGAGCGTCACGGAGGAAGAAGCCGAAGCCTTTCTGGACGCCGCTTTCGCGGACGATGATGCCTTGGTAGTCCACCTTGCGTGTGATTTGCGGCCGGGAAGTCACAGGGGCCACGGGGGGACGTGGGTCGTTGTCCTTCGTCGTGTAGCTGCCTTTGAAGCGGCCATCTGTGGGCGTGAGGCTGAAGCTGACGAGCTTGGTATTCGGATTCACCGTGGTCACGCCGCCAGCCTTGATGTTCAGGCTCACGTTTGCGTTCACTGGGGTTGGATCAGCCCCGAGTGTGGTGGCAAAAGTGAGCAGCGCATTGGTCAGCGGTGATCCCGAGGCGGCAGGCAGCTCCATGGGGATCACGGTTTTACCAGGAGGTGTATAGAAGCTGCCGAAGACCTCCATTTGCAGCAGACCGAAGCCGTTTTTGTAAGTCCGTGCGGTGGGTTTATCTGGAGGCCTCATCCAGAACACCGGACTGCTGCTGGCAAAGGCTGGTCCTGTGGGCCCGGGGGTGGGATCGAGGTCCAGAAGGGCAAGGAGGAATCCTTTATCCAAGGTGGTGTAGAGAGTCTGGTAAACGTGTACCTGACCTTCAGGACTGAGATGGGAGGTCGTGGTGAAGCTCTCTCCATCCGCCAGCTTTCCCGTGGTGAAGGTCTTGCCGTTGGTATCAATGGTCACGGAGCCGAAGCCATGGCCCTTTGGGGCATCGATGTTGGTTGGAGGGAAGAAAGCAAAAGTGTAGTAGCCGCGCAAGAAGTCGTCCGACTCGGGAGGCAGCCATTTGTTCCGCCAGGCTAGGAACTCTGAGTTTCTGGCATTCGCGGTGCTGGGGTCACTATCTCCTGCATCATTGACTTCAAACTGGACTTGGAGGCTGGAGGCGGCGTGTTTGGGCTTCAATGAGAAGGAACCAGCTGCTTTTGTGGCTCCGACGAAGTCCGTTGTGAGCATGCCTTTAAATGGAAGGCTCTCGGTGCCGATGAGTGCCTTGCCGCTGTAGGCTCCGGTGCTCATCACTGTGAGGTCAATCTTGCCACCGAGGGGCCCACCGAGAGTGCTGCTGTAGGAGCCATTGATAGGTGCAGGCAGTGTGATGAAGCCCGTGAAGACACCGGCGATGCCTGGAGGCAGGGGTCTGATCAGCAAACGGATCTTCACCGGCACTCTGCCGAATTCATTGCCGACGGTGAAGGTGATCTCGTCGCCGAGAGTTTGGTCTTTCGAGGCCACCGTCGGGATACCTGTGATAAAACCTGTTTTGGGGTCGATCTTCAAACCTGCGGGCATCAAGGCACCAAAGCTGTTCGGAGACTGAAGAGCATTGGCAGGCAGCGGGAATGGTTCATTCACACTTTTTCCGACGGCGAAGGTCGGCAGTGTCGGGTTTGAGCCAGTGTAGTTCGGCATGGCGGTGACCACCAGCAACTGGGCCTGGCCATTGGTGAATCCGCCCGAGCCAAAACCGTAGTTCCCGCTGTCACTCGTATCCACATTTTTGATCTGCAGAGACTTCGTCGTGGCACCTGCATAGCGGGCATTGTTGGAGAGAGTCGGCCCACCGGCAAAGGACCAAAAAGCCGTAGTCACATTCGCAGAAGCGGTGATGGGCAGTGTGGCGGTCTTGCCTCTACCCACGACCACCCGAGGAATGCTGGGGTTGATGACGCCGAGGACACTGCTGTGAGAGACCGTGGCGGTAGGATTCGTGACCTTCACCGTGTAGGTGCCAGCATCCGCCAATGATAAGGTGCCCACGGTGAGTAAGGACGTGGTAACTGCGGGGGTCAGTGCGACATTGTTTTTAAACCACTGATAGCTGATAGGGCCCGGGCCGGAAGAGGCGGCATCCAGTTGGTATGTGCCCCCCTCGGGGAGCACCGTCATTTCGGGCAGGGGTATGCTGATGACGGCCGTGCCGACCTGATTGCTCAGGGTGAGTGACCAGGTGATTTCATCAAAGACGAGCCCCGTGGGATCACGCCGCACCCAGGGTGTGGGGTCACGCACCACGGCTTTGATCTTGTGGACACCGTTGCCGATGCTCGCGCTGGCGATGTTCAGAGTGTTGCCGGTTTGTCCTGAGATGGGTGTGTTATCGAGCTGCCACTCCACCGTCAAAGCAGGGCTGGTGCTGGGCACCTTTGGCGTGACACTGAAGGTAAGTGGCAACTGGCTGGCGACGGTCCTGGTCAGAGTTTTGGGCGCGTAGTCATCAATGGGGGAGACGCGGCCGTAGTAGCTAAGAAGCATGGCCTCTCGGGTGACGCTGCCCGGAGGGCTATTGAGAAAACGCATGAGTGCTGCGTCATGCGGACGATACCAGCCGCTTCGGTGGTAATTTGCCCCCTCAAAGTGGCCTACTTTGTCTTGATAGAGCGGATTATTTTCAGGGGTGAAAAGCGGGGTCCCTGACTCGATCCACATATTCCAGCGGATCTGTGAGAGCACGGTCTTGGCCGTGGCATTCGGATACTCCGTGTTCGGATAGCCCGGATACTCCTCGTCATACTCATCCGTCAGCTTGGCAAAGGAGTGCCCCAACTCATGCTCTAGAATCCCAATGCTTCCCGGATCAGTCGTCGTCAGGGCGATCGGTCCGCCGCTGCCGCCATATCTAGGGTCATTGATCAGCACCACGGGGATGTCATACTCGGGCACGTGCTTGTTCAGCAGTGCAAAAACCCGGCCGCTACCTGCACTCGAGAGGATATTGAGCTGAGAGATGCCCGGCGTGACAAAACCCGTCTGGAAATACGTGTCCCGAGTCTGGGGATTTGGATACAGAAAGGACGGAATGACATAATCAGTGCCCGACTGGTTTGAGGCGATCTCGATGCTGTAAATGTTGCAGTAAGAGCGGTAGCGCACCCACGGCTCCTTGGTGAAGAGGAAATTCAGTGCCGCCTGCACATCGGAGGCAAATTTACCCATCTCGCTGCTGGTGTAGCCTTCGGAGAGGAAGACGAGGTTCAGCCGTGTGCTGCGGCTGCCATTCTCCTCCACCACCACGAGATTCGAGGTCTGGGCTCGCAGTGCCGTGGCAGTGACGAGGGCGAGGAGCAGGATCAGTGTTTTCATGAGCGTGGCAGGGGGATGGAGCCTAGCTGGCCTTCGAGGCCGGGCTGGGTGGAGTCAGCAGGTTGGATGATGCGGGAGATATCGAGTCGGACGGCACCCTTCACCCGGGGCAGGCGCACCTGGAAAATCACCGGCCCCGCAGCTGTGAACTGCACGGGTTTGTCAGAGCCCGACTTCGGATCAATCACAGCGCAGAGATGGTCAGGTGCTGGCAGCAGTTCCTCGGCCAGCACGGCGTTGTTTTCAGACATCAGTCGACAGCGCAGCATCCCGGACCACTCCTCAGGCTTCCGGCGTGGTTTGGCGAAGTCACCCTCAATGTCCTGCGCCTCCAGGAAGGTCAGTGCACCCTTGTCCAGGCTCAGCATGTAGGCGCGTTTGAAGCGTGGGCCTGTCTTGATGTCATCCAGGGTCTTGGCTACCGCAGCATCGTGTGCCGGGGCTGGCTCGGCAGGTTCCAGATTTGGCGTGGAGGGGATCGTTGGTGCCTGCTCCGCAGCGGATGCATTTTCTGCCGTAGGTTTCGAAACAGACGGTCCATCTCCCGCCTGTAAATTTGGCTGACGCATCTCCCACCAAGCCAGTAAACCGGCAAGGAGGCAGAGGATCAGGACCAGAGCAGGCCGACGCATGGGCCGAGAGTGCCACACTCGCGCTGCTCATACCAGCGCAAATCCTGCTGTGGGCTTGCGTTCACGCCGCCTCCCGTGACAAAGTGCATACCCCATGATGAAAATCACCTCACGTCGCCATTTCCTCCAGTTCGCAGGCTCTGCCCTGGCAGCCACCATCGCCGCTCCAGTTCGTGCCGAGAAAAAGGAACCCTTCAAAATCTCCCTCGCCGAGTGGTCGCTAAACAAGCGCATGTTCAAGCGCAACGGTGCCGAGCCCCTGGACCACCTCGACTTCGCCAAAACCGCCCGCAGCTTCGGCATCGACGGCGTGGAGTATGTGAACCAGATGTTCTTCGATAAAGCCACCGACGCCGCCTACCTCGGCGAAATGAAAAAACGCCAGGAAGGCGAAGGCGTCACCGGCCTGCTCATCATGTGCGACCGCGAGGGCAACCTCGGTGATCCCGATGAAGCCAAGCGTGCGAAGACCATCGAAAACCATCTCAAGTGGCTCGATGCCGCCGCCACTCTCGGCTGCCACAGCATCCGCGTGAATGCCGCCAGCGATGCCAAGCTCAGCTTCGAAGAGCAAATGAAGCTCGCCGCCGATGGCCTGCACCGCCTCTGCGTCGAGGCAGACAAGCGCAAGCTCTACGTCGTGGTCGAAAACCATGGCGGCCTCTCCAGCAACGGCCTCTGGCTCACTGGCGTTATGAAAGCCGCCGATCACGAGCGCGTCGGCATCCTGCCCGACTTCGGCAACTTCTACACCGACCGCAACAAAGGCGAACTCTACAACCCCTACAAAGGCCTGCGTGAGTTCATGCCCTGGGTGAAGAAAGGCATGAGCGCGAAAGCCTACGACTGGGACACTGGCGCCGGTAAATTCTACACCGAAGACCGCCGCGAAGGCCGCGAGATGACTCTCGATTTCCAACGCCTCATCGACATCGTCGTCAAGGCTGGCTACAACGGCTACATCGGCATCGAATACGAAGGCGACAAACACAGCGAGATGGAAGGCATCGCCCGCACGAAGCAGGCGCTCGATGAGCTGAAGGCGCTCATCGCCTGACCTGGTCCCAGACTTAAAGAAAAATGAAACCGTAGGCAGTGCCAGGGCAGGTTTTTTCTCTCGTATCGTGAGACGCTCCGCCCTGGCCTGCCCGCGATGCTCGCAGGCTTGAATCAATAGCATACCAGCACTGATGCTCTCCATGAAAATCCCCCTCTCACTGTTCTTCTGTGCCCTCTGTGGTTGCCTTCAGGCCGCTGAACCCACGCTGCTCCTAACCGATGACTTTGCCCGCGATGAAAAGACACCTGGCAAAGAGGACATCGGCAACGGCTGGACCAGCAACAGCGCCTGGCGGGCCAAAGGCCACCAGCAGGTCGATCTCAAGGATGGCGTCATGCACGTCACGAAGCACGCCGAGGCCGATCACGGCGTGGCCATCTTCCACAACGTCGAGTTTCAGGACGGCATCGTCGAACTGCGCTTCAAGCTCGGTGCGGGCGATGACCTCGGTGTCGATTTCGTTGATCGCGAGCTGAAGACCGTCCACGCCGGGCATCTCTGCATGGCCCGCGTGACGAACAAGGCCCTCACCATCATGGATTCCAAGACCGGCGGCATGGACAACAAGATCCGCGAACGCCGCCAAGCTGGCGACAAGTCCCCCGAACTCGCCGCACTGCTCAAAACCAAGACCAAGTCCTTCAAACTCGACCTCAAGCCCACGGACTGGCACACACTTCACATCACTGTCTCCGGCGACACGATGTCCGGGAAGATCGACGGCCAGGACACCGGCACCTTCTCCAGCGAAGGCATCGCCCACCCCACCAAACGCATGATCACCCTCGCCGTGAACAAGTCCGCCCAGGTGGATGACGTGAAGGTGTGGAGGCTGCGCTAAAACCTAGGCGTCATGTCAGACTCAACGCTGTCAGCGATTGTAACGATCGGCTGGTTTGCGCTGCTGATCGTCGGAGCCCTTCGGCGACGGCAGTACTCCGAACTGTTGATTCCCCTCTTGTTTTTTATGGCCATCGTTGACACTTGGGCAGTCGCCCCGCTGGCTTTCAAGGAGCACGGTTGGTCCTCCCGCTGGCTTTGGCTGCTGGCCTTGGCACCGTATGCACAGCTCGTACGCTGGCTCGTTCAATTCGTGCGCAACCAACACACCCGGACAGACTCTAGATGATCCAATTCACCGCCAGAATCGCCTGCGTAGTTCTGCTCAGCGCATCCGCCCTGGCCCAGCCACACCACGAAGTCGTGCCCGACTGGCCGAGGCTGCCCGCAGGCCACACTCTCGGCCTCTGCCCTGGCGTGGGCGTCGATGTACGGAACCGTGTTTTCGTCTTTCATCGCAGCGGCAGGACGTGGTCCAATCCCTTTCCGAAAGAGCCCATCGCCCAACCAACCATCAGTGTCTTCGATGGCTCCACGGGCAGTCTGCTCGCCACATGGGGCGAGAAGCGCTTCATCATGCCCCACGGGCTCAGCATCGATCACGAAGGCAATGTCTGGCTCACGGATGTAGGCCTGCATCAGGTCTTCAAATGCACGCCAGAGGGCAAGGTGCTCCTCACCCTCGGTGAAGCAGGCGTCTCAGGCTCCGACCACTCGCATTTCAATCTGCCCACGGACGTCGCCGTGCTGAGCGATGGCTCGTTTTACGTCGGCGATGGTTACAAAAACACCCGCGTGATGAAATTTAGCGCAGAGGGTCGGTTCGAGTTCGAGTGGGGCACGAAAGGTGAGCACGACGGCGAATTCAATCTGCCTCACGGCATCGCCCTCGACTCACGAGGTCGAGTCATCGTCTGCGACCGTGAGAACGAGCGCCTGCAACTCTTCAATTCTCGCGGTGGCTTCATCGCCGCCTGGAAAGGTCCACAGCTCGGCAAGCCCTACGGCCTAGCCACCACATCTGACGATCACGTTTTCATCATCGACGGCGGGTCACCCTCGCTGAAGCCTGAGCTACGCGGCAAAGCGGTCGAGCTCGATGCCACAGGTGCCGTCATCGACACCTTCGGTTCTTTTGGGAAAGCCCCCGGCCAGTTCCAGCTAGGTCACGACATCGCCATCGGCCCTGACGGTGCGGTTTACATCGCCGAAGGCACCGGTGCACGCGTGCAGAAGTTCGTGCGGCAAAGAGAGAAGCCTTGAGCCACTGGAGTGGCCTTTCGTGCTCAACGCTTCGTCACACTGTTGGCGGCAGCTCGACGCTGTGCAGCTTGGTGCCGTCGATGTTGTGAAGACTGACCGTCATCACGCTGCTCGCACCGTCGATCTTGACCGCGCCAAAAAACTGCAGGCCTTCCTGCGGCGAGCGATTCGGCTTCATGCCTTTTGGAATGCCGGTGAATTTCACTTCCGGGCCAAAGGTGTTGTCCATTTCTCCAGGACCGAAGGTTCCCGCGTTCAGGGGACCGGCCACGAATTCCCAGAAAGGCTCAAAGTCGGTGAACTGCGCCCGAGCGGGATCGTAGTGATGCGCGGCGCAGTAGTGCACGTCTGCGGTCACCCAGACCACGTTCTTGATGCGATTCTTTTTGATGAAGCTGAGCAGCCCGGCCAGCTCCAGCTCACGTCCCAGTGCCGGGCCATCGCCATTGGCGAACGCCTCAAAGTTCGCCCCATCCTTGACCACAATGCCCACCGGCATGTCGCTGGCGATGACCTTCCAGGTCGCTTTGGATGACAGCAAACGCTGCTTCACCCAGTCCATCTGCGTCGCACCGAGGAAGGTGGTCTCATCGCTCTCACTCGTCTGTCGGTTTGGCGTGTTCACGCCCCGATAGCTGCGCTCGTCGAGCATGATGACATCCAGAAGCGGCCCACGTTTAAATGCACGGAAGATCCGCTCCGGATCAGCGGCATCAAAGCGCAGCGGCATGTAGTCCAGGAACGCGCGCTTGGCCCTTGCCGCCAGCAGGTCCACACTTTTCACGCTGTAGCGGGCGTCTTCCATCAGTTGCTGGCCTGGGAACCAGTTGTTCCGCACCTCGTGATCGTCCCACTGGGCCAGCATCGGCACCTCGGCATTGAACCGGCGCAAATTCTCGTCCAGCAAGTTGTAGCGATACGCACCGCGAAACTCCTCCAGCGTCTCGGCGACCTTCGATTTCTCCTCGCTCGTGAGGTTTTTCCAAATCTGCCCGTCATCCAATTTGGCTTCCGCTTCGATCGGATTGTCCGCATAGATCGTGTCACCCGAATGGATGAAAAAGTCCGGTTGAATGCGGCGCATCGACTCAAAGATCTTCATGCCGCCGAACTCCGGATTGATCCCCCAGCCCTGCCCACACACGTCGCCGCCCCACACGAAGCTCACATCGCGACGAGCGTCAGGGATAGTGCTGAAACTGCCAGTCATCGGCTCGCTGAGCACCTTCGAGTCTTCGAGCGACTGAAACTGCACGCGATAGAATACACGCTGACCTGCTGACAGACCGCTCAAATCCACACGAGCCGTGAAATCACTCGTCTCCAAGGCCGCCGGGCCCACGATGCGTCGCGCATCTTTGAAGAACTCCGTCGTCGCATGCTCCACGATCATGCGTGACGCCCGGTCCGCCCGGCTCCAGATGATCGCACCGTCAGCACTCACATCGCCACTTTGCACGCCAAACGGCATCTTGGGCCGCAGCTTGTCGGATGTCACAATCGCCGGTGCGGCGAATGTCGTCCCTCTTAGAAAACTCCCGGCTGCGGCTAATGGCATGGATCGGAACAGAAAAGAGCGGCGGTTCATCATGGGGTTCATACTGCCCAGCGCTCCCCTGCCCCGCAACTCTTCCATCACCGCATCCATGTAACGATCTCGCGACGTGGCGCAGCGGCCCAGTTGGTGCGGTTCAGATCGCTGAAGACACAGCCTCAGCGTTGCTTCCGCTTACTCGCGATCGTGCTCTGGGCGGACTCGCGTTCGATGCAGGGGCCGCTGAGGGAGAGCAGGCTCTCTGCCTCGGCCAGGGGGTGGCCGGTGTTGGCCCATTTATCGGCGGCGTGGGCGGCGAAGGCATCCCGCAGCGGCCCGGCGGGGAGCTGGAGGGCCATCGCACGTAGGTCGGCGATGCTCTTTGTCTTTACGGTCATGATGCCACCGAGGGTATCGGCGGACTTTTGGAGCTCCGGGCGGTCGGCATTAGCCAGGAGCCACTGGAAGGCTTCCTGGGGCTTATTATTGCCGAAAGCTCCGATCCATTCCTCGCTCAGCCGGCTCCGCTCGGCCTGGGAGGGGAGTGTGGCGACTGCGGCCAGCCCTGTCGTGTGATCCACGTCATCGCGGTAGCAGAGCTTGGAAAGCAGGTAGTCGCGCAGCCGCTGGGGCTCCACTGTCATGACGACGGCGAGGGCACCCTGCGGGTCCTTTGACATCCAGCTATCTCCGATCGCCACGCGCGCTTTCTCACGCAGGAAGACATCGTCCAACTTCTCGGCCCAGGCGAGGTAGCGCAATGGGTCGGCACCGAGGTTCAAGCCCAGCAGGATTTCGATGCCGGCCTCCTGGAGCACGCTGTCATCGTCCATGGCGGTGATGTATTGCCAGGCAGCATCGGCGTCCGATTTCGTCCAGATGCCGAGGATGGCACGCATGGCGCTCTCCTTATGCTGGGGTGAAGAAATGCCGCGCATGGCGGCGAGCGCGCCCGCGTGATCCAGCACGGCCCAGCGCTCGAAGAGGTAGCGCAGCAGCCGCCGTTTGATGTCCGGGAAGGGATTCCGCAGGAGGCCGCGCAGCATCATGGGCAGCTCATAGAGGCGCATCTGCGAGATGGGGTAGATGGCCTCTGCCCAGTCCTCCGGCGTGAGCAGGGCGAATCCGGCCTCGGAGGTGAGGGGCGGGGGTGCGGAATGCCTGGCCGACGCGATCGGTTTGGCGGGCTCTTTGAAAGAGGACTGGGCGTCTGCGGGCGGCGCTGCCTGATCCGGCGAGGAGACGAACCAGAAGCCTGCGATGCCGCAGAGACCATGCAGGAGTGTTTGGCGGAGGGCTCTCATCGTGAAGCCTCCAGGTGGTAGATGCGGAGCAGCCGAGCGCGCTCCTCGCGGTCCATGAGCTGCGCGGCGGCGGGGCCCTGGAGCCAGGCCAGGGCGGCGGCGCGGTCGCTCTCCAGCCAGTGGTCGGTGTGGTACTCGATATACTCCGCCCGGATCTTCGGGTCCTGAATTTGCGCGTCCAACTCCAGGCCGCGAGCGGGATCGTTCCTGCCGGTCATGTGCGCGTAGCCCTGGAGGAGTTTGTCACGCGTCAAGGCATCGGCTGCCGTGGTGATCATGTTTTCGAGGGCCGGTGGGTCGATCTCGGCGAGCCTCATGCCGAACATGTAGGCGGCAGAGATAGCGTCTGGCGGCGTTGTGCCGTTGAGTTTGGCCAAAATGGCGGTGGTGTTGCGCCAGGAGCCCGCCTGATCAGCGAAGCCAACGAGGCCTTCCGCGAGGTAAGACCGGCCATGGTCATCCAGTTTCGCCACCAGGGCGAGCAAACGCTCGGCGGGGAGGCGCGAGAGGCCGAAGGCGGAGTTCGTGAGCACGCCGACGGAGTTTAGGCGGTCGGGGGGCAGAGTCTCGATGAAGAGCAGCGCGGTCTCTGCATCGTTCGTGCTCCAATCGCTAACCAAGCTCCACAGGAGCCTGTCCGACGCCTGTCCACGCGGCAGGCCGAGGATGATGCGGGCGAGCACGTGGGGGTCCATGCGGCGGGAGTTTTGCACCAACTGCTGCGCCAGCCCGAGGCGCTGCTCATCGGTGAGGTCGGTGCCCTGACGGAAGAAGCGCTCCGCTGCGGTGGTGTCGCCCTTTTGCATCTGCGCGCGCACCCACTCCATGAAGGCGGTGGTGCTGGTGAAGGGGGGTGGCAGCGCTGCAAGTGGCGCGACGCTGGAGATGGGCTCAGCGCGAGTGGCGGGGGCCTTCTCCACACTCGCCGCAAGGAAAGGCTCGCTGCTCCACTTTCCGGCGAAAGCTCCGAGGATGAAGCAGAGTGTGGTGGTGGACAGAGTGCGGCAGCATGGCGTCATTTCGCCAAGCAGAACGTATGAGCCCCTCAAGAGCTTAGCGAAAAGCATCACGCCTAACCATTAGCGAGATTTCCGAGTCTATGCAGGTGAGGATGTCATCATTTCTTCGCCGGTGGAGGTTCGACGCTGAGTTGCACGATGGCTTCACGCACACGCGTGGCCTGCTCGGCACTCATGATGAGGAAGCGATGCTTACCTTCGCCTTTCTTCACGGGGCGGAACAGCGTCGCGGAGTCGTCATCCACCTTGATGTTGCCGGGTGGCGAGAGATCGAAGTAACCGCGATCAGGGTAGATGGCATACAGCACCGCCGTCGGGTCCCACATGGGACGATCATGCGGCGGCGGGTTGTAGAGATAGTAAGCGTCCTTGAGCGGATGATTCGGCATGTATTCGAGGTCCTGCTCGATCACGACATGCGGAAACGCCGCCGCGACGCCGATCTCGAAGCCACTCCACACCATCGGCGTCGGCCATTCCTTGGCGAGCTTTTGCGCAGCGGGCACATCCAGCTTCACATTGTATTCGAGGTGCCGCGTGTCGAAGTTCACCGTCTGAAACGCACCCGCCATGATGCTGAGCACTTTCACCTTCTTCGCGATGAGCGCCTTCGCCTCCGCATCGTCCATCAGGCGCGCCAGATTCGTGAAAAAGCCCACCTGCGCGATCACCACACTGCCATCCGGCTGCTTCTCGAGGATGTCTTTGATCAAACCGCCCGCTTCAGGCGCATCCGCGCCGCTTTTGAGATCGTGCGGATACTTGTCGGCGAGCAAATTGAACTTCCCCGGCTCCTTCGCCGCGCCATTGCGCACGACACCGATGGGCGTGTCGGGATAACCGTAAAGCGTGTTCACCGCATCCACGAACGCAGCTGCCTGCGGATGATCCTTCGTCACCGTGACCGCGAGCAACTCGCATGCGCCGCGCTTTTGCAGGTTGTGAATCATGCACAGCGCCATCAAGTCATCGACATCGTTGCCCATGTCGGTGTCGAAGATGAGCCGCACCGGCTCCGCGTGGGCGAGACCGCAAAACAAGAGTGAGATGAGCAGATGCTTCATTTTTTCGGAGGTTGGCTGGTGAGATGGACGATGGCTTCCAGCGCACGACTTTGCTGCACGGAGCTCATGGTGAGAAAACGATCACGCTGGCTGCCTTTGCCATTTTTGACGGGAATGAAGCGCGTGAAGCCATCATCGAGCACTTTGACTCGCCCGGGCTCCGAAAGGCCGAAAAAGCCGCGCTCGGGATACACAGCCCACAGCACGCTGCTCTCGTCCCAGCACGGACGATCATGCTCCGGGCCGCTGTGGAGCAAATACGCCTCTTTGACGAGGTGATGCGGCAGATAGCCGAGATCGCGCTGGATCACGACTCGCGGAAACGGCAGCGCCTCGCCGATCTCATAGCCGCTCCACACGATGGGCACCTCCTCGGGCCACTGATCGGCCACCGTCTGCATGTAGCCGATGCCGTTGATGACGTTCGCTTCGAGATGGTAGTTAGTGCGGTTACAAAACGCGAACGCACCGGCCATGATCGACAGCGCTTTGACCTTCCGCTTCACCAAATCGACTCCGCCGGGCGATTTCAGCAGATTGGCCATGTTCGACGCGATGCCGACGCTGATGATCGTCACGCTGTGATCCGGCTGCGCCGTCAAAAGCTCGCGAATCAGCTCCACCGCATCCTTCGCGTCCTCGTTGCGCTTCAAATCGTGCGGGTAATCCGCCGAATCGGCCAGCTTGAGGTATTTGCTCTCTCGATGCTGCGCCTTCTCATCCCGCGTCACTCCTACCGGCAGATCCGGGCGACCGTGAAACGTGTTCTGCGCATCCACAAAGCTCGCCGTCAGCGGGTTGTTCTTTGAGATCGTCACACCCAAAAACTCGCACGCCCCGCGATCCGCCAGCGTGTGACACATCGCCAGCGCCAGCACGTCATCAACATCGCCCGTGATGTCGGTGTCGAAGATGATCTTTGGCTTCTCGGCGAAGAGCGACGAGGCGAGAGCGCAGAAGATGAGCAGCAGGTATTTCATGGGTTATTTCCTTCTCCAGGTATCTGCCAGCACAGCGGCAACGATGACGGTGCCAGTAACGACGCGTTTCATGGGCTCGCTGGCTCCGATCTGGACGAGGCCGGCCTCCAGGGTGGCGATGATGAGGACGCCGATGAAGCTTTTCACCACACTGCCGCGTCCGCCCATCAAACTCGTGCCGCCGACGACCACGGCGGCGATGGCGCTGAGTTCAAAGCCGACGCCCGCATTCGGATCAGCGCTGCCGAGGCGGGAGCAGTTGAAGACGGCGGCGAGGCCGGTCAAAGCACCGAGCAAGGCATGTGCGAGGATGCGAGGACGATCTACCGGCACGCCGGAGATGAGCGCTGCTTCGCGATTGGCCCCAATGGCGATCCAGTGTCGGCCAACGGCCATGTGAGAGAGCACTATCTGCCCGGCAATGACCACGAGCACGCTGATGAAAAACGCGGGCGAGATCACCCAACCCGCCACGGGTGCTCCGAGCGACTCGATACCTACGCCGATGTATTTGGTCTGTGAATTCGTCGTGAGGAAGGCCAAGCCTCGCGCAATCTCCAACATGCCGAGCGAAACGATGAACGACGGCAACCGCAGCTTCACACTCACCGCACCCGTCGTTCCACCAATGGTCGCTCCGAGCGCAATGCTCGCCAGCAAAGCCAACGCGAGTCCCCACTGCCAGTCTGCCATCATCACACCCACCGCCGCTCCGCAAAAGCCGAGCACGGAGCCCACGGAAAGGTCGATGCCGCCCGTGATCATCACGAGCGTCATGCCTGTGGCGACGAGCGCGAGCGCGGGAATGCGGTTCGCGACTGAACCAAGTGTCGCCACGCTGAAAAAGCTGTCTCGCAGCAGCCCAAAGAGCAAAACCATCGCCACAAGCACGGCGAGGAGGATGAGGTAGTCGGTGAAGCGGCGCATGGCTGGCGAGTTGCTATAAAGGATTGTGATCGGCAACCCAGCCGCCGAAACAAAGTGAACATGCCAAAACTGAGGCGTTTAGAAAAATGCCGAAAAAGGTTTTCGTCATCGAAGGATCATGCCCAAAGAAATCTTCGAAGCTCGGTGAAGTCAGAAGCAGAAGAATACTGCAAATAACCAAAGCTACGAAACTCATGAACAGAGCTTGAAATGGATGCTCGCAATATCCGCGGAGGATTCGTTGGAGGAGTTTCCGCATGGGATAGAGAAGCTTACTTCGTCACCACATCCACCGGCGTCTGCTGATCCGCTGGCGTGGTCTTGTCCTTCAGCAATTTTAGCGCGGCTTCGATGCCGAAGACGGCGAGTTGGTCGCCGTGCTGGTCGGCGGTGGCGAGGACGCGTCCGTCGGCGAGCAGTGGCTTGAGCGCGGCGATGTTGTCGAAACCGATGATCTGCACTTGGCCTGCCTTGCCAGCGGCTTGCACAGCGGCGGCGGCACCGAGGGCCATGTTGTCGTTGGCGCAGAGCAGGGCTTTCACATTTGGATTCGCGGCGAGGATGCCTGCGGCGACGCCATTGGCC
>JAGKWZ010000269.1 GCA_021151605.1 Verrucomicrobiaceae bacterium
CCCGTCCTCGTCGGCAAAGATGAACCCACTCCTGACCTGCGCATCGTGGAGCACTCGGTGACGCAGACTTCGTTTGAAGACACGCCGGTGACGATCACGGCACGCATCGCGGGAACGGGCTTTGTTGGCAAAGAAGTCGCGGCTGTGGTGTTCGATGAAGCTGGGAAGGTGGTCGTGACGGAGAAGCTCAAACTCGCGAAGGATGGCGAGGCGCAAACACTGAGACTGAAGGTGCCAGCGGTGAAGCCAGGCATCTCGTTCTTCCGATTGCTTACGCTCGATGCAGCGCTGCTGAAGCAGATCGAGAAAGATGCTTGGAGGGCACTTTCCAAAGAAGCCACGCTGGCGAATAACGAACGCCACATCGCCGTGGATCGTGGCGCTGGGCCGTATCGGGTGCTGTATGTCTCGGGGCGGCCGAACTGGGAATACAAGTTCATGAGGCGTGCGCTTGCGGGTGACACGGAGGTGCAGATCCCTTCACTGATTCGCATCGCCAAACGGGAGCCAAAGTTTGAATGGCGAGGGCGCACAGGGGAAACGAGCAACCCTCTCTTCCGTGGCTTTGGCGATCAAGGTGTGGCGCAGCGCTACGATCAGCCGGTGCTCACGCGGCTCGGGACGAAGGACGCGAAGGAACTTAGCGCAGGATTTCCGAAAACAGTGGAAGAGCTGATGGGTGAGTATCGGGCGATCATTCTGGATGACATCGAGGCAGCGTTTTTTACGCAGGAGCAGATGAACCTGATGGAACGTTTCGTCAGCGAACGCGGCGGTGCTTTGCTCATGCTAGGAGGTCAGGAAAGCTACCAGCAGGGCGGCTACGACCACACGCCAGTGGGACGGATGCTGCCGGTGTATCTGGACCGCGTCTCGCCATCGCCAGCCATCGAAAATGGGCGCTTCGATCTAACTCGCGAAGGCTGGCTGGAGCCGTGGACGCGAGTGCGCGCAGGCCGTGAGGATGATGAGAAGCGTCTAGCCGAGATGCCCGGGTTCTTTTCTGTGAATCAGACTTTCTCGATCAAGCCAGGCGCGAGTGTGCTGGCGACGATCAAAGCGGGCGAAGAGGCTACCACGTATCCAGCCCTCGCGGCACAGCGTTTTGGAGAAGGTCGCGTGGCCTCAGTGATGATCGGCGATCTCTGGCGCTGGGGGATGCGGGATGAAGATGCACGCAAGGATCTCGACAAAGCATGGCGTCAACTCATGCGTTGGCTGGTGGTGGACGTGCCGGACAAGGTTCAGTTCACGGCGGTGCCTGATAACGATCGGATGAAACTAGAGGTGCGAGTCCGTGATGAGTCGTTTCGTGCCAAAGATGATGCCGTGGTGAAGATTGAGGTCATGGGGCCGGCTGGGAAGAAGTTGGAACTTTTTGCCGAGCCGAGCTTGAAGGAAGCGGGGCTGTTTGAAGCTGAGTTTTATTCGCGTGAGACGGGGGCATATCGGGCAGTGGCGAAGGTTTCTTTAGCCGCAGAGATCGCAAAGCTAGAGACAAAAGCCACGGGCTGGGTGCATGATCCGCTCGCGGCGGAGTTTTCTTCACTGAAACCAGGACGTGAATGGGCCGAGCGAGTCGCGAAAGAGTCGGGAGGGCGAGTGCTGAGCTTGGCTGATCTACCGAATTTGCCGGAGATCTTGAAGGATATCCGAGTGCCGGTGGAAGAGACGATCACGACGCCGTTTTGGCATGCCCCATGGGTGTTTGCTGTCGTGCTCGGACTTCTCGGCGCGGAGTGGTATTTGAGACGGAAAGGAGGCATGGCATAATGAACGCGAAGCAAAGTGGTCCGTACAGTCCTCTGTGCGGGTTCGAATACCAAGTGACGCCCGTGCCGCACAGAGGACTGTGCGGACCACTTTGGGCGCTGCTACTCTTGTTTGTCGTCTCCAGCTATGCGGATTCCCCCAAACGTGATGCCGAAGTCCTCATCGTCACCGGGGCACCGGGTGAGAAAGAGTATGCTGAGCGATTCGAGAAGAAGGTAACGATTTGGAAAGCCGCTTGTGAGAAGTCAGGCATCGCGGTTCAGGTCATCGGCAAAGATGAACATGATGCTGAAGCTCTGGAGGCAGCTTTGAAAAAGGCGGCCACAAAACCAACTGGCCAGATGTGGCTCGTGATGATCGGGCATGGGACCTTCGATAACCGCGAGGTGAAATTCAATCTGCGCGGGCCAGATGTGACTGCACGGCAACTCGCCTTGTGGTGTCAGCCGATTCAGCGGGAGCTGGTCTTCATTGATGGCGGGTCATGCAGCGCGGGCTTCCTTCAGCCACTGGCGGGGAAGGGTAGGATCATTGTCACGGGCACGAAGAGTGCGGATGAGATTTACTACACACGCTTTGGCGAGTTCTTCGCACCTGCCATCGCCGGCGATCTGGCTGCTGATTTGGATCAGGATAAGCAAGTGTCGATTCTCGAAGCCTTCCGCCATGCCAGCAAGTTGGTGGCTGAGTTTTACGAGAACGAAGAGCGTATCTCCACCGAACACTCGCTCATGGAGGACAATGCCGATGGTGTGGGCACGCGGTCAGAAGTTTTCAGCAAGGAGTCCAAGGACATCAAAGACGGCGCACGAGCGGCTCAGGTGGCGCTCGTTTTGAGTGAAGAAGAAATGAAGCTTACAGACGCTCAGCGATCCAAGCGCGATGAACTGGAGCGGAAGCTTGAGACTCTGAAGGCCAAGCGCGCAGAGATGGAGGATGTCCTCTACTACACGGAGATCGAGAGCCTGCTGCGTCAATTGGCAGCAGTTTATGCGGTCCAGTAGTGTTTGGAATCCACCACGATCAATTAAAGCGGCTCACGCCCCGTAGCTTCGAGGAACTGCTGACGGAGGATCTGGATGGCGCGTTCCTTTTCATCCAGGGCGTGCTGGGCTTCCATGAGCTGACGCTCCAGGATTTGCACACGCTGATGCAGCAAGGCGTCGCCGCTGCCTTTTTCGAGATCGGGCCACTGGGCACCGATGAGGGTGGTATGGGCGCTGCGGACGTGTTGTGGGCTGGCCTGGAAGAAATCCAGTTCGCCGAGGCGGGATTCGCCGCCGTCAGTGCAATCGATGAGGATGACGTTTTCATCGATCTGGCCGGTGGCGAGGAACTCCTGGATGGTGGCGACATTCGTAGGGCCGTAGAGATACTGATCTGGCATCTGGATCAGCCAGTCCATCTGGAGCTCGCGGATCATCGGTGCACGCCGCCAGCTCTGGCGACCATCATCGGAGAGCTTGTCCATCGGGGCGATCTTGGCCTCCGAGGCAAACTGCAGCAGAGTGTCTTCGTCGAGTGGGCCGTACTCTTCGTTGGTGGCGGCTTTGATGAGGTGCCAGGTGCGGTTGGACATGCGGGCATTTTATGTGAAACAAGCGCCGGATTGGAAGAACAAAGTTGTGATCATCGGGTCCGCCTTGGTGAATTTCAGTTCTCACTGCTGGCTTCCCGGCGTTGATTGCGCCGTCATCACGTCACGAATTCATGAAAAAACTCCGTCGTCGGTTCCTGCTCGCCGCCCTGCCTTTGCTGGGCCTGGCGTTTGGCTGGTGGGGGCTGCCGTGGCTGGTGGCGCTGCCACAGTCGCTCGATCAGGAGAGGTCGGTTTCGATACAGTATCTCGCGCGCGATGGCTCTGCGCTGAGGCAACTGCTCACGGCGGAGGGAGATCGTGTCAGTTCGGGGGCGCGGTTTGAGGAACTGCCCGGCTTCTTGGTTCAAGCCACACTCGCGGCTGAGGATCGGCGCTTTTGGAATCATGGCGGGGTTGACCTGCTAGCGGTGGCGCGGGCGGTGCTGGACAATGCGTCGGCGGGAAGGGTGGTGTCAGGCGCTTCGACGATCCATCAGCAGCTCGCGAAAGTGGCCTCTGGTCGGCTACAAAAGCGCACGTTCGGAGTGAAGGTTAGCGAGGCCCTGCAAGCGCGAAGGCTGGCGATGTCCTGGCCGCGTGAACGGGTGCTTACTGAATATCTCAACCGCATCCACTATGGCAATCTGCTCACGGGCTGCACAGCGGCGGCATCAGGCTACTTTAACAAGCCACTGAGTGATCTGACCTTGGCTGAGTCCGCCTTTCTCGCAGCCATCCCGCAGTCGCCGAATCGGCTGAATCCATTTCGCAATCGCGAAGCAGTCCGGCCACGTCAGGAGCGGATTTTGCAGGCGATGAGAGAGCAGGGGATGATCACGGAGGAGCAGTGGCGAGTGGCTTTGGCTGAGCCGCTGGTGCTGCAACGTTACACGGGTGGCTTTGCCGCGCCTCATGCGGTGGAGATGCTGCGCGGGCGGGCAAAAGTGGCGGATGGACGAGTAAGTACCACGATCGATGCGGCGCTTCAGAGGCAGGTGGAAAAGATCATCGCCTCGCGTCTCGCCACTTTGAAGGAACGGCATGTGACGCAGGCGGCGGCGGTGGTGATCGATAATGCTTCGGGCGAGGTGCTGGCGATGGCGGGTTCGCGTGACTTCTTTGCGCCAGACGGTGGCCAGATCAATGGAGCCTGGGTTCCGCATTCACCGGGGTCGGCGATGAAGCCCTTCACCTATCAGCTCGCCTTTGAGCGTGGGTTCACTCCGGCGAGTGTGCTGGCAGATTTGCCGGTGGAGTATCCAACACCAACGGGTGTCTATCGTCCCGAGAACTATGCACATCGGATCTATGGTCCGGTGACTTGTCGGGATGCTTTGGGCAACAGCCTGAACATCGCCACGGTGAAGCTGCTGGCCAGTCTCGGGGGCGCGGAGACGCTGCTGGCGCGTGTGCAAGAGCTTGGTTTGAGTACGCTCACCGAGCCGGCAGAGCACTACGGACTCGGCCTAACGATCGGCAATGCGCCCGTGCGGCTGATCGAGTTGGCGAATGCCTATGCCTGTCTCGCGAGACTTGGCGAGTGGAAGGAATGGCGGCTGGTGATGTCTGATGCGGCGGTGCCAGGCCGATCTGTTTTGAAGCATGAAGCCTGCTATCTGATCGCCGACATCCTCAGCGATAATCAAGCGCGCAGCATGACCTTCGGTACACATTCACCACTGCGGATGCCATTCCGCGCCGCGGTGAAGACGGGCACGAGTCAGTCGTATCGGGACAACTGGACGCTCGGCTTCACGCCGGAATACACCGTCGGAGTCTGGGCGGGGAATTTTGACAACACGCCCATGCAGGAAGTCTCTGGTGTGACCGGGGCAGCACCCATCTGGCGGGACATCCTGCTGCATCTGCATGAGTCGAGTCCGGCCACCTGGTATGAAGAGCCGAAAGAGATCGTGCGTGCTCGCATCGATCCACGCACCGGCAGGCAACTGACTGCGCAGTCACCGCCCTCGCGGTTGAGCCGTGAGGAGCTTTTCATCGCTGGCTCGCTTCCCCCCACGGCCACTCGAGGCGACTACGATGAGCGTGGCCGCGCACTCCTGCCGCCCGAGTTCGCCAAGTGGGTCCGCAGTTCAGACAACTGGCTTGGCGATCTGGTGGTCTGTGCACAGAGAGAAGGCACCTCGCGGCCCTGGCGCATCGCCCATCCCATCCCAGGCACGGTCATCCAGCTTGATGCTGATTTGCCTGGAGGCGGTCGGCGACTGTTGCTAGAAACAGAGCCGCAGGTGCCTGTCGAGTGGCGCTGTGAATCCCTGCCCGTGCAGCGCGATGGCAGCCAAGCGTATGTCCTCCTCCGCGCCGGGCGTCATGAGTTCATCGCCCGCGATCCCGCCTCGGGTGAGGTGAAGCGCACTCAGGTGATCGTGCATGATGAGTAGCCTGCGCTGCGGCTTTCAGCCTGATTCCAGCATTTACTCTTACATGACGGCTTCCTCTGCCAAGCTGAGCGCTTTAAGTAGAGAGACGGCGGGCTCATTTGAAGTGAGTGTCATTGGTCCAGCCCTTGCAACGCGCACCCGTTATTCCTGAATCGCGCTAGCTCAATGCAATGGATGCGCAGCGTCTATTTCTTCTGAATCCTGAGCTTTGTTTCAGAGATCCATATGTGCGATTATCTTGGCGCATTTACCCCGTTCTCCCATATAATCCAGACGGGTAATCCTTTCTGCTGGAGCAGACCCCAAGTAAGTAAAACATTACCGCATTGGTACTCTATTGGGGCAATTAAAACCCACAAAGTCTTCGTGTGCTTAGTTTCAGTCAGGCTGAGGCTGTGGACTGCTGCCGTTTGGAGATCTGGGAATGAGGTAACTTTCCCGCCCCAGTTCAGAAGGCACCCTGATGTCTGATCCATCCGCATATAAACAGTTTGCCAGTCAACAGGCAAGCCCTCTACCTCTGAGTGGTCATCATATCTCGTTTCCACTACTTCGATCAAACGATGGTAAGGTCTTCCTCCATGGCCGGAGATCAACTCAGTTGGGTCGATTCTGAGATGTCCTTCCTTTGTAATCATCATCAAGTAGCACTTTTGAGCATTCTCTGCGCACTGGTAAAGCACTTTGCGGAGATGATTATTCGTTTCTTCCTTCCGGAGAATGATGCAGTTCCGTCTCTCTACAAGACTTGACCACCCAATATCGCCCCAAAGTAGGAGTCGAGTTTTCAGTGCGTTACAAGCGAACACCAAGGCGAGGAGAACTAAAGCCGTTGTAAAGCAAAGGGTCAGTTTTCTTTTTGGCAATGTGGACAAGTCAAGGTGCAACATCTTAACAAAATGCCTAGGCTTTCAGTTGGGGCGGACACCCGAGTCATCCGGAAACAGATTCGATTCTTCAACCACCTCCGCCACTATTTTCTTTGGCTAGATGCTAATAGATCCACCCTCTATGCCACAAGCCCGCAGATCCTGACAAGAACGAAGGCATTCCAGAAGTCGCATGGAACGCAGAGTCCCCTCAATCCTCCGCCCCAGCCTCGGAGAGGCGGCAGGCAATAGCCAACGGATTCATCCGTGGGTAAGCGCGGGCGACATGCCGCCATGACCAAGAGTCCCGGTAGGGACGAAAGAAGGCACCGAGTGCTGGACACGTCCCGATTATACCCCCGACTCATCGCGCATTCGGGCGGCGGAACATGCCCCGGCACCTCTCGCGACTCTCTTTCGTCCCTGCCGGGACTCTGGCTCTCTGAGCCTCGTGGCCGCCTGGACCCACGGATAAATCCGTGGGCTATTGTCTTTCGCCTCTCCGAGGCTTCAGAGGCGATTGGGCTGGGCATCGCCGAAAATCTCCCACGCGACGCTTGACGCACGATGCCACATCCGGGCACACTTCACGCCATGCGCTCCTTTGTGTCATGCCTGCTGCATTGTGTCTTCACCACCAAGCATCGCCAACGCTGGCTCACACCCGAGATCCGCGAGCGCCTCTGGCCCTCGTAGAGGTGGAAGGGCATGAGGCAGGTGTCGCCCACATGCGTGCTGAACATGCCGAGTTCCTGCTGGCCGTAGACGATGCAGGCCGTCGAGCCGAGATCGAGCACGAGCTGGCGCAGTGTGAAGCCGTTGTCCAGGCGGCTCATGGTTGGCTGGCTCGCCAGCGTGGCATCAGTGGTGCCGGGAGCGGCCTTGCCGACGAGCATTTGCAGGACCGGATCATGACGCAGATGGTTGCTGTCGTTGCCATCGGGGTAGCCGCCGATCATCTGCATGACACGCTGGGTGAGCAGCGCCTGAGTGCTGTGCTCTGGCGCACTCGGCTTGCGCGCGCCGGGTGCGGGAGCTTTGAGCTTGGGAACCAGCCCGGCGTCGAAAGTCATGAGGGGCTCGTCAAAACAAAAACGCAGCGCGTGCCAGAGGGCAGTTTCGTATCAATACACTCGGTGATTAACTCGTCAGCAGGCTGGTTTGGCATGGTTGAGTCGCCTGCATTGATACCTCAATGCGCGCCAAACTCAGCCCTCTTTTTGTCTTTGTGAATAATGCAGGCTAGGCTCTGGCTGCCAGCTTTAGCCGGAACCTTTCCACAGCAGCCATGATCAATGGATCAGCCTGAACTTCGGCGGGAAGATCGGTGACATCAGCGGCTGAGGTTTCGCTGCTGGCAGGAGCTTCGGTGGGCTTGCTTTCGGATTTGGCAGGCTCTGGCT
>JAGKWZ010000270.1 GCA_021151605.1 Verrucomicrobiaceae bacterium
ATTCCATAATGATTTACAGGCGGTTTTCTATTATAATCATAAAATTATTGGCAACCCAACTCTATGCACATTCGACACTCCTTTCGTCTTCTCCTGCGCCTTTCCGGTACATCCAGGAAACTGATGACTTGTCTTTCATTCGGGATCGCCTGCCTTTGTGATCCAGTCATGCTCCAGGCGGCCTCCATTGCTCCCGTGCTTTCACCATTTGAACCCGAAAGCAATGGTGTCGTCAGTGGCGAGGTCACCCACCAGCTAGAATACACTGGGACAGCGACGAGCTTCAGTGTCACCGGCCTGCCCAGAGGCCTGACATTGAACACAAAAACAGGTCTGATTACCGGACGTCCCTTGGTCGCTGGTGAGTATACGATCGTTTTTGCTGCCTTTAATGGGACTGCGAAAAGCGCTTCTTTGACGATTCCGTGGACGGTTGAGCCTCTGCCAGAAGGCACGGCAGGCAGCTACTATGCTCTTTTGGACCGTCATTCATGGTACAATGGCGGTTTCGGTGGCTCACTCCAGATCACCGTGACCTTGACGGGCACTTACTCGGGATACATCACCCGCGGCATTCATCGCACCCAGATCAGCGGCGTGCTGGATACCGTGCCCGGCGGCACCCCGGCTCCTGCTGGCAGTTTCCTCGTTCCACGCAGGAGCCCCTACGATCCGCTGACGGTCAGCTTTTCCCTGCCAGTGGGCGGATCAAGCATCACCGGCACACTGAATGAACCCGAGGGTGATGTGATCCAGCTTTCTGGCTACAAGGCCGCCTTTAGCAAAACCAGTCCAGCCAGCGCCTATGTCGGGCAGTGGAATACGGCTCTCGAACTGCCTGCTGAACTCGTCGGAAACGACACCTATCCGCAAGGGGCGGGCTGGGCCATTCAGTCTGTCAGCAGCACTGGCACTGTCGCCTGGATCAGCCGACTGGCGGATGGCACGGCCAATACCTTCAGCACAGCTCTCGGTGTGGATGGACAGACTGCGGTGCATCTCATGCTCTATAGCTATTCCGGCTCCGTGCAGGGCACTTTGTTTTTCGATAGCGAGGACGACGTCACCGAAGGCAGCCTTGGCTGGGTGAAAGGTGCCGTTTCCTCCCGAAGCTATAGCGCGGGTTTCCCACTGCATTTCCTCAACGCCAATGGAGGCCTTTATACCCCACCCGCCTCAAATGAGATGATTTTTGGCATCCCTGCCGGGACGAACAATGCGCGTTTAATCTTCTCTGAGGGCGGACTCTCCTCCGATTTCGTCCAGATCTTCTCCATTGGAGCGCGAAACGTCATCAGCATTCCCAGCGCTGGTTCAGCAGGCAATCCCTACAAAATCGCACTCAGCGCGAATTTTAGGACCGGAATCGTCTCTGGCAGTGGCACGGCTCTGGACTTCATCCTCAATGAGCCCCAGAATTCTCGTCCTGGCACCTTTTCCAGCCTGCTCATTCCTGGTCGGGAACAGTCGGTGGGACACTTCCTCCTGCCGACCAGCACAAGCCGGACGGCCCCGATCCTTTCTGGCAAACTGATTGGTGAAGAAAACACGATCGAGATCAACTGAAGCACTCGCACTTCAGCATCACACACGCTCCAGCTTGATCGGGTAGGTATTGCCTGAGGCAAACTGGGCCACGTAGAGACTGCTGTCCTCATCCACGATCAAGTCATGCGGGTGGGTGAAGACCTTCTCCTGATGCTTCATGGGCTGAAGCTTCCCAGTCTCATCATAGGTCGGTGATGTTCCTGCTATGTTCGACATCACCCGCAGGTCAGCATCGAGCACGGAGACAAAGCCGCGTGAGTTCCGGTCTTTCGGCCAATTGTCCGCCAGATGCGCTACAAAGTAGTGTGATCCATGTGCGCGAATCTGGCGCGGATTCCCGCCGGGGAGGTCCACCTGAGCCAGCTTTTTCCCATCAAGGGATAGGCGCAGAAGGTGCTGCTGATCACTCATCGCGATGAGCAATGACGGCGACGCGGGATCGCTCTCATCCACCATTCCGCCATGCGGCCCCCAGTGGACGATGCCGCCCTCCTGCCCGCCGAAGATCTTCACCAGCTTTCCCGCCGCGTCATAGTGCGTGATGTAGTCCCGCCCGTAGCCATCCAGGACGAAGAAGTCTCCATTGCCCAAGTGCAGCGTCCATGAAGGCTTGTATTGCTCCGCCTTTTCATATTTCCCCGTCTGCTCCGGCCAGTTCCACTCCTGGAGCACCTCGCCATCCAGCGTCGTCTTCACGACTCGATGGGTTTGCAGGCAGGTGATGAAAAGCACCTCGCGCGTCCCTTCGGTCACGATGGACAAACCATGCGCACCTGGAAACTGGGTGCCCCATTTCTTCACCAGCTTGCCCTGGCGATCATAGATGATCACATTGTTCGCCACGTGATCCGTTAGCAGGATGAGGTGCCCCTCGCGGTCGGGCACCATGCCATGGCAGTTCTTCACCGGCGTCTTCGCATCCAGCACGCCCCAGCCTGGCACGACCCTGTAGCGATATTCCCCCTGGCCGAGCACCGCCGGAGCTTGAGCTTTGACGTGTGGAAAGCCTGAAATCATACCAGCAGAGGCGGCTTGCAGAAAACGACGACGAGTTGGAGCAGCAGAGATCATGGTCAAGAAAACGCACAGCCCACCGCTGTCTCACAACTGCGATGAACATTCACCCATCAGTTGCCAGCTCTAACCTTCTGCGGATGATGCGGACTCTCATGCCCAACTATTCTCATTTAGAAATCAAAGCCCTTGTCACTGGCGGTGCCGGATTCATCGGAGGGCACATCGCCCAGGCGCTTGCCGCTCGCGGAGCCCGCGTCGTCATTCTCGATGACCTCAGTACGGGTGACCTCAAAAACCTGGCCTGGGCCAACGGCAATCCCGACATCGAATTCGTCCAGGGTAACGTCACGGACACCGCCCTCGTGCAGAAGCTCGTCCCCGGTTGTGACTGGGTCTTCCACGAAGCCGCCATCGCCTCCGTGCCACAGTCCGTGGCCCAGCCTATCGAGAGCAATCAGGTGAATCTCGAAGCCTCTCTTGCCCTCCTTGTCGCCGCTCGTGATGCGAAGGTGAAGCGCTTCATGTTCGCCTCCTCCGCTGCTATTTATGGCGATACCGAGGCCCCGCTGAAGCACGAGTCCGACCCAGTGCTTCCGCTGACTCCCTACGGCCTGCAAAAATACGCCAGCGAGCGTTATGGGCAGATGTTTCACCAGCTCTACGGCCTGGAGACAGTCGCCCTCCGTTACTTCAATGTCTTCGGCCCCCGCCAGAGTTTCAATTCCCCTTACTCTGGCGTCATCGCCCGCTTCTGCACCCTGCTCCTGCGCGGGGAAATCCCCACCATCTTTGGCGATGGCCTCCAGTCGCGCGACTTCGCCTACATCGACAACGTCGTCGCCGCCAACCTCCTTGCCGCCGAGCGTCCTGCTGAAAAGGTGGCCGGTCGCGTATTCAATATCGCCGGAGGCACTAGTGTCACGCTGCTGGACCTAATTGCCGAGCTCAATCGCCTCACGGGTCAGAACATTGTCCCCAAACACGAGCCTGGACGCAGCGGCGATATCCGCCATTCTGCCGCCGACCTCACCGCCTCCTACTCCGACTTAGCCTACGAGCCGAAAGTTAGCTGGCAGGAAGGTCTAAAGCACACGCTCGACTTCTACCGGCAGTAATCAGAAGCTGGTCAGTCGATCTTCACTTCCTTACCCACGGCGGACTCATAGATCTGGTGCAGCTTAAAGGTCTGCTGTGCGGCGATCTTCTGGCCAAACTGCGCGGACAAGTACATCCCCACCGCCAGCGCCACCATCACCGCGAAGATCCACAGCCCCCACGGAGTCATGCCCAGCACCCACTGGCAGCCCCCCAGAATTCCCGAAAATAGGCCCAGCGAGCCCACGATCAGATAGCCGTAGAAAAACGAGGCCCACATGTTCGCATTCGGGCCATAGGTCCCATTCACCCGGGTGCTGGCCACACCCTCAGCATCAAGACTCAAATTCAATCTGGGCGACCAGTAGTGCCGATCCTCCTCAGGGATGCGCAGGCAGACAAATCCAGGAAAGCTCTTCACTTCGCAGCGCGCCGCATCCCGCTCTACCTGCCCCACGATTTTCTCCCTCGCTGCCTCGACGTCGAGATTCAGCACATGAGTAAAACGGGGACGGAGACGGAAGCTGCTCATGCGCTACAGCCTACCCAGAAAGCCGGATTTCTGTCAATCCTCTCGAAAGCACCCGCTCAATCACCCTAGCAATCCGGCCGCATACCATAGCGCCCTCGGCAGATGGAAGGGGCCCTTGAAGAGGCTGCCCTTCGCCATTTGGGAGGGACTCCCATCCCGGTGCAGCCAGCCAAACCACTCCCCATGCTCGGGATCAGGGAAGTGCTGGAAGCTCCAGTCATGCACGGCCGCGTGCATCTCTGCATACTTCTCCTCATGCGTGATTTCATAAGCCAGGGCCGTGGCGATGATCCCCTCGCAGTGAGGCCACCAGAACTTCATGTCCTGCCAGTATTCCAGCACAGGCTTGTCATGCAGGTCACGGAAGTACAGCAGCCCACCACGCACCGCATCCCAACCGCGAGCCCACATTGCATCCAGGATCTTCAACCCGAGCTGGATGTAGCTCTTTTCCCCACGCAGCCGACCCTCGTGGAGGATAAACCACGCGCACTCGATGGCGTGCCCGGGGTTCAGCAGTCGTCCATCGGAGTGATTGATGATGCTCCCATCCGGAGCCACCGTCTCCATCAGCACATTGAGATCTGGCTTCCAAAACAGCCGCTCAATATCGAAGATGAAGCGATCCACCCACTCCGTCATCGAGCGGCCAATCAGCTCCACATGCCCTAAATTTACCCGCAGTTCCTGCGCCGTCACAATGCCGATCATGAGCGGTGCCAGCCCGATCATGGGGCGAGTCTCTGCACTCACCTTGGGCGTCATCATTCCAGGCTCAAAGGAATGCTTCAGGTAGGTGGTGTAGTCGCGCAGAGCAGCCTCTCGATAGCGCTGATCTCCCGTCGCCTTCGCATAGGCAGCGTGGGCGATGGAGGCAAAGGCCTCGCTGTAAACATAGCGCCTCATCCGAAGCGGCCTGCCCTCCCGGGTCACCGTAAAGAAAAGCTTCCCATCCGTGGCGTAGCCATGTTTGTCCAGGAAGTCGATGCATGATCCAGCCGCCTTCAGATACTCGGGGTTCTTTTCCACGGTATTGAAAAGCGTGGCAAACATCCAGCCTGCCCGGCCTTGGAACCAGATGCTCTTATCTGAGTCGATCATGCCGCCATCACGATCCAGCGCTGTGAGAATGCCATCGTGGTCCCGGTCGATCCCATGCCGAAGCCAGAACGGCATGATATCCTCCAACAAAGTGCGGCGATACAACATGCGCAAATCGGCACGGCTTATGGGATCTGTCAGGTAACTCATGGAATCTGCGGCAAAGTAGCCATTTTCATGAAATCAGAAAGGCTACATCAGCACGTTCGCTCCACTGGTTTCTACCAAAGAGAATACTGCCTTTCAGCGGAAGCACGAAGCAGAGAGGGCGAGCATTTGCCACCTGCGACGAAGGCCAGGCTTATTGGATTGAATCCGTCTTTGTCGGTCCGACCGATTTGAGTTCTCGTAAAGTCTTCCCTGCAACGTGCTCACGCCCCATCTTTGAAATACCGATTCTCTGGGAAAGATAGATGCCTGTGTGGCCGCTGAATTGATAAGAGACAAAACATGCTACGGCGAAATAAACCGCATAGTGAGCGCCAAAGAGCTCGATACCCATGACCGTCGAGGCCAGCGGCGTATTCGCTGCACCCGCAAAGACGGCGATAAATCCTAGCGCTGCAAACAATGCCACGGGTTCATGCATCAGATGTCCAAGAGCATTCCCCATGGTGGACCCAATGAAGAACAGAGGAGTCACCTCCCCACCCTTGAATCCACTTGAGAGTGTAACCGCAGTAAAAATGGTCTTCCAAAGCCAGCTCAACGGCGTGGCTCCGCCTTCTTCAAATGAGGTGATTACGGATACATGCCCTCCTGGTGGAGGCTCGACTCCCAGCCCCAGGTAATCTCGAGTTCCCAGGATATAAACTAGCGCGATCACAATCACAGCGCCGATGGCTGGACGCAATGGTGTATAAGGGACGAGCCTTGCAAAAACACGCTGTAGGGAATGAGTCGCCTCTGAAAAGAACCAACTGCCGAAACCAAAAGCTATCGCGGCCAGCACCACCTTCCCGAGAAGTAATGCTTCCAGTGGAGCATGTGATCCCCAGTTCGCTGCTACATCCAAATGGTAATCCGTGTGGTGAATGCCCCATGCCGAACACGTCGCATCTCCCACTACACTTGCGATCAGCACGGGGATTACCGCATCATATTGCACTCGTCCGATGACGAGGACTTCCATGGCAAAGATCGCCCCAGTCAGTGGAGTGCCAAATACTGCCCCAAAGCCAGCTGCCATGCCGCACATCAGGATGAGCCGGCGATTCTCTCGCCCCACGTTTAGCAGGCGCACCAGCATGTCCGCCAAACTTCCGCCCATCTGCACTGCCGTGCCTTCGCGTCCGGCCGATCCTCCAAGTAGATGTGTTAAAAGAGTGCCCAGCAGCACCAGCGGGCACATGATCGTCGGAACGCCTGCACTGGGCTGGTGAATTTCATCCAGCAGCAGGTTGTTTCCTCTATCTGATTCTTCGCCAAGGTGGTGATACAAGAAGCCCACAATCACCCCGCCAACCGGAAGCAGCCATAGCAGCCATGGGTATTGCCAGTGCAATTTCGTCACTTCATCCAGAGACCACAGGAAAAAAGCAGTCGCAGAACCCGCTAGTAGAGAAACTGGCACAGACAGCGCTGCCCAGTACAGAAGTCGCGTCACATCAGTGGTCCATGAGGGAAAACTCAGAAACATGAACCCAGATATCTGAAAATCTTAATAAGTGTCTGCGTTTTCCTGTGATTTATCACTCGGCAACTGGAGGTCTTGGCTGTCGTGCCACGTGACCCCATAAATAATTATCATATCCTTAATTGAGGTCGAAGTAGTGTTCTGATTGAAAGCTTTTTGCCTACAAGACTGCCACCTCAACAACACCTTTTGATACTAATACCAATAGGATTTGAACTTTAATTAAACAGCTGCTGCTAAATTAATTTCCAGTCGCTACAACATCTTTCCTTCCACCAACGAGTTCGCTGTCCACAGCCGCCATTGCTGATCCTGTGTCACGAGTCACTGGCCAGTAAGCATCCATGTTCAGTCTTTCTGGTGGAGTCATTTTGAGCGCCATGGAAGCAGTTTTGGTAAAATCTGTATAAGCTAATGGTATTGTCGTCACACAAATACGATCTGCGTCCATACGCTGAACGTGCAAAATCGTCACTTGAGGTTTGCTGCTGTCCATGGCCACCACATCCCCTACACAAAAAGGTTCATCTTTGACCGTGAGTCCGGGCATAAGGATCTCGATATCCACGTCTTCAAGATCTGTAGCACGAGCGCGCACCACCCAACCTGGTGATGCAACATCCGATTTGGTCAACATGCGCAAACTAGTCACTTTGTAATCACCCAGAACATAAGTCGGTCGATCATGTTTAAAATTGCGAATAAACGAGCGCTTAAGCACATCGTTGCTAACTGCCATCTGACCTGCGCTGTAAGGGTAGTATTCGGCAAGCAAACCGCGAGCATCGAGTTTCTTGCCATTAGGCACCGTAAAGGTTGTCCAGGGACGTAAAGGCTCAAGCTTTTTGAGCTTGGCCAGCATTTTGTAGTTAAAAGGCTTTTCTGGGTGGGCGAATACCATAATACTGAAGAACCAGCAGAATGTTGCTGCCCCCATCAGTAATGTAATGAGGATGGCCCACCAAAAAATTGAACCGTCCCCTTCCTTTTTTTTGGAAAAATTACCAC